>CAZAHB010000290.1:0-5830 GCA_964484945.1 uncultured Armatimonadia bacterium | reverse complement strand
TTGCCTTCACGTCGGCCCTGGCCGTGACCTGTGCCGTGGCCGTCACCTGTACCTTCGCCCTTTGCCTTCACGTCGGCCCTGGCCGTCACCTGTGCCGTGGCCGTCACCTGTACCTTTGCCCTTTGCCTTCACGTCGGCCCTGGCCGTGACCTGTGCCGTGGCCGTCACCTGTACCTTTGCCTTCATCTCAGCATTGGCCGTATCCTGGTCGGCGCGAAGCGCCGATCCTGTCGGGCGAAGCCCGAATCCTGTTTGTGCCGTTGCCGTTCCCGTCGCCGGACCTGTCAGGCATCTACGCCCAGCAGCCGACCAGGCTCGATGATACGGCGCGCCAGGCGCCCGGCCGCTTCCAGCGCCTCGGCGTCCTGCTCAATCTCGCCCTCACCGAACGCGATCCCGCACACCCCGCGGTTGGCCGGGATCATGTTGTGCTTGAGGTAGAACGAATGCAGCGCGGTGATCGCGCTCTCCGCACCGTACTTGCGCCCGACCGCCACGGCACCCGCGATCGTGTTGCGGAAGCTCTGCTTGTACGCCCACGTGCGGTCGATGAGCGCCTTGGTCTGCGAGGGCACGTTGTTGAAGTACACCGGACAGCCGATGACGAGCGCGTCGCAGTCGGTCATCCGCGGAACGAACACTTCGGTGAAGTCATCCTCAAGCGCACAGCATTCCTGCTCGCGACAGGCCCGGTATGACCGGCACGGGCCGATCTCGTGGTCCATGGCCCGCAGCATCGCGCCGGGCCGGGTCTGTTGCATGATGGCGAGGAGCCGCTCGGTATTCCCGCCCCGCCGCGGGCTTCCTGAGATGTAGAGCACGTCCATCGTCCGACGCTCCCGGGACACCTTCGCGTGGGCATACGTCATTTCGCGAGCGTCGGTTCGTCGCCTCAGTGCCAGACGCATTCACTCGCCCATCGTCATATCGACCTCCATCACCTCGCCGTCCCCGTAGATCGTTACCGACTTGCCCCCTTCCCAGTGTTCCGCGTCCGGACCGGTGCGCCACATGACGTGATACTCCAGGCCCGGGACCAGGCCCTCGACGCGCACCCGCCCCTCGGCGTCGGTCCGCAGGTCAGTCGCACGGGTCTTCAGTTCGACGGGCAGCGCATCCGCCGGTGAGATACGGAGATTGCCTGCGAATACCTGGACCTCGAGATCCGGCGCGGGCCTGCCGTCGGCGCCCGTAATCGTGGCGACGAGCGACCCCGGCGTGCCAAGCTCCAGCGTCGGCTCGAACGCAATGGACGGGTCCACCGGCTCCGCCCACGCGGCGCTCCCATCGGCAGCCACCGCGAGGATCGTCACCGTCTCCTCGCTGACACTTATCCCCGTCAGTTCGAACCGACCCTCCGCGTCGGTCTCGGTCTTCCCTTCCGCCCCGTGCACGTTCCGACCGCTTATCACGATCGCGCCCTCGACCGGATCGCCCTCGGCATCGATGACCGTGCCGCGAACCGTCATTCCCTCCGGCGCCAGCACGAACGGGCCGACTTCCCGCGTCTCGCCCGGCTCAAGCTCCACCCTCGGCATCGCATCCCGCGCGGGCTCAAGCGTGCTCTCGGAGTGCCGACCGGAGAGCATGACGTTCAGCGTGATGCCCGTCGGCAAAGGGCCGGCACGCGCGCGCCCGTCCTCGCCGGTCGTCATCTCCACGGGCAGCAGGCCGTTGTCGCGGTCGCGCTCCCAGCGCAGATGCAAACTGATCCCCGCGAGCGGTTCGCCCTCGCGGGTCCGTGCCGCCGTCTCCAGCCACGCGCCCGGCCCCAGCGTGATCGTCGCCTCGGTGTCGGTCTCTCCATTTATGAGCGCGATGCCCGCGAAATCGCGCTCCTCGTCCTGCGCCACTGCCGCGGACAGCGGGCTGTTCCACTCCCCGACCATGCGGCCGAAGAGAAGCTCCGCGCGACCGCCCTCATCGGTGACGGTCGGCTCCACAGCGAGAGGGCCTTCGTAGCGTTCGCTCGCGGCCCAGAGCACGGTCACGTTCGGCACGGGCTCACCATCCGGCCCGAGCACCGTCAGCGTGATCCTGCGCTTACGGGTGAGTGTGAAGTCCGCTCCCTCGAAGACCTCGTCGGGGGCGAGACTGACCTTGTGTTGGCCCGGCTCGTGGCCGCGCGCGTCCTCACGCTGGTCGATGACGGTCACGCGATGCTCTCCCGGTGGCAGGTGAAGCGCATACGTGCCATCCTCGCCGGTCTGGGTCTGGTTGAAGCTGCCCATCGACTCATACGAGCCGACGGCCACTCCCTCGACCGGCTCACCGGTGTCCTCCCACGTCACTCGACCGCGCACGATCGCGCCGGAGGTCAGTTCGATGTCAACGTTTTCGGTGCGCTCGCCCGGCTTCACGGTCACGTTCTCCACCGGCGTCGCCACGAGGTCCTCGGGGCCACCGTGGAGGGTCACCGCGTACGTCCCCGGACCGACCTCCCTGATCTCGTAGCGCCCCTCCGCATCCGTGCGGGCTGTCCCCCAGCCGACTGACCCATCCTGCTCGCCGAAGGCGCGCACGCCGATATTCGCGATCGGCTCACCGTCGTGCGTCACGCGTCCGGCGATGACTCCGCCGGGGCGGAGCGTGTACGCAAGCTCCTCGTCCTGGCCGGTCAGCGGCAGCCCCTGCGGGTTGACGTTGCGGAATGTCGCGAAGCCCTCTGCGGACACGGCCAGCATGGCGCGCACGCCCGGTGGGAGCCCGCCGAGCGTGAAGTGCCCCTCAGCGTCGGTCAGCACTGACGGGGCGTGCTCCCAGTCCACGAAGAAGCCCGCGACCTCCTCGTCGCCACCGCCCTGCCCCTGGAGCATCATCGCCTCGATGCGCGCGCCCTCGATGGGCCGGCCCTCGGCATCGCTGACCGTCCCGGAGACGGACGCGGTTTCGCGGGACAGCCTCACTTCGAGGGGGCCGCCGTCGCGGCTCATCGCACCGCCCGCGGCATAGCCCTCCGCCCGCGCGGCCACGAATGTCATGCGCTGCGGGGCCTGCACACCCACCGTGAACTCGAAGCTGCCGTCCTCCGCCGTGGCGCCCGTCTCCCACTGGTAGGGCGGCATGAAGGCCGTGACGACGCCGACGGTCGCCCCCCCGATGGTCTCCCCGTCCGGCCCGACCACCCGCCCGGTGATCGTAACCTCCTCGGCGTGCAGGGGCGCCGCTATCAGCGCCAGCAGCGTCACAACTGTCAGTGTGCGCATCACGATCCCTCCTTCGCGTCAGTCACGCAGGTTCCCGTAGAACATCCAGTGCCGCTCCCAGTGGCGCGCGAGCTTCAGCACGAGCGTGTTCAGGCCCTCCCACAGCGTCACCGGCACCTCGAACTCGGCCTCGCGAAGACATTTCCCGTTCGGCCGATACGCCACCTGCTGGCCGTTCCCGCCACGCCACCGTCGCGCCCGTGGTGCCGGTGTCAGCATGGGCTTACCCCATCGGGGATGAAAAAGTCGTTGGCGTCAACGCAGCTTGCGAGGACAGCCGTTATCAGCGCGGCAACCCACAGACGCATGGCAAACGGCCCCCTTGCCTCGGGATGGGACGCACGGGCCCCTTCCCCGCGACGGGCGGGGGACCTGCCGTGACGCTGTTCGCTACGCTCGCAGGTGACGTTTCCGCGCTAAGCCTGGACGGCACGACGTACGCGTCATCTGGGGACCACGTTGCCGCCGGGCGCCCGGTGTGGTTGTTGAGGAGGGGCGGCCCTCGCGCCGCTGTCGTGTAGCGGCGCGAGGGTGCTGAGCGCCAGCGAAGCAGCTTCCTTGCCCGCCCGCCGTTCGGCCTGCCGGACACAGAAACGGACAACAGCGGGCGGGCAAGGAAGCTTCGTCGGGGCCGCAAACGACGCGTCCCCCTCCTCACGCTCACGCTGCAAACAACAACCCACTCGCTTCGCTCGGGGTCGCAGCGTGAGGGCCGCCCCTCCTGAACGACAAACGGACGTCACTGTGCCTGCCGTTCGTGGACTTGGCTTACAGCCCGCGCGTTTCTCGAAGATGAGACTGGCATCTGTGCGTCGTTCACGTCCGCACCTCCCTACCCCTCCACCCGCCACACGATGTCGCTGTCGTCCCAGTCTCGGCCCTCGACATCGGGGCCCTCGGCATCGTCGTCATCGAGGTCCTGCCCAATCGACCAGAGCGTGTAGCCGTCACCCTCGCGGCGGTAGTGGAAGGGCGCCCCTGCGAAGATGTCCTCCGGCGGCTGCCAGTCCATCGCCTCAGCAAGCGCGTCGAGCGTCTGCGGATAGCGGCCCTGCTGCTGGCGATAGACGTTGAGCATCAGCGCGATCCTGAACTGGTCGAGTTGGGCGATGCCAAGGTCGCGCTTCATCTGGGCACGTGACAGAGCAGGGACGAGCATGCGGGTGAGAGGCGCAAGATACTTCATCTCCCCCATCCTCTCCTCAACGGGGGACAGGACCTCTTTCGCCTGCCGCCATGGCTGGTCGAGGTACGCAAGTTGCGCCTGCATCAGACGTACGTACTCAAGCTGGTCGTGCTTCCTGATGGGGGCGCCGAGATAGCCGGTATATAGCCCCTGCGCGGCATCCCACAGGGGCGGGAGATTCTCGTCAAGCACCTCCCCGATCTCGTCTGAGGGAACGTGTTCGAAGAACCATAGACCAAAGGCGCGTTCAGCCAGCATGGCCCGATCGAAGTGCTCCGAGAGGTCCTCCGATGTCACCGCGTCGCGCAGGGCGATGGCACGCTCAGCAGGCACGGGCATTTCACCGCAGACATCCTCGAACCCCGAGAACAATGTCGACTGCATCGCCACGCGGACGAGAAACGCGATCAGCGTCGGCTCCTGTCCCACGTGTTCGCTCATCCGCAGCCCGACCTCGCACCACTGCAGCGCTTCGTCGGTCCGGCCCTCGCGGGCGGCGATCATCATGCGGGCCGTCACCAGGCGCTGGGCCTCGCGGAACTGCGCGAGGTGCGGCAGCAGAGCGGCGAAGCCATCGTCCCAGTTGACCGGAAAGGCGCACCGATCCATCTGCGACGCTCGCTTGATCGTGTCGAGGCGCTGTTCAATCTCCTCGCTGAAGAGCCACTTCCGGGTGTCGGCCGGTAGGACCGTGATCTTACCTTCAACGAAATCCCCGATGTCCGGCCGCATCTCAGGCGTTCTTAGCATCGTCAGCATGGTTCCGGATGCTGCACCCTCGGGCGCCGGATCCCAGTAAAAGAAGACCCGGAATGCCTCCTCATACACGTACGCTGCGTTCTCACTCCGCGGCGGCATCTTCGGAACGGCCTGGTCAATCGTCAGCGGCTGACCGGCCTCGCGGATCTCCTCAAGCTCCTCTTCCAGCTTCACTCCAAGCGTGATATTGAGGTACGTCCACGGGATCGCCAGCAGCAAGAACACGACCAGCAGGCCGATGCCGAGCCGTCGCAGACCGTCACGCCAGGCGCGGGTCAGCCCAGCCCCGATTCGTCTGAGCATCGGGAGTCTGTCGTCTTTCATCTGACTCACCCCCATCGGTGTCTGTCCGCGGTGTCGCCAGCATCTCCGACATCAGCCGCTCGCGCTCGGCGATGGCCTGGGCGTACGCCTCCGCATCCACCGGCGTTCGCTCGACGATGGCCGCCTGCGAGCCGCCCATCAGGTCCGCCATCCGCGCATCGTGCACGTGCGCGAAGACAAGGTTCGCCGCGATCAGCAGCGCCGCTGCCGCCGCCAGCGTCCACTGCACTCGCCCGGCCCAGCGCGACCGTTGCGTGCGCTGTGCGGCCTCGCGCATGATGCGCCCGCGCAGTTCGGGCGGCGGCTCGGCAAGCGGGACCTCGCGCAGGCGCTCCTCCATCCTCCGGTCATCCAT
>CAZAHB010000289.1:0-5969 GCA_964484945.1 uncultured Armatimonadia bacterium | reverse complement strand
GGTCGTTCCCCCTCCTGCCTTTGGGCCGGGAGGCCCGAAAAGGAGGGGGGCCAGCGTCAGGCGGAGCGGGGGAGGCGCCGTGGAGCGCGAAATGACAAACGACATCACGACCCACGGAGGTCCGCAATGCGAATAACACTCACGCTGCTTACAATACTCGCGCTGGCAACTTGTGCCTGCGCGCAGGGGATCGGGAACTTCGAATACGAGCCGCTGGACCGCGATATCGTCCTGGCGCAGGATGGCGCCGCGCACGCCGTCATCGTCAAACCCGAAAACGCGCCCAACCCCGTCACCTTCGCTGCCGAGGAGTTGAAGGTCCACCTCGACGCGATGACCGGTGCGGACTTCGAGGTCGTCGAGAGTGCCCCAGACGAGGGCCCGGCGATTATCCTCGGTGACTGCCCCGCCGCGCGCGAGGCCGGGATCGACGTGGATGCGGTGGCCCGGGACGGGTACGTCGTGCGCGTCCGCGGTGAGCGCATCTTCATCCTCGGGCCCGACGATCACACAGATAAGAGCGCGATCCTCTTCGATGTGAAGACCCCGCTGGGCAAGGACGCCGGGCGCTTCACCAGAGAGACAGTGGTGAGCCCCGCCGCGTGGGATTTCGAGCGCGGAACGCTCTACGGCACCTACCGCTTCCTCGAGGAACTGGGCTGCCGCTGGTTCCTCCCCGGCGGCCACGGGCAGGTTACGCCCCACCGGCCAAACCTCGCCTTCGAAGCGGTCGAACTGCGCGAAGAGCCGACCTTCCTGCTGCGCACCGTCGGCCGGGAGGCATGGGTCTGGTACCTGATCGAGTCCGACCGGCTGCAGGGACTGGTGGATCGGCGCGAGTACGAGGAACTGAACTGGGACGGCAATACGCTGCGGCTGTGGCTGCTGCGGATGCGCGGAAGCTCCGAGTGGTTCGCGTTCAATCACCGCCCGCCGCGCATGGAGCTTGAGGAGCGCTTTGGCGAGGAGCATCCGGAATACTTTGCGATCCGCGAGAACGGCAAGCGCGATCTGCCGCCTCAGCCGGGTCGCACCGGCCACCTGTGCTACACCGAACCGGGCAACCTGGAGGTTGCGAAGAGCGATATCGATGCCTACTACGCGGGCGTTCCGGGCGAGGAGATCGGCCTGTCCGAACGCCGGGTGCGCTTTAGTTCGCACAACAACGGCTGGCCCGAGAACGCGATCTACGGCCGCACCGTCTCCCTGCTGCCGCACGATTCCTTCGTGGCCTGCCAGTGTGACGACTGCGCGCCCTACGTCCACCCCGAGCGCGAGTACCGCGCCCGGCACAGCGAGCTTGTCTGGCAGTTCGTGGAGAAGATGGCGCACTGGATGGAACGCGAGCATCCGGGCAAGCTGATTACCTGCCTGGCCTACTCCTCCTACTCCGAGCGCCCCGACGATCTGACCGAGCTTCCCGACAACGTGGTCGTGGGCCTGTGCCCGGCGACCTACGCCCGCACGCACAATGACGTGGCGGAGGACAACTACCAGGACCTGATGCGCATGGTCCGGGAGTGGAGCGACGTCAACGACCAGGAGATGCTCATCTGGATGCACCACCTCTACCGCCACCGCGCCCAGCGGCGCAAGGGCGTCCCCATGCTGCTGATGAACTTCTCCGAGCGGCTGTTCCGCGACCTGTCCGAGCACGCGAACCTGATGTACATGCAGATGGACTCGGATTCGATCATGCTCGAACACCTGAACCGCTACGTCTTCCTGCGGCTGCTGTATAACCCGCATCTCGAAGCCGAGGACATCATCCAGGACTACGCGCACAAGTCCTACGGGCCCGGCGCGCAGTATGCGCTGGAGATCCTGCGCGATGCCGAGCAGCGCTCGATGGACGTGGCGCGCAATGAGCCCGGCCCGGTGCAGGTCTGGGAGACATACTTCACGGAGGAAGCAGTGACCGGCTATCGCGAGAAGGCCGACGCGATGCTCGCTGCCACCGAGGGCACGCGCTTCGCCAGCGCCGCGGAGATCTTCTCGAAGTGGTTCGTGGGCGCGATCGAGCGCGGGCGCGAGGCGTACGTGGCCGAGATCAAGAGCGTGGCCGACAACGCCGTGCTCGGGATCAAGTCCGCGATGGGCCCGATCTCCATCGATGGCGAACTGGGCGAGGAGGACTGGGACTTCTCGAAGGTCGCGAACTTCGTGAACAACCAGGACGGGCGACCGACGCAGTATCCGACGGACCTGCGGCTGCTGCGGACGCCGACCGATATCTACGTCGCGTTCACCTGCCACGACCCGAACGCGTCGGAGCTGCCGACGGGTGAGGGAGAGACCGATTCGGTGGAGATCTTCCTCGACCCGCAGCATGACGCAGACAGCTACTACTGGTGGTGGATCGATATCGCGGGGCGTGTCCGCGACTGGCGCTTCCCCGGCGGCGACGCGGAAACCGATACGGACTGGGAGAGCGGCGTGGAAGTCGCGACCAGCATCGAGGACGATCGCTGGATCGTCGAGGTGCGCATCCCGCGTGACAGCATCGAAGACGGGATGGACACGCCCGAGGATCGGCCGTGGGGCGCAAACTTCGGCCGGAGCATGGTCAACCCACCGCAGCCGGTGGACCAGTTCAGTTGCTTCAGCCCGCTGATCCGGGGTAAGTTCCACCAGCCGGAGCTGTTCGGGGATATTATGTTCGTGGAGTAACGGCAGCCGCAAGCTGCAAGCCGCAGGCTACAAGCTCACGGCAAAACGAAAACGGCCACGGCCGACGATGCCGTGGCCGTTCCCTCTTCACTGTTCACTCTTCCCTCTGCCGCCCGCCCTGTCCCTCGCCGACGCGGCGGCCCATCGATGCCAAAAAATCGCGCAGGCTCTCCGCACAGGCCTGCGCGGTTTCTTTGTACCCGGACTTGCCCGGGTAGATGCGGTACATCTCGCGGTACTTCGATGGCGTCACGTTCGGCATGATCACGTTCGCGCCGCGCTCGAGGCCAAGCTGCCGTCCGCTCTCTTTGTTGACGGTCGCCAGCGCGGTGGTGGAGGGGATGTTCGCCTCCGGACACAGGATGCGCGTAAGCGCCACCACCCTGTATCCCATCGTGTCGCTCCACGGCACCTGCTCGCCCTCGGGAAGCTCCAGCGCCTCCAGATCGCCACAGCCAAGCGGCGCATCCGGGTTCTCGATGTAGGGCCCGACGCCCACCATGTCCATGTCCATCGCGCGGAACATCTCAATGTCGCGCGCGAGCATCGCGTAGCTCTCGCCCGGGATCCCGATCATCCCGCCGCCGCCGATCTCGTAGCCGAGGTCCTGCAGCCGGCGCAGGCGCTCGATGCGGTTCGGCTCGTCCGGCTCCAGCGGCGGGTGGATGTGCGCGTAAAGCTCCGGATCTGAGGTCTCGAAGCGCAAAAGGTAGCGATCCGCGCCGGCCTCGCGCCACGCCGCGAAGTCCTCATACGGGCGCTCGCCAAGGCTCAGCGTCACCGCCAGCGGGGTCTGGCGCTTGATCTCGCTGATGACATCCGCCATCCACTGGCGCGTGATCCCGTAGTCTTCGCCCGCCTGCATGACGACGGTTCCCCAGCCCAGGCTTGCGGTCAGCCGCGCGCCTTCGAGGATCTCATCGGCGCTCAGGCGGTAGCGCGGGAGCCTGGCGTTCTCGGCGCGCAGGCCGCAGTACGTGCAGGACCGGGCGCAGTGGTTCGAAATCTCCAGCAGCCCGCGCACGTGGACCTCATCGCCGACAGCGCGAGCGCGCGTCTCGTCGGCGACACGCCACAACTGCTGCAGGCGCTCCGGGTCATCCTCGCGCAGCCACTGCTCGATCTCGGGCAGGCGCATGTCAGGGGACAGGGTGGGGGCCTTCATACTCGCTGGCATGACCTCCCCCGCCTGCGCACACGACGCGCAGGTACCCCTTCCGTTCCGGTGGGGGGATGAGTGTGGTTGAGCGCAGGGCCGGTGCGGTTTCGGGTTTTCGAACGACGCACGGGCGAGACGCCCGTGCCACGGAACGGCAAGGGCGACCTCCCCCGGAGGAATACACTACCCAGCATACGCGTCGGCCTCCCTCATCTTCGCCTTCCAGGCCTCAAGCGCCGCGGGGAACGGCTGCAGCGCCCGCTCGGCGATCCCCAGCGTGTGCGCGATGATCACGCCGTAGTTGGTGATCGACACTCCGGCGTCGCGACAGTACATCAGCCGCGAGAGCATCTCCCGGCGGTTGTGCACGCAGCCGCCGCAGTGGATGACGAGCTTGTACTCGGCGAGGTCGTCCGGGAAGTCGTGCCCCTGCACGGTGGTGAAGTCCAGCGCGCCTCCCACGTACTGCGTGAGCCAGCGGGGGATCTTCACCCGGCCGATGTCATCGGCGATGGGGTGATGGGAGCAGGCTTCGGCCACGAGCACGCGGTCGCCGGGCTTGAGCGCATCGGCCGCCGCCGCGCCTTCCGCCTGTGTGACGAGGTCGCCCTTGAAGCGCGCGAAGAGGATGGAGAAGCTGGTCATCGTGACATCGGGAGGGGTGTCGCCGGCGACCTTCAGGAAGGCCTGCGAATCGGTGACCACCAGGTCCGGGGCCCCGTCGATACGGCGCAGCGCATCTCGAAGCTCCCGATCCTTGACGACCATGCAGTAGGCATCGCCATCGAGCAGGTCGCGGATGGTCTGCACCTGCGGGAGGATCAGCCGGCCCTTTGGCGCCTCCCTGTCGATCGGCACCACCAGCACCGCCAGCCCCCCCGGGCCCACCAGGTCCGCGGCGATCGCCGGGTCCTCCAGCAGCTCCGGCGGCGCGGCATCCAGCAGCGCCTGGCGGAAGTCGAGGATGCCCTCGCCCTCGGAGGCGACGGTGCGCACGTGCGCGGTCTCGCGCTCATCGAGCATCGCGACGACATCAGCGGGCGGCTCGCGCAGGTCCACCTTGTTGAAGACCACGATCAGCGGGACGTCGCGCTCGGTGAACTCGTCGATGATCCCGCGCTCGAACTCGCCCCACTGCCCGTCGGTGATCAGCACCGCCAGGTCGGTGCGGTCGAAGGCGTTGCGGGTCTTCTCCACGCGCATCTCGCCGAGGGTGCCGACGTCGTCGATGCCCGCGGTGTCGATGAACAGCACCGGTCCCAGCGGCAGAAGCTCCATCGGCTTCTCGACCGGGTCGGTGGTCGTCCCGGCCTGCTCGGAGACGATGGAAACGCTCTGGCGCGTAATTGCGTTCAGCAGGCTGGATTTTCCCACGTTACGCCTGCCGAACAGTCCTATGTGAAGTCGAAGGCCTTTTGGTGTTGAGCGCATGGATCAGCTACCAGCTTTCAGCGGCCAGCTACCAGCGAACGACGAACGGATAGACGGCAAACGTCACACCGACCCCAGCCGCGTCACCGCTTCGGGTGTGATGAGTTGCTCGAACTCGTCCTCGCTCAGCAGCCCCTCGTCAAGGACCACCTCGCGGATGGTCATTCCCTCCGACTGCGCCCGCTTTGCTACCTCACTTGCGCGATCGTAGCCGATCGCGGGCAGCAGCGCCGTCGCCACCGCGCTGGAGGCCTCCACATGCGCGCGGCAGCGCCCCTCGTTCGCCCCGATCCCTTCCACGCATCGAGAGCGGAGCATCTCGCACGAGCGCGTCAGCAGCGCAATGCTCTCCAGCAGGCACTCCGCGATCAGCGGCAGGAATGCGTTCAGCTCGAGATCGCCCTGCGAGGCCGCGTTCGCGATCACCGCGTCGTGGCCCATCACGAGCATGGCCGCCTGGCTGACCGCCTCGGGGATGACGGGGTTAACCTTCCCGGGCATGATCGATGAGCCGGCCTGCACCGCCGGCAGCGTGATCTCGCCGAAGCCGCCGGTCGGTCCTGAAGACATCAGCCGCAGGTCAGAGCAGATCTTGTGCAGCGTGGTCGCGGAGGCCTTCAGGATCCCGGAGACCTCCACGAAGACGTCGGCGTTCTGCGTGCCGTCGACGAGGTTCTCAGCGCGAGCGAAGCCGATGGAGGTAAGCTCG
>CAZAHB010000288.1:0-5994 GCA_964484945.1 uncultured Armatimonadia bacterium | reverse complement strand
CCGTCGCGCAAAGCGCGACAAGGCGTTTCTCCGTTATCCTTAATGTTTGATACGGGCGCGAGCCTGAAGGGATAGGCGCGCCGGCGCCGAACTATGCTCAGGCGACCGGTGGCTACCACACCGGAGTTTTTCGGCAACGACACAACCTATGATAGCGGAAAGGGTAAGGCTCATGCCCGACGTGATGGAACGTATTATGGATCGAGTTCGAGGACTGAAGCAGCGCATTGCGCTGCCAGAGTCCGATGACGAGCGAATGATTCGCGCGACGAAGACGATCACCGAGGAGCACCTCGCGCAGGTCGTCCTGGTCGGCAATCCCGATACGATCAAGTCGCTTGCAGACGAGCACGGAGTGCCTCTGGATGATGTTGAGGTCGTAGACGTGGAGGAGGAGGCCATCCGTGAGCCCTGTGCCGAGTTGTATCTGGAGCGCCGCAAGAGTCGTGGCGCCACCGCAGAGGAGGCGCAGGAGATGATGGCCGATCCGCTCTACACCGCGGCGGCCATGGTGAGCCTCGGCGACGTGGATGGGATGGTCGCGGGCGCGGTCAACTCCACTCCGAACGTACTCCGCGCGTCGCTGCGCTGTATCGGCTGCGCCGATGATGTGGACACAGTCTCCAGTTGCTTCATAATGACCACGCAGGTCCCCGAATTCGGTGTGGACGGCGCTTTGATCTATTCGGACGCGGGGGTAGTCCCAAATCCGAACGAGGACCAGCTCGCCGACATCGCCATCAGTGCCGCGGAGAGCTGTGAGGCCTACCTGGACGTCGAGCCGCGTGTGGCCATGCTCTCGTTCTCAACCCATGGTAGCGCGGACCACCCCATGACCCACAAGGTCATCGGTGCTCGCAAGATGGTCGAGCGCCGCATGCCCGATCTGCTGATCGACGGCGAACTGCAGGTGGACGCCGCGCTCGTGCCGAGTGTGGCCGAGCGCAAGGCCCCCGACAGCCCGCTGGAGGGCCGAGCGAACGTGCTGGTCTTTCCCGATCTCAATGCGGGGAACATCGGCTACAAGCTCACTCAGTGGGTCGGTGGCGCGGGCGCGTTCGGGCCTCTGCTGCAGGGCCTGGCGAAGCCCGCGATGGACCTCTCACGCGCCGCGACCGCCGAGGATATCGTGAACGTAAGCGCCGTCTGTGCGTTGCGCGCGGGACTGCAGAGCGGACAGATCGAGCGATCTGGAGGAACTGGCGAATGACACTGCGACTGATAAGCTATCGACAGAGCGATGAGGCACCCGTTCGCGTGGGCGCATTGGTGGACGATACGCCCCACGACCTGCTGCAGGCAATCGAAGTGGCTGGGATGGCGCCCCCCGAACACGCATGTTTCGGGAGCGTCGCGGACCTGCTGGCGTGCCCGGAATGTCTCGCGATGGCCCGGCAGGCGATCGAGGCCGCCGATGATGCGTCGGCAGTCGAGGACGCAGCCATCCTCGCGCCGATCCCCCGGCCCCCGAAGCTGTTCTGCCTGGCGACGAACTTCATGTCGCACATGGCCGAGAGCATCTCGCAGAAGCTGCAGGGCGGTGAACAGAAGCGCGAGCTTGATACCCCGCGTGTGTTCATGAAGCCCTCCACGAACACGGTCATCGCTCCTGACGAGGCGCTGCAGCTCAGCTCAGTGGCCGAATTCGTGGACTACGAAGCCGAAATGGCGATTATCATCGGCCGACCCGCGAAGGATGTCTCCATCGACGAGGCGGTCGCGCACATTTCCGGCGTCACAGCCTTCAACGACATCTCCGAGCGCGATTTGAAGATCTGGGAGCGCGAGGAGGAGCGCGACTGGGACCAGTTCTTCGACTGGCTCAACGGGAAGTGGTGCGACGGTTTCGCGCCGATGGGCCCGTGCGCGGTCCCTGTCGAAGATATCGGCGATCCCGATGACCTCGATCTGACCCTCCGGCTGAATGGTGAGGTCAAGCAGGACGCGAATACGCGCCAGATGATCTTCAACGTGGCCGAGATCGTGTCCTACATCTCCCACATCTGCACACTTGAGACCGGCGATGTCATCGCCTGCGGAACTCCCTCCGGAGTCGGCAAACACCAGGACATCCGGCTTGAGGATGGCGATGTGCTGGAGGTTGAGATACCGAAGGTGGGGGTGCTGCGGACCCCCGTGGTCGGCGACTGAGTGGGCGGATGGTTGAGGGTCCCGTCGATAAGCGCAGGATCAGCAGTGGTGCGCGCGGCCCCCGGCGCCTGGCCGCGCCGGGCGCCACCGTCATCGCGTGGCTATGCCGGCGCGGATGGCACGCTGCGCGTCGGGAGCAGTCAGTCGGGGCCTTCCGTCTCCGGCGCAGGCTCGGCGGGCTCCGGTGAGGGCGGTTCGATTTCGGCGCCGAGCCTGTAACGGACGACAAGCTCGTGTGGCTGGTCGGTCGCGTTCTGCAGTTGCGTCTCCATAGCGGCAGCATGCTCTTCGGTCAGCGGTTCCGGCGTGAGGACGCACACGACCACCGATGGACGTTCCTCCGTGGGAGCCGTCACCTCTACGACGCGAGCGCCCTCCAGATTGTCGCTCAGCCATGACTGAAGCACAGTCTTTGTGGTACTGGTGATCGCCTGGCGTCGGGCCGTGGCCTCATCGGCCTGCTCGTGCAGGAAGCCTCCCGCAGTTGCATCGCGGATGGAGATCGTCCGCACCACCAGCTTGATCGAACGGCCCAGGGCGCGGCGCAGCGCCTGCTCCATCTCGCTTGCTTGCTGAGGAGAGATAACCTCCGGAGCGCGCACCACCGCCGTGACAATTGTCGTGCCGTTGGGCGTGCGCCGACTGAGGTCGGCCAGTTCCGCGCCGGGGACTCTTCTTATATGCGCCGAGATAACGTTCGACGCCTTCTGCAGAAACTCGATCCGGCGCCGCTCTTCCTCCTCAAGCTCCTCCTCGGTCGCGCTGGTGAACACCGCGCCATCACGGTCCATATCGCGTGATATCAGCGATCGGACGATCAGGTGTACCGTCCGGCCGAGGCGGTTTTCCAGGCTCTCTTCCATGTCGGCCACCTGGCTCTGTTCAAATGCGGCCGGAGCCATCACCGTCGCCGTTACGCGCAGACCCTCTGAAGTCTCTTCGAAGTTCGTATCGGACAATCGGGCACCGCTCGCGGTGCTGACAGAACTGGACAGGGTTTCTTCGATCTGCCCGGCAAGCTTTCGGTCGGCCGCGAGGCTCAGCAGGGTGTTGGTCATAAACCAGCCCATCACCACCAGGACGAGAATGCTGATCCCGAAGCGCTTGAAGAACTGGCGGATCGCCAGCCCCTCTTCCTCTTCGGGACGCGAGCGCCTTTCGCGCTTCACCCGAAGCATACCGAAGACCGAGAAGACAATCGCCGCCGCGATCTGGATCGCGAAGAAGTTCGCGACAAACAACAACATTGCGCCACCGGCCAGTCCCCACCGGCCGTTGGCGAGGGCCAGGCCGCAGGCCGCGAGCGGCGGCAGGACGGCCACTGACACGGCAACACCCGGCAGAGCCGGCGACATTCGCTCATCCACCAGCGCGTACGCCCCGGCAAGCCCCGAAGCCAGCGCGATGACCAGGTCATACAGAGTCGGCTGGCTGCGCACGAGCCACTCTGAGCCCATAGGCATCTCGAATGACGCCAGCCCGATCAGCCCGCCGAATGCAACCGCGATGAAGACCCCGATTATCTCCGACTGCAGCGAGGGCCACAGCAGGCGTCGACTCCCCGAGGCAAGCGCGAGGGCGATTCCGAAGATAGGGCCCATCAGCGGGGCCACAAGCATCGCCCCCACCACGACTGCCGCGCTGTTTATCAGCAGACCGTAGGCGGCGATGACCGTCGACAGCGCAACCATGACGTAGTACGGGCCGCCAGGCTGCGACAGCTCGGCGACATCCTCGTAGATCTCGCGCCGCCGCTTCGGCTTGATATCGTTATGTATGCTGGGGAACTTCATCCACCGCGCCTCCCGCCACCCGGACCCATCAATACAGGGCTTCCAGCCTCGAACTCGGCCGGGCCTGAAGTGATCGCGTCAAAGCAAGCTCGCGCATCTCACTCAGAGCGCCTGCTCTCTCTGCCTCGTCCGCCACATTGTGCAGTTCGTGCGGGTCCTCCTGCAGATCACAGAGGAACTCACCGCCGAATGCGTTGTTCGCGTAAAGCCATTCGGCAGTGCGCGCAATCGCCCAGTTGTGTCCGGATCCGGGGCGTGCAAACTCGCTGTACACCGAATCGCGCGCCGCCGATTCGTCCCCCTCCACCAGCGCGCGCATCGACCGGCCCTGAAGCGAAGGCTCGCGCACAACGCCCGCGTACTCCAGTAGCGTCGGAACCAGGTCCGTGGCCTCCATGAAGCCACCCACTCGGCTGCCGGGCTCAATCCGCCCCGGATAGCTGATGAGGCACGGCACCCGCATGATGCAGTCATAGCCCGGGACGCCCTTGCCGAAGTTCCCGTGGTCGCCCATGTAGTCTCCGTGATCGCTGGTGAACACAACCACCGTGTCGTCTGTCAGGCCCTGTCGGTCAAGCTCGTCGAGGATACGCCCCACGCCACGGTCCACGTCAGTCACCATCGCGTAGTAGGCCCTGCGAATCTCGCGCAGTTCAGTGTCAGTCAACTGCCGGTCTTCACGCCTGTGTCGCACAGAGGGATCGCCGGGCGGGAGGGGGATGTCATCGAGGTCATACATGTCTACCGCCCACTGTGGCGGGATCAGGGGGGAGTGCGGATGGTAGAACCCGGCCCACAAGAAGAACGGGCTCCCCGCGCGCTCGCGGATGAACTGAGCGCTGCGATCCGCGACGAAGCACGCGTTCGTGAGATCATCATCCCCCTCGAAGATCTGGGGCTCAAAACCTGTGCGCGGCTCGGGCGGCTGAACCGTGCCCTCCCAGCCCATCATCTCCTCCCACTGCGCGCGGGCCGGCGGCAGACCGCAGTTGATCGCATCAAGCTGTGAGGGATCCTGCTCGCGCACCCACTCCCGGTAGGCGTCGCGGTAACACCCGGGCTCGTCGCAGATCTGAAGGTGGTCGAAGCCGTATGGCGGGTGTGGTTCGCGGTGGTCCCGCGCGGAGTGGGGGAGGAAGTGCAGCTTCCCGATAACCCCGCTGAAGTAGCCGGCATCCCCGAGCATGTGCTGAATGCACCGGATATCCTCTGGCATGCGCACACCGTTGGTGGTGACGGTCGTGGCATTCGGATACTGCCCCGCCATCATCGACGCGCGCGAGGGCATACACACCGGCGCCTGCACGTAGAAGCGTTCCAGAAGCGCACCGGACTCCGCCAGGCGATCAAGATTCGGTGTGTGCATCACCGAGTTGCCGGCCGCGGCGATCGTGTCGAAGCGCTGTTGATCCGTATGCATGATCACTACATTCGGGCGGTCTGAGGGGCCGGGCATCGCGATCAACTCCCTGCTGGTCAGATCATCCTGTAATAATGATTCGGCACGCGCCGGGGCAGTCCTTCGCCCCGTACATGCGAAACGGGCCGGCTGAGCACCGGCCCGATGGTATGCATTTGCCGCGCCGCTATTCCTCGCCCAGCAGGCGCCGGGCCCTGGCAACAAGCCGGGACTTTCGACGGGCGGCCTTGTTCTCGTGAATCACACCGTGACGCGCGGCCTTATCGATCGCCTTCTGCGCCTCGGGCATGGCCTCGTTGACGGCCTCCGCGTCGCCCGCTTCCGCTGCGTCCATGACCGCGCGAATGGCCTGCTTCATCTCTTTGCGGCGTGCCCGATTCCTCATCGTGCGCGTCTCGGTCTGGCGCACGTGCTTCTCCATCTGTGACCTCTGCGGCATTGATACTGAGCCCCTCATACGTAATACGCCGCCCATCCCGTGACAGCCAGCGGCGGCTGCCGCCTCGGGCGGTCGGTAAATCCTATGTTGGTTTGACTATATCACAAAGCCCGCGAGGCCGCAAGGCGTCGTTCCCGCGCGGTTACGTTCCACCGTTTGTGTATGGGTGGGGTTGTGCTCTCTGTTGCTGT
>CAZAHB010000287.1:0-6004 GCA_964484945.1 uncultured Armatimonadia bacterium | reverse complement strand
AGCAACAGAGAGCACAACCCCACCCATACACAAACGGTGGAACGTAACCGCGCCCTCCATTCGCCTTGCATTCGGCGCGCGCTTGCGCTATACTAATGATGCAGAAGCGCCACAACCCAGGAACTTAACTGGGAGTGGGCCCGGTGGCCCACTCCCGTTTGTTTTAGGCGGCCTCCGACATCGGGGCCGCCTGTGGTCGCGCGGAGTGTCACGAAAATGAACATTCGAAAACATCCTGTCGTGCGCAAAATCGAAGATGAAGTCCGGCGCACGGTCGAGGATTTCGATTACGAGCTGGTACAGATCAAGTACGGGGGCGAAGCCGGCGGCAGGACGCTGTCGATTCTGATCGACAGCGAGTCGGGGGTGACCGCGGACGACTGCGGCGAGATGAGCCGGCGGTTGTCGATGCTGCTGGACACGCTGGACCCGATTCCCAGTTCGTATACGCTGATCGTCTCATCGCCGGGTCTGGACCGGCCGCTCACACGCGACAGCGATTTCGATCGCTTTGCGGGCGAGCAGGCGGCCATCCGGTATCGCACGGAGGAGGGAGAGCGCCGCACCGATACGGGACTGCTGTGCGGACTGGACGACGACGCTGTCAGTATCGAAGTCGACGGAGAGACGCTCCGGATTCCGCTGGCGGAGATTGAGGACGCGCATCTCGTCTACGACTGGGAGGCGGAGGACGCGGAGTAAGGTCGCCCTTCCGCAGGAGGTTGAGTGGAATGAACGGTGAGTTCATAGACGCACTCGAGCAGCTTCAGCGCGAAAAGGACATTCCCATGACCGCGCTGATCGAGACTGTCGAGGCCGCGATGGCTTCCGCATATCGTAAGCACTACGGAGTCAGCGATGACGTGCGACTGGAGGTTGACTTCGAAGAGCGCACGGTACGCATGTTTGCGCGCTCGCTGGTCGAGGACGACGTACCGGAAGAGCTTGGCGAGAATACTGCCGGCGTGCATGCTGAGGAGAAGGAGGTCGATGCGGCGGAGTTCGGACGTATCGCCGCACAGACCGCCAAGCAGGTCGTCATGCAGCGGGTTCGCGAGGCCGAGCGCGAGATAGTATTCGACGAATTCAGCCATCGTGTTGGCGAGATGATCACCGGAGAAGTCCAGCGAAAGGATGCCCGGAACGCCTTCATCGCGATTGGGCGTACGGAGGCGATCCTTCCGGCCAACGAGCAGATCCCGGGCGAGACGTTCAGGTTCGGCGATCGATTGAAGCTTTACGTTCTTGACGTGCGAAAGACCACGCGCAATCCGCAGATTGTGCTGTCGCGGCGCCATCCGGGCCTTGTCGTGCGACTGTTTGAGCAGGAGGTCCCGGAGGTCTTCGACGGCATCGTGGAGATTAAGTCGGTAGCGCGGGAGGCCGGCGCGCGATCGAAGGTCGCCGTGCTGTCCAACGACACGCAGATCGATCCGGTGGGCGCATGTGTGGGGCATCGCGGGGCCCGCGTCCAGGCAATCGTTGACGAGCTTCGCGGCGAGAAGATCGACATCGTTCGGTACTCAGAAGACCCCTCAGAGTACCTCAAGAGCGCGCTGTCGCCGGCGAAGGTATCGAAGGTCATACTCAGCGATGACGACCGCTCGGCTGTGGTTGTCGCGCCGGACGATCAGCTCTCACTGGCAATCGGGCGCCGTGGACAGAATGTGCGACTGGCCGCACAGCTCACCGGCTGGCGGATCGACATCCAGAGCCAGACGCAGTGGGAGACCGAGGCGGCAAAGGCGGCCGAAGAAGAGGTCGCAGAAGAGGAAGAGGAAGAGAAGCGGGTTCGGGTCTACGAACTCGCCCAGGAACTCGACGTGCCCAGCCCGGAGCTTGTGGAGATCATGCAGGAGGAAGGCATGGATGTATCCAGCCACGCCTCAAGCGTCTCGCCCGAGGAAGCGGATGTTATCCGCGACCTGCTGCTTGGCGGCGAGGGTACGCTGGACGACATCGAACTGGGCAATATCGAGATCGAGATCTGATCGCTCCCGGACCGATCGGGAGTAATGCCACTGTGAGGTCAGACGATCCGAGACCCACGTGGCTGATATCACACGACTTGATGACGCAGGCAGTAGCGCGGTGGGTGAGCGTGTATGACCCCGCCGTGGCAAGTGGTGACGAAGGTGCCGCTCGGCGGCGCCGGTTGGTTGGCCAGCAGTGACGCGCGGAGGTGTCGGTTTTGGCGAAACAGGTTCGAATCTTCCAGCTCGCGAGGAAGCTTGGCTTGCGTACAGAGGCGCTGATGAAGGTCCTCGATGACCTTGGGCTCGATGACGTCAGTGCGACCTCAAGCATCGACATAGATACAGCCCGTACGGCAGCTGAACTTCTGGCCGAACAGGCCAAGGAGGCCCGTCGCAAGGCCGAAGAGAGGGCTGCCGAGAAGCGGGCAGAGGCGGCAGAAGAAGAGGAAGAAGCCCAGGCAGAAGAGGCCGCGGAAGAGGCCCGGCCTCCCGCTGAGGCGGAGAAGGAAGCCGCCGAAGCTGGTGAAGAAGAGGCCGTCGTCGAGGAGCCCGGGACGATCGAGGTTCCCGAAGAGGCGCCCGGAGAGATGGAAGAGGAAGAAGAGGAAGAGCGGTGGGCTCCCGCGTGGGCGGCGCCCGAGAGCCTCAGAAGCCTCGAGGAACAGCTTGCTGAACTCGAAGAGGAGTTCGAGGAAGAGGAAGAAGAGGAAGAGTTCGTTCCGCTTCCCGAAGAGGCTCAGCGCCCCCGCGGCGATCGGCCCGAGAACGCGATCGACGTCCCGCCCGTGGTCTCGGTCCTCGGCCATGTTGACCACGGCAAGACCACATTGCTGGACGCCCTTCGCGAGACGAACGTGGTTGACGGTGAGTCCGGAGGTATCACCCAGCATATCGGCGCCTCGGAGATCGAGGTGGACGGTGAGCTGATCGTATTCGTAGACACCCCCGGTCACGCGGCGTTCACCCAGATGCGGGCGCGTGGTGGCCAGGTGGCGGATATCGTCATTCTCGTGGTCGCGGCCGATGACGGCGTGATGCCCCAGACGGTCGAGGCCATCGGTCACGCCCGCGCTGCAGATGTCCCGATCATCGTGGCAATCAACAAGACCGACATGCCCGGCGCCGACCCGGACCGGGTCAAGCAGGACCTTCTGGAGTACGAGCTGGTTGCCGAGGATTACGGTGGGGACACGATCATGGTCCCTGTCTCGGCACTGCAAAAGGACAACCTCGATGCGCTGCTGGAGATGATCCTGCTGGTGGCCGAGGTCCAGGAGTTGTGGGCCGACCCGGAGGCGGAGTTCACCGGAGTGGTCGTCGAGGCCGGCATGGACGAAAGTCGCGGCCCGATCGCGACCGTTCTGGTGCGCAACGGCGAGGTCAGCGTCGGCGATGTGGTCGTCTGCGGCCCTGCGTGGGGCCGGATCCGGCGCCTCAATAACTGGCGCGGCAAGTCCGTTAAGGAGATGGGACCGGGACACCCGGTGGAGATCGTCGGCCTCTCGGATGTGCCCGAAGCCGGACAGATCATGAACGCCGCCGAGGGTGTCAAAGAGGCGCGGGAGCTGGCATCTGATCGCGAGGAAGAGCTTCGCGAGCAGCAGATGGGCGGAACCGCGCGCGCCTCGCTGGACGATCTCTACCGCGAGCTGGGCGAACTGGAGGTCAAGGACCTGAACCTGAGCCTCAAGGCGGACGTGTGGGGCTCTGTCCAGGCGCTTGAGGGCTCGCTGATGGAACTGGACGAACAGCTTGATGAAGTGGAGATCAATGTCCTCCACACCGGCGTGGGCGAAGTCACCGAGTCGGATGTGATGCTTGCCGTGGCCTCGGACGCCATCATCCTGGGCTTCCACGTGGGTGTCACGGACGCTGCGCGCCGCATGGCGGAGACCGAACATGTCGAGATCCGCACCTACGATATCATTTACGAGGCGCTTGAGGATATCCAGGCAGCGATGGTGGGTATGCTCGAGCCGGTCTACGAAGAGCGCGTCATCGGCCACGGTCGGGTGCTGCGGACATTCCGCATCTCGCGCGTTGGTGTCATCGCCGGAACGGTGATCACCGACGGCTTCGCGCAGCGGGGCGCGGACATGATCGTCACCCGCGACGGAGAGACGGTCTTCGAGGGTACCCTTGAGTCGCTGAAGCACTTCGAGGATGAAGTGCGCCGCATCGAGGCTCCCAACGAGTGCGGGATCTCCACAAGCGATTTCCGCGGATGGGAAGAGGGCGACGAGATCGAGTTCCGCGCGGAGGTCGAGGTGCCGCGAGAGACGAGCTTCGAAAGCGTCCGATAGCCCACCACCGCCCCGCCGGAGGTCCACCATGAGAGCCGTGGTCGGCCTGCTGAGGGTCGAGCTGTTCATTTCTGACGCGCTGACCCTCAAAGACAGGCGCAGTGTGGTCACGAGTCTTATCGACAGGCTGACGAACCGGCACAATGTGGCGGTGGCGGATCTCGGCCCGGATCGCCCCAACCAGGCGGTACTGGCCGTCACAACCGTCGCGAACGATGAGGCGCATGTGCATCGGGTCCTCGACGGCGCCCTCAGGCTCATGGACAACGAGCCCCGCGCGGTCTGCGAGCACACGGAGATCGATATCCTGTGAACTCGCCCGAGCGAACATTGCATCGGGGAGGAACCAATCATGACAACGCATCGCATGGAGAGCGTCGGCCGCGAGTTGCAGAAGGAGATCTCGCGGATCCTCAGAGAAGATATTGACGACCCGCTGATCGGCTTCGTGACTATTACCGACGTAGAGATGTCCCCCGATCTGAAGCATGCGAAGGTCTATTTCTCCGTACTCGGCGACGAGGAGGAGAAGCGGGAGACCGGCAAGGGCATCCGGCGCGCCGGCAAGTTTATCCGCGGTCTGATCGCTGAGCGCATGGACCTGCGCTATACCCCCACTCTGCGCTTCGAGCTTGACGAGACCGCGGAGAAGGCCCAGCGAATCGAGAAGCTCCTGCGGCAGGAGGCCGAGGAGCTGGACCTTGATGATGAGGGCGAGGAGCCGGACTTCGATGTCATCCAGTGACGCTCTCGCAGGCGCAGCCGCCGCCATCAAGGACGCCCGAAGCGTCTTCCTGGCAGTTCACGAGAAGCCCGATGGTGACGCGGTCGGAACCCTCCTGGGGCTTCGCTCGGTCCTCCTTTCACTGGGCAAGCGCGTACACGCGGCCACGCCGACACCGGCGCCGGAGCGCTTCACCTTCCTGACCGGCTACGAGGCCCTCACGACCGAGCCACCTGATGAGCCCTGCGACCTTGCGATGGTCCTTGACTGTGATGGTGCGGAGCGCCTGGCCGGGCTCGAAGATGCGATTATGGCGGCCCCGACCGTGGTGGATATCGATCATCACGGCGGCCCGAATGATTTCGGAGACATCCGACTGGTCGATTCCGGCGCGGCGGCGACCGCCGTGCTGGTGGTACATCTGCTGCGCGAGCTTGGCATCGACGATCTTACCACCGACCAGGCGAGCGCGTTGTATGCTGCGATCATCGCCGATACCGGCTGCTTTCGCTTCACCAACACCAATCCCGAGGCGCTGCGCATCGGTGCTGAGCTTATTGCCGCGGGCGCCGATCCCTCCGAGATCTCCCGACACGTCTTCACCATCCGCCCCATGGAAGCCGTGATGCTGGAGGCCCGAGCACTCTCCTCGCTCACGCGGATCGACGGCGGCGTCGCCATCGCGACGCTGACCCGCGAGGATTTCCAGGAAACGGGTGCTCAGCCCGAACTGACCGAAGGGATCATCGACGGCTACCGGGACGCGATCGGCGTGCGCGCCGCGGCGCTTATCAAGGAGCATGATCCCGGCACGTGGCAGGTGAGCCTGCGAGGGAATCAGGTGGACGTCGCCAGCGTCGCCCGAAGCTTCGGTGGCGGCGGGCACACCTATGCGGCAGGCTGCACCATCGAAGGGTCGCGCGGTGAGGTGACCGCTTCGCTGGCCGAGGCCCTCGAAGCCGCAGTGCGGGAGGCCCCCGATGCCTGACGGCCTCCTGAAT
>CAZAHB010000286.1:0-6093 GCA_964484945.1 uncultured Armatimonadia bacterium | reverse complement strand
TCTCCATGACCACCAGGGCATCAGCGTTCGGCCCCCCGCCGTGGGTGAAGACCAGCCTGTCGTCGTCCTCGTCGTAGAGGATGATCGAACCGGCTCCGGCATCAACCAGTTCCAGCGAGACCGCGAGCGCCTCGCGAATCAGGTCCTGCTCTCTTACAATCCCTCCGAGAGCGGATGTGATGCGATGGATAGCGCGGATCTGTTCATCGCGCTCCCGCACCGTACGCTGCAGTTCTTCAAGCTGCGTCGCGGAACCATCAGACATCACAGCACCTCCGAACGAGAATCACGCGATCGCCGCTCAGGTCGTGGGTCACGGCTCGTCACCCGGGTGAAATCTTCCTGCATGAGGCGAGCCGATCAGCCCTCGGGACCGGGTGCGGGAGTTTCGGGAAGGCTCTCCGGCAGGGCCTCTGAGGCGGCCCCCGGTGCGGGCGGAGGCATCTGATTACCCGGCTCTGTGTTCTCAGCGCCTCCCGGCTGTGCACGCTGGCCGGATGCATTCTGACGGACGCGGCGTCGCGGTGCGAAGCGGAATGCCATGCCGGCAGCCCGCGCGGCCGCCTCCTCTTCTCCCATGTCACGATAGATCGATGCCAGCATCAGCCAGAGCCGAACATTGCGCGGGTGCGAACTCGCTGCATTGTGGAGACGCTGCAGCGCCTCCTGATCCCGGCCCTGCTTGCGCAGCGCAAGTGCAATGAGCGCGTCCGTCTCGCCATTGCCGGGCTCGATCTCACCGGCAGCCTCAGCCATCTCAATCGCTTCGCCAAGCTTCCGCTCCTCGCGCACCAGCAACTCAGCAAGTCTGAAGCGGGGGGCCGGGTCCCTGGGGGCCAGCTCGACAGCATCGCGCAGCAACTCTTCGGCCTGCCGGGTATCGCCCTGTCGAATCTGCACCAGTGCGAGGTTCAGGTGGGCAGTCACCGACTCAGGCAGGGCCTCAAGCGCCTTCTTCGCGGCTGCTTCAGCATTCTCGATATCGTCGTTGCGAATATGGGCCAGCGGCAGATTCTCGTGTCCGCTCTCGTTCTCAGGGTCCACTTCCAGCGCCCGCTGGAGCACGTCGGCCGCCTCGCCGGGCTGCTCGGTCTGGAGAAGAAGCTCCCCCTTGAGCACCAGGGCATCAGCGTGATCGGGTTTGAGCTTCAGCGCGTGGTTGACAGCCTCCATGGCCGCGGAGGTGTTCTCGAGTTTCCTTTCAGCTCGCGCCAGACCGTACGCCGCTTCGAACGAATTCGCGTCGAGTTCCTGCGCGGCAGCGAAATGAACGTATGCGTCATGGTAGGCCTCGCGCTGCAGGTACAGGTTGCCGAGTTTCACACGTGCCTGAACGGAGTCGGGGTTCTTCCGCACTGCGGACCGGAGTTGGCCCAGTTCATCGCCGCTTCTCCCACAGCCCGCAAGAACGACGACAATCAGGCCGGCAACGATAATTCGCGCCCTGTGCACCACGGCACCTCTTCCCAGTGTGAGAGCGGCCGATCGGCATTCTTCGCGGCGCGCCCGTGATACGGATAATCGCGTGCGCATATCTTACGTCAGTTCACACGCGTATGCAAGCCTGCAGTCCCCCGGACGACAGGCCTCACTTCGCCCAAAAGCCCCCTCTGTGATGCCCTTCATAACATTCCTCGCAGCGGTCACGGCCGCCTCCGCCTCCACCGCAGGATCCAACCACTCGAGGGCCTGCTGATCCAGCAGCACGAGGGCCGCGTCCGCGGGTATCCTGCCACTGTTCTCGCGCACAGCCGCGCAGTACAGGCCTATCTGGAACCGATACGCATCGATTCTGTCGGAATCGCTGCGACCCGTCTTGTAATCGAGCACCCGCAACTTGCCGTCCGGGGCCTCGATGAGCGCGTCGATGGTGCCCTCGATCCGCGTCCCGGCAAGGGGGGCGACGAACTGTGCCTCCGCGCGCAGGCGCTGCGCTCCGGCGATCCAGTCGGCGTACAGCGGCTCACCTGCGACCCGCGCGTCTTCCACCAGCCAGCGCACCCCCGCCTCGATGCGCTCGCGTTCGTCCGCGAAGGCCTCAGACGCGATGCCCTCCAGGTGCGCCACCTGTTCGAGCGCGTCCTCAACCGCCCCTGCTTCAAGCCCGCTGCGCCCGACGACTTCCAGCACCCGATGGGCGATGCTGCCCCTTCTCGCGCCGGAGAGCCCATGCAGCCACTGACCGCCGCGGAACTCCTCTGCCAGACCGTGCACGTGGCGGAGGTAGAACTCACGCGGACAGCGACGATAGCACTGCAGGGCGGTCACCGAAAGGTGCTCGTGCGGCAGCGAGGCCGCGGTCACCGGCTGGACCCGTTCCGGCAGCGCCTCCGCCTCCCCCGCGACTGCGTGCGTCAGGACGCCTGGATCGCTCCTGCCCTCGCCGGGCCATCGGCCTTCTGACTGTTCGCCATTCGGCCCGGGCAGTTCGATATCGACCGTCCAGTCCTCTCCCCCCAGCGTCTCCGCATCCTCGAGACTCGTGCAGTCCAGCCCCAGCCCCTCAGCCAGCCATGTCAGCCAGTACCCGGCACTCAGACGCCGATCCTCGCCCTCGCCTGCGAACTCCAGCGCGCTCGAGAGCAGCAGCATATCGCGAGCGCGGGTGAGCGCAACATACAGCAGTCGCCGGCGTTCGGCCTCCTCGCGCTCCCGCTGTTCATCTCGCACGATTTCCCCCACCGCCCCCCACGAGGTCCTGCCGTCCTCGGCCTCCACCCGCGGCACCACGCCGAGGCGTGAACTGACCTGGACGGTCCCTCCGGAGCCGCGGAGCGACCGCCCGAGATCCGGCACGACCACGATCGGCCACTCCAGGCCCTTCGCGGCGTGAACCGTCATCAGCTTGACGACGTCCTCGCCCTCTTCATACACATCCGCCAGGCCCTCGCGCGGCTCCTGAACCACCAGGTCCGACAGATAGCCGATGAACTCCCGCAGGCTGAACGCCCCGCGCCCCTCGAATGAGCGCGCCAGGTCGGTCAGCTTCGTGAGATTCGCCGCGGACTGCCGGCCCGAAAACTGCGTCAGTTCCACCGCACCCAGCCCCGTCTCGGCCAGCATGCGCTCAACCAGTTCAGACAGGCCGACGCGATCGCGAATCTCCCGCAGGCGGTCGATGGTCTCGTGCGCCACGCGGATACGCCGAAGCTGCTCTTCGTCGAAGTGAGCCTGCTGCTCGTGGCAGCCGCCGGCAGCGGCCTTCAGCGACACAATCAGCGGCTCTTCCTCGCGCGTGAGGAACAAAAGTGTGTCATCCGACAGCCCGAACATCGGCGAGCGCAGCACTCCCGCCAGCGCGACTTCGTTGGACGTATTCTCAACTACCTGCAGCATGCTCAGGCAATCGCGGATCTCCTGGCGATTGTAAAACCCCCGGCCGGCCACGGTGTAGAACGGCACACCTGCCCGCCGGAACGCATACTCGTACACACCGATGTCCGTGGTTGCCTGGAAGAGCATGCCGAAGTCCCCGTACTCCGGGGGTCGCGCGCACTGGTCTTCTTTGTCCCAGACCCGGGGCTCTCCGCTCTCAACCATCTCCCGTATCCGCTCGGCCAGCACCTCCGCCTCGCGCTGCCGGGCGTCTCGGATCGGAACCTTCTGCTGCTCCTCACCCTCATCGGGCTCCTCGGCGAGGTCCTCTTTGGGGATGAGGATAAGCCGAGCCTCCGCGGGCATTTCGTGGGGCTCGCGGTAGGCTGCCACCGGCTCATAGCAGGCCTCGTAGTCCTCATCGGCGTCACTGCCCATGACCTCGGGCCGCGCGAAGAGGTCGTTGAGGAATGCCGCCAGACGCGGACGGCTCCGGCGCGTGGCCTCAAGCGGGATCGGTCCGGCGGTCTCCTCCTCGAGGAAATCGCGGGCAGTTCGGTTGAAGACGGTCACGTCGGCGTTGCGGAAGCCGTATATCGACTGTTTCGCGTCACCGACCACGAACAGGCCGCCGTCCGGTGGTGGGGCACCCGTTTCCGGGTCGCCCCCGGCCAGCCGCCACACGATGTCCTTCTGCAGATCGTTGGTATCCTGGAACTCATCGACCAGCACGTGCTGATAGCGCCGCCTGACCCGATCAAGCACATCCGGATGCTCCGCCAGCAGGTCGCGCGCGCGTATCTGCAGGTCGGCGAAGTCCAGCACGGCCTCTTCGCGCTTGGCGGCATCGTACGCCTCGGCGGCCGCCGATGCCTCGCGCACCACTGCCGCTCCCAGGCGCGCGGGCGCCCCCTCCTCGCCATCGGGGAAAGAGATCTTATCCTCCTTGCAGGCATCGCGCAGTTCGCCGAGGGCATAGAGGCCGTCCTTGATCGTCTGGTGGTCCTCCGGCCGATCGGACCAGTTGTCCTTGCGCCCGACGTGGCCCTTGTGTCCCAGCGAGATACACTCACCGAACGCGGTGGCTCGCACGCTCAGCGGCTGTGTCTCATCGGTCACGATCTCATGCACCGCGCGCGCTTCGCGATGCCGTTCGGCGGCCCGGTCGTCGCGAGTGCACGGCTCCACGGCCAGCAGACAGCGCGAAGCCTCGTCCCAGTGTTCGCAGGAGGTCAACTCCTCCAGCAGAGGGCCGTACACGCGCTCGAACTCGTCCTCCCACCGAGCGAGCAACTCCTCCGCGCCCGGCGGATCGGCCAGAAGATCCGCGATGCTCTCACGGTCATCGATCAGCCCGCGGATGACCTCCCCGGCGCGCTCCAGCCCCCAGCGCTCCACGCACATGCGCGCGGTTTCCACCCCATCGTGCAGCCGCTCCAGGAGTGTCTCGCGCACCGCCTCCCGCAGCAGCAACTCCCTCTGCGTCTCCTCCACCACGCCGAAGCGCGGATCGATCCCGGCGGCAATGGCGTTCTCGCGCAGCAGCCGGCCACAGAGACCGTGTATCGTGGAGACCGGGGCCATCGCGAGCTGTCGGGCCGCCTGCTCCCAGCGCTTGCGCTCCTCTGCGGAGAGATCGGGAGCCGCCGCCCGCGCCCGGCACTTCTCGCGTACCCGGTCCTTCAGTTCGGCCGCGGCCTTCCTTGTGAACGTGACCGCGACGATGCTCGAAACCTCGAAGCCCTGGTCGATGATCGCAACGTACCGCTCGACCATCTGGTAGGTCTTGCCGCAGCCCGCGCCCGAGGTCATGATCCAGTTGTGATCGAGATCGTGAACCGCCTCGGCGATCTTCCCGTACTGCTGCTCGATCTTCTCGCGCGTGGTCGCGTGGTCACTCATCAGACTGCTCGCCCCCCTGCTTGCGCGCGAAGCGGAACTCGTCCCAGCGACAGATACCCCGGAACGGGCACCAGCCCGGACAGCCACCCGGTGATTCCGGAGCGAACTGCCCCGCCCGGATCTGCCGCGCGTACTCCATGGCCCACTCGGATGCGGACGCGATGTATCCCTCGATGTCGCCGACCGGATCGCTCTTGCGCGGCCGGTTCTTCAACGCGATCGGTCGCCTCACTGAGTAGTAGCCCCAGTCCGCGCAGACGGCGTTCGGGTCATCCGCAATCTGCCGGCCCGCGAGGGCATAGACCGGAAGCTGGAAATCGCCGCCATCCTCCATCCTCGACTTGTACGGGATCGATCCGGTCTTGTAATCGTAGACCGCGAAGGCAGGCGCCCCGTCGATGTCATCAAGCCGATCGATCCGGTCGATCCGCCCGCCCACCAGCACCTGCTGATCGCCAGCACCGATCTGCACCGACTCGGTGCGTCCGTAGCCGAAGCTTTGCTCCATCAACCACGCGGTGTGCCCTTCGGCCTGAATCTCATCGATCTCATAGTCCAGCCACGCGTGAAGGTTCTCACGCGTCTTCTCCCTCTCAATGGCGAACAACGCCTCGTCACCGGCGGTCCCGAGGCGTTGCTCCTCTTCGAAGACCGCGCTGATAACCTCATCGAGCACCTCGCGCGCCTCCTCGCGGTCGTCGTCCTCGATTCGCAGATCCTCGCGGTGCTCCCGCCAGCGGTCAAAGAAGTTGCTCAGGCAGCGATGGACGATGCTCCCCGTAAGCGCTCGATCCACGTCCTCGCTGGGCTCGTCGATCTCCTTCAGGCCAAGCACGCGCTCGCCGAAGAATGTGAACGGGCAGCCGCCGAACTGTC
>CAZAHB010000285.1:0-6096 GCA_964484945.1 uncultured Armatimonadia bacterium | reverse complement strand
TCACAGGCCACATCCGCGGCCTCCGCCAGTTTGCCGGCTTCCTGCAAAGCGGCGATGCGTTCCTGTTGCGACATGTCCGCCTGTGCTGCGAACGCGCACAGCATCAGGGCGACAATTGCGGCCGTCGCCCCGCCCGTACTGCCGCACATCCATTTCATTGCGTTCATAATGTAATCTGTTTCGATCTCCAGATTGCCCCGTCAGTCGGCGCGGAAGACCTTCACACTCGCTTCATTCGATTCCTGACCATCGCGCGTGATCCACCTGGCCTTGATGATGTAGTACAGCGGTTCGGCGATGTTCTCGGGCAACACAGGGGCGGCGACCCACACCTGCCAGGTTCCGTCTTTGGCAATCTTGTGGCGTGAGCCGGGGACATCCCGCAACAGCTCGTCGTCATCCTGCGCGCGGGCCTCGGTGCTGACGACAATGAGCGCTCCGGGCTTGCCGGTGCCCGCCACCGTGACCCGTCCCTGCACGCGCTCGCCCTGCTTGGGCGTGGTGATGGTCACGCCGGTGGTGGGGGCCGACTGACCGCTCGCCGCCGCACCCATCGCTTCGGTGAGTTGGCCGCTGTCGGAGGCCGAGAAGTAGGCGCCACCACCGATCCCGGCGGTCTGCTGCAGGTAGCTTTCCGCCTCCGAGCCCTCGCCGATGGCGAAGCCCACCGTGCTGATTGTCAGAGCGACATTGCCCTGCCGGGTCGCCTGGACGGCTTCGGCGCGCGCGGTCTCGACGGTCTCTCCGTCCTGGCTGAGCATCCTGCGCGCGTGCGCCGGTGCCACGAGACCCGCGCAGATGATGATCGTCGCAAGTGCGATCGCTGTGCGCTTCATGGCTGTGTGCCCCCTGTTGCGGGAACGTTCCGCGTGATGGTCTTCAGACCCGCCATCGCGTCCTCCTGTGTGGTCGAACCGCGCTCGGAGCAATTGTCCTGGCCGTCGCAGAGGATGATCAGCCGCCGTGTCGCGCCACGCCCCTCGTTTGAGACGTAGGCGATGGCCTTGTACATCGAGAACGTCAGCGGGGTGTCGCCACCTGTGGAGAGACCGTCCGCTGCCGCGGTGATGTCCGCAGCCGTCTGGTTGAAACCCACTTCCTCCCAGAGGTTGCATGCTCCAAAGGCCAGCAGCGCCCACTCGGTCTTCCCGTCATCGGTGCGAGCGACCGATGAGCGCACTGCGGCCCGCGCGGCCTCGATCTTGCTGCCGGCCATCGAGCCGCTGCAATCCACCAGAAAGCAGATCGACAGCTTGGGCGCCTGCGTCTGCACAGGCGGGGGCGCGTTGCCGACGATGACGAAGGGATACTTCGCCACCACGGAGTTGAACGCGTTCTCCAGGTCCTGAACGGTCGGCTCCAGGGCGTTTATCTCGTCAACAACCTGCCGCGCCGCGGTGACACTTTCCTGTTGTTTCACTCGAAGGGCATCGCGAAGCTTACGCAGCTTCTGAATGTGGCTGACGTCCTGAGAGAGCATCTCCCCGGCCTGTTTGCTGGACTGATACCAGTCCCAGAACTCGGTGGGGATTTCATACACCTTCGGCAGACCAACTGCGGGCTTAAGCTGACCGAAAAGCGTTTTGAGCCAGTCCATGTGGAACTTGTCCACGCCCGCGGCGATCTGCTGATCAAGCTCGCTGATCGCATGTAGATACTTCTTGCCGGTCTCCAGCAGCGCATCCTTCTGCTGCTTCTTGCTGTCGAGGTCGTTTCGCATGACTGCGACGGGGGATTGGGAGATCACCACCTGGACCTGATCGCCCTCAGGGAGCCGTTCCAGTCGGTTCTTGATCGTGAACAGGGCGTCGTCCATGTGCCGGCAGTTGGCCTTAAAGAGATCGTGCTGGTCATTCAGAGCCTGTTGCTCCAGCAAAGCCAGGCGGTCACTCAGATTACCGACCCGCCAGGTGGTGTCGTGGTCGTCGGTGCCCTGGACTGTTGCGGTCGGGGCGGCGACAACCACCTGCACCGACGCGCACACAATGACAGCCACCGCCACAAGCAGCACGGGTGCGCGCCGGATACTGCGTTTGCCAGTCGTCTTTTTGTTTTCTCCCTCCACCATTCGGGTCATGCTCCACACCCATATACAGGGCCATAGTCCGCGCACGGCCCCGGGGAACCGTGCGCGGGCCGGTTTTGATCGGGTTGCCGACCACGACGCTACTGCTCGGGCCGGAACACCTTCACCCGCGCGGCGCTTGACGGACCGCCATCGGGCAGGTACGCCCTGATGACGTAATACAGCGGTTCATCGGTGATATTGAGCGGCAGCGACGGTGCGGCGATGGCAAAATGCCATTGGCCGCTGGCCGGAACGTCATGGCGGAGGCCCGGCACGACCCTGATAAGCTCATCGTCATCCTGGGCCCGCACCTCTGTGTCGAGCACCAGAAACGAACCGCCGGGAGCCGTGCCTGTGACTTCCACTCGCGGGCCGATCGTGCTGCCCTCGGCCGGCTGTGTAATCGTCACCTGGGCGGTTGGAGCGGTCTGCCCGGTGTCCTGTGGCCCGGTCGCCTCGCCGCGAATCAACAGCGTCAAGCCCGCCGTGGGCATCTCGATGCGGTCGCCCTTGTAGGTGAGCTTCTCGCCCAGCGCCTCCGCGGCGAAGCGCAGCGGGACGTAGGTGCTGCCGTCAATCACGCGCGGCGGCGCGTCCAAAGTCTGCGCTTGACCATTCACGGTCGCCGTGTAGGAGTTAACGTCCATGCGTATATTGAGTGTCGGGGACTGGATCGTTACGGTTCGGGTCGCGTTGTCCCATCCGACCTGTGCGCCGTAGGCTTCGAAAACACTTCGCAGCGGCACCAGCAGGCGGCCATTCTCCTGCACCCGATCGATCCACATGTAGTCGCCAGCAGCGTACACCGTCAACGTCGCTACGAGCAGGCAGACAACAATCGCCAGTCGCTTCATTACTGCCACCTCTCACCGGAGTGCTTGTGGTCGGAAGACAATTCGCCATTCGCCATTCGCCGGCTCACACCTGCCTGCCGGGATCGGAGGCAGGTTCATATGAGCGCGCGGGGAAATGGTCTCCGCCGCTCAACGCCGCATATGAGGAGTGCCGACGATGTCAGATGCACTGATCTGGGAGCACATGACCGTCGAAGAGGTTCGCGACGCGATGGACGCGGGGATGCGCACGGTGCTCGTGCCGCTGGGGGTGACCGAACAGCACGGATATCACCTGCCGCTGCGCACCGACTGCTACAATGCCGAGGAGATCGGTCGCCGGGCGGCCGAACGCACCGGTTGCTTCATGGCCCCCACGCTCTCCTACACATACTCCGGCGGGGAGCTTCCGGGCACGATCAACGTCAGCCCGCATGTGGTCACGCAGATTATCGTCGAGATCCTCAACTCGCTGTGCCTGCAGGGACTGGAGAACATCATCCTCGTTCTCGGTCACGCCGGGTCTGAAAACGACCGCGCCACCCAGGAGGCGGCCGAGATGTTCCTGCGCAACAACCCGCAGTTCCATGACCGGAACATCGCCGTCTACCGCTTCTGGCTGGCCTCGGAGACCTGTCAGGAGGCCTTCGAGGACCGGGACTACCACTCGGGCTGGTTCGAGACCTCGCTGATGCTCTACTGGGCGCCCGACGCAGTGAGGGATGCGTACGTGCTCGATGAGCCCGAGGTGGCTGAGATGATGCGGGAGGACCCCCACCCCTATCAGCACAAGACAAAGCACGTCCGGCACGAACTGGTCGTGCCGGCGGTTCGCCAGCACCCGGACATCGAGGTCGGTGTGATGGGCGAGCCACAGAATGCGTCCGTGGAGATTGGCCGACAGATCACCGAAGAGACCGTGGACGCGCTCGTCGACCTGATTGAGCAGATGCGAGGGTAGGGGAGAGGAGCGCGCGCTCCTCGTCCGGCCCATACCACCCGGGCGAACCGTACAAGAAAGTGGCGCGGCCCCGGAATGGAGCCGCGCCGCTGAACCTCTCGGTCGAGTGGAGTTACTCGACGCTGATCTTCTTGCCGGCTTCCTCGACCTCTGTGGCCTTCGTGGCGCGAACCTCGAGCACGCCATCCTCCATCGTTGCCGTCACCTGCTCGTCGTCGATCTCCGCCGGAAGCGGCAGGCGCCGGGCGAAGGTTCCGTAGCGCAACTCGCGGCGGAAGTAGCCGTCTTCGTCCACTTCCTCCTCGCGCCTGGTCTCGGCGCGGATCATCAGCGAGTTCTCCTGGATGCTGACCTCCACGTCCTCTTTCTTCACGCCGGGAAGCTGAGCCTTGACGACGACCTCGTCATCGGTCTCGTATACGTCCACAGCGGGTCCGTAGTCGGACTCTTCCGCCATTTCGCCGGCCTGCGTGGTGAACAGCCGGTCGAGTTCGTCGAACAGGTCGTGGGCGCGCATCATCGGCCGCGCCAGCATGCTCGGACTGCGTCGCCATCGTATCAGAGACATTCAAACATCCCCTCCTGCGAGAGACTGTCTGATTGTGCTGCACGTCATTTATCGTCGCCCATTATTATAGCGCCTCACACCGAATCTGTCAAGGGGGATTATATCATTGTTATCAAGTAATATCCGATGGGTGATATCCCCGACAGCACAGAAACTCTGCAGACGAAAAGATAGCGCGGTCCCGGAGGAGAGACCGCGCGAACTGCCCGATGTGCATCATGTCGCGCTCTGCCTACAGCCGCGCCACAATCCCTCCGTAACCGGCCACGCGCAGCCACACACACGCTACCGCGAGCGCCAGCGCCGCCACGATCAGCAGCGTGTCGCCCGCGGTCCAGGTGTGGCGATGGTACTCCGACCGACCGGTGGTGGCCGCCGAGGCGCCGCGCGACTCCAGAGCGCGCGTAAGGTCATCGGCCGAGCGCATCGCGTAGGCCAGCACGGGCACCATCAGCGGCACGTATCGCGCCAGTCGCGCGAGCGGTCCGCCGGAGCGGAAGTCCAGGCCCCGCGCCATCTGCGCCTGCGTCACGGTGTGGGCGGTGCCCGCGAGCATCGGCACCAGGCGGAAGGTCAGCGAGAGCGCGAGGGTCATGGTCGCGGGGACGCCGATTCGCCGCAGCGACCATGTGAACTCCTCCGGCCGCGTGCACGTGACATAGGCTACGCCCACCATCAGCATCGCGTTCAGGCGCATGCCCATGGCGATCCCGTAGGCCAGCGACGTGGGCGAGGCGTAGAGCGGGCCGAGTTCCCACACCGCCTCGCGCTCGGGGAGCATCAGCGCCCACAGCAGCGCGCTCATCACCAGCAGGATCGTGCCCAGGCCCCACAGCCGCCGGAGGTTCGGCAGGGCGCCGGCAGCCAGCACCAGCGCGAAGCACACCACCAGCACAGTCAGCGCCCACCACGGGTCATTGAACGCCAGTGGCGCCACGAACAGCGGCAGCAGCGCCAGCAGCTTCGCCACCGGGTGGCGGCGATGGGCGATCGTGTCGATCCGGCGGTACAGAGACATGTTCATCGACGCGTGTTACTCCTTGACCATGAGGTCTGTGATGGATCCCACGATGGGGTCGCCGAAGACCACTGCGATGGTTGCGGCGATCAGCGCCCGGAAGATCAGAGCCCCGGGGCTGCGCCACCAGGGGATCTCCCGGCCGGTTGGCTGGTGATCGGTCATTGCGGGTCTCCTGTCGCAGGTTGCTGTTGCGTTTGGAGAACGGCCGGGCCGGCGTCGCGGGGCCGGACGACGGCCCCGTTCTCCGGCCCCTCCCAACGCCTGGGAAACGGCTTTATCGCTGCAAGCACGCCTCCACCTCGTCCACCGACAGCAGCGTCCCCGCGCCCATCTGTCGCGACAGCAGCGCCACCTGCGGGGGGACCTGGCCCGTCCGCGCAAGCAAACCCTCGTCGGCGAAGGCCTCGCGCACCGGGCGGTCCGCGGCGAGGCGGCCCTCGTCGAGAACCAGCGCCCGCTGCGCATACTCCGCCGCCGCCCACGTGCAGTGCGTGATCACCAGCACCGTCGTTCCCTCCGCGTTCAGCCGCGCCAGCAGGTCCATCATCGCGCGCTGCTGTATCCCGTCGAGGCCCGTGGTCGGTTCGTCGAACACAATCACCCGCGGGCGGCAGGCCAGCACCGATGCCAGCGCCACCCGCTGCC
>CAZAHB010000284.1:0-6128 GCA_964484945.1 uncultured Armatimonadia bacterium | reverse complement strand
AACGCCCCAGCGCAATGCGGTCTTTACCGAGCCGAGGACATCGCGGACCTCGCCCTCGCCGCTGCCACTCCATGTGATGGATTCGCTGGCGCTGAACGCCTCATAGATCGCGTCGATGGCGACATCGACCGAGTCGCTTATCAGGCGCATCAGTGCCCAGACCAGCGGTAGCGTGACAACGTACGCAATCCACCACGCTGCCGGACCCGGGAGGTTGAGCACGCCGGCGATCGCGGTCGCGCCGATCAGCCACAGTGCGGCCGTGATCAGATGCCGCAGATGTTCGCCGAGACCCTCGACACGCTCGTCGGCCACACGTATGACGTCTGCACTCTGCAGGCGCTCGACGACCCAGTCCTGAAGCTCGCCGCCTATCCATGACAGCAGTTCCAGCAGGACGACAAGGCCGACGATCTGGCCGGCAATGATCGCAAGCCGGGTGGTCGAGACCTCGCCGAACTGCCCGAGGATAAGATCCCAGGCGTTGTAGCCGGCCCACGTGAGCCATGCGTTATAGCCCACCACCGCGAACGCACCCAATGCCGCCACCAGGCGGACGAGGTGCGAGATCTTTGCGTGGACCTCCTCGATTCGCTCATCGGTCATCAGGCCCTCGCCATCGGGGCCCGCTTTCGCAAACGCCCGAAGTACGAGTCTGATAAGAAAGACGGCGAGCCAGCTTACGAGACCCAGCAGCACAAGCTCGCCAAATGCGACCGCCGCGTTGGGAGCAAGCAGTTCGCCGTCCATCAACTCATCCTCTCGGGTGTATTACTCCTGCAGTCCGCGCACCATCGACACGACCTTTGCGGGTAGGCCGAAGATCTCGATGAACCCGCGCGAGCTTGACTGATCGAAAATGTCTTCCTCGCCGTAGGTCGCCAGCGAGAAATCATACAGCGACTCGTCGGACTCGCGGGCGACGGCCTCCGCGCGGCCCTTGTAGAGCTTGACGGTCACGTCGCCGGAGACGGGCTTCTGCGTCTCGAGCATGAACGCGTCCAGCGCCTTGCGCAGCGGCGTGAACCACAGCCCGTAGTAGACCATCTCCGAGTACTTCAGTTCCATCTGCTGCTTGAAGTGCATGGTTTCGCGGTCCAGCACCAGGCTCTCGAGGTCCGTGTGCGCCTCCAGCAGGATGGTCGCGGCCGGGCACTCATACAGCTCGCGCGACTTGATCCCCACCAGGCGGTTCTCCATCATGTTCACGCGCCCCACGCCGTGCTCGCCGCCGATGGCGTTGAGCTTGCCGACCAGGTCCACCCCGTTCATCTCGGCACCGTCAAGCGCCACGGGGACGCCCGCCTCGAAGGAGACCGTGACGTACTGAGGCTCATCGGGGGCCTCCAGCGGATCCACCGTCCACTCCCACGCGTCATCGGGCGCTTCCTGCGACGGATCCTCGATGACCCCGCACTCGATCGAGCGGCCCCACAGATTCGTGTCCGTGGAGTAGGGGCTCTTCTTGCTAACGTCCACGTCGATATCATGCTCTCTGGCGTAGTCTATCTCGTCCTCGCGGGTCATGCCCCACTCGCGCGCGGGGGCGACGATCTCCAGGTCCGGGTCAAGGGCCGCGTAGGAGACCTCGAACCGCACCTGGTCATTGCCCTTGCCGGTGCAACCGTGCGCGACGGCGTCCGCATCGCGCTCCCAGGCCACGTCCACCTGCTTCTGCGCCAGCAGCGGGCGCGCGAGGGCAGTGAATGCCACGTACTTCCGCTCGTAGGTGAGGTTCGCGGCAATCGCGCGGGTGATGTAGTCCTCGAAGAACTCCTCTTTGGCGTCCACGACCACCGACTCGACCGCGCCCACCGCCTCCCCCTTGGCGCGGATACCCTCGTAGTCGGCCTCCTCGCCGACATCCACGGCGACTGCGATCACGTCTACGTCATAGGTCTCGGCTATCCAGCGGATGGCTACGGAGGTGTCGAGCCCTCCGGAGTAAGCAAGCACACACTTGTCGGCCATATCGGTCACTTCCCTTGGTCCGTCACAGGATCAACGCGTCCTGACGCATGCGTCGTCAGCACATGCGCAGATGACACCATTCCATACACGGGCGGGCCTCACCTTCGTGGCGAGGCCCGCAGGCTCATGCTACGGTGTTTTGAGGGTGGGGGTCAAGGCAGCGCCAACGGACGCCGCCTCGGGTCGTATGTCGGCGCAAGAAAGGCAGGCCCACGGTAATCCCGCCCCAGCCACGCCGGCAGGCGTCTACCCGCCGTCGTAACCGATCCAGTCGAGGAAGTTCTGCCCGTAGATCCCGCGCACGTCCTCCTCGATCTGCTCGGCGGTGAGCCGCCAGCCGGTCGCGGCGATGTCCTGGTACTTGTCCGTGAGCACCTCCGCGATCTTCCTGCGCGAGTGCTCCCACTTGTACACAAGCTGATCGAGCACGCGGCAGTCCGAGTGCTGCGCGACGTAGCTGAGCCCCAGAAGCTCCACTCGCTCGCGGGTCATCTCGTCGATGATGCTCGGATCGTTGAGGAACCACCAGCAGCCGAAGGGCATCAGGTTCGGGAACTTGCGCGCGGCCACGCACAGCTCATGCTGATTCTCCCGCGAGAGCAGCGTCACGAAGAAGTCGCAGTCCTGATGCGTGCGGCAGAGGCGCTCGATCGCGCCGATGTCGCACTTCCCGACGGCATCGCCGGCCAGCTTCAGCGCGGGATTGACCTGGCGCTTGACGCCGATCATCGGCGAGAAGGGGATCCCCAGATCCATGCACGCGGGGACGATCGCCTCATCGATGATGGGGGTGCTGGGGTGCTCGTCGTCGGGGTACTGGAAGTTGAAGCCGAGCGATGCGGCCATATACAGCGGGTTCATCCGCTCCGCCCAGTCCATCAGGAAGCGCCGGATCTCTTCGAGCGTGTTGCCCGACAGGTCCATCGAGACATCGTAGCCCCACTCGGCCAGCCGTGGCTGCGCGTCATGCCAGGTGACCAGCAGCGGGTCGATCCGCAGGGCGGCGAGAAAGCGCTCATCGGTCTCGGGGCCCTGGTCCCAGACAGGTCGCTCCTCGTCGTCGAATGGATCGTTCGTCATGATGACCCGCTCGCAGTTGGCCATCTCGAAGACGCGGTCGATGTGCTCCTCCATGGTGGTGGAGGCGAAGAAGTCGCGGTACTCGTCCACGTCACGACTCTCCACATCCAGCCCGTACTTCTTCAGGCAGGTGAGCACTCCGCGCCTCGCCTCCGAGACCGGACTCTCGTCGATGAACAGGCTCTGCCACACGTGGTCCGCCTGCTCGCGCTTGCTCATTGCGTAGAACTCATCCGGGCTCACATCACGGTTGGTGCGGGCCACCTCTGCGATCAGGTAGTGGTAGGTCACGAGTTCGTCGAAGCCCCACAGCAACATGTCGCCGAAGCGCGCAGAGTACAGATGTGTGTGGACATCAACCGGCAGTGGTGTCTCCATGCATATGCGTTGGACGGCGTTCTTGATTTCCGCTGGACCGCTCAGAATCGTCTCGTCATTGGCAGGTGCCATATCTTCTATTCTCCCTCTCCCACGAAGTCACAGTGATCTCACCCTTATACTTTGAGTTTCATCGCGCGAATCCTCCTGCCTCCGGCTGAAGGAACCGTGCGTTTCCTGTCGAACACAACAACAGGAGGCGTAAATGATACCCGTAGACGGCCACGATATACAGATTGACCACGTCGCATTCATAATCAACCCCTCCTCCGGTGGGGGAGGGGGCGGCCGGATATACCTGGCGGTGGCGCACGAACTGCGCCGCCACGGCGTCCAGATAGCTGCCTTCGAGACTACGCGCAGGCGTGGCGCGAAGCCCGCCGTCGAAGCGGCTCTGCGCGCGGGCTTCAGCGAGATATGGGTGATCGGCGGCGATGGGACGACCCAGGAGGCGGTCGGGCCGATCATCGAGGCGGAAGCGGTGCTTGGGCCGCTCCCGGGAGGTACGGGTAACCGTCTCGTCGAGGTCGTGGGGCGCCACTGCGACAACGCCGTGGCGCAGGCCCGCTGGATGATGCGTCAGCCCGTCCACAGGATGGATGTCGGAATGTGCAACGGGCGGTACTTCACCGTTCGCGCAGGGATTGGTTTCGAGGCGGTGGTGGCCGGCGAGACCGAGGATGATAAGTCCGGTCTGGGCAACTTCGCCTACGTGCTGGCGACGCTTCGCGCGGCGCGGCAGATCGACACCTGGAACGTGCGCCTGACCAGCGCCGACGAGGTAGTTTACGAGGGACCGATGGTCGCGGGGATGTTCGCGAATATGCCGGTGCGCGTGGTGCTGCGCGTCCCGGCGCTGGAGTCGGCGGATCCCACCGATGGCAACCTGCACGCGATCATCGTCCCCGAGCGACCGGGCATCGAGGCGCTGTGGCGCTGGCTGACGGGCATGGGGCCCGAGCCTGTGGGCGATGAGGTAATCGAGCACTGCTCACCGAGCTACCGCATGGAGATCGAGGGCGGCGCGCACGTGCACATAGACGGCGAGTCAGCGGGTACCCCCGAAAGTCTGGAGGCCTCCTGTGTGGCGAGCGGGCTGCGCGTGCGCGGGCTGGACCTCTCGGCCGACCTCACCGCACCTGGCGAAGGGACGAGCGAGATGTGAAAAGTGAGAAGGGAACGACAGCGACGGCGAGTGCTTGAGGTGCGGGAAAGCAGGTTCGGATGGAGACGATCGCGTTCGTCGTGAACCCCGTCTCTGGCGACGATGACGGATACCGGAACTTCGCCGCGGAAGAGGGCATCGCTGTATTGTGTCATGTGCCTTCGTTTCAGGGGCGAATCACACGGCGACGGCCGCGGGAGTGCAGCGATAGCCCGCGGCCGTCCCAACACCGAAAGGACTGATCGCCGATGGCCCCCGCAAACTACCAGATCGGCGCATTCGCCCGGCCGTGGACCGCGTTCACCTGGGAGCAATTCCTCTCCAGCGTGGCCGAAACCGGCTACGAGTACATGGGCTTCATGCGGCATCGCGAAGCCGAGCTTCTCCCGGGGCTCAGCGATGAGAAGATCGCGTGGATCACGGAGAGCCTCGAGCGCCACGGCCTCACGCCGACCACCGAGATCTCCCTGCACCACAGCGGCCGCTGCCCGCTTCACGAGGGCACCGAAGCGGCGGTCGCGGAGGCGCTGGGGCAGCTTGATGTGATGGCCCAGGTCGGCGTCCCGTACTACGTCTCCTGCGGCACTCCCGAGCCGGATCTGGAGGAGACGCTCTTCACGGTCCTGCGCGAGGCCGCGGCCTACGGCGAGGACCTCGGCATCACCGTAACCATCAAGTCCCACGGGGGCCCGGCCGGGACCTGCTACGATCTCGTGCGCATGGTCGAGGTCATCGACCACCCGAACTTCGGGATCTACTACGATCCGGGGAATATCCTGTACTTCACCGGGGAGGACCCGCTGGACGGGATCGACGAGGTGGCCCCGCACGTGGTCGCGGCGATCATCAAGGACGAGGTCGGGGGCGTGCGCGGGGACGTGGAGATCGAGCCGGGCACAGGCGACGTGGACTTCCCGGAGGTCTTCGCGCGGCTGCGCGAGGGCGGCTTCGCCTCCGGCCCGGTGATGGTGGAGTGCCTCGGCCGCGGCGAGCTTTCTGAGGTCAACGAGAGGGCCGTGAGAGTTCGCGAGCGCGTGGAGGGGTGGCTGGGGTGACGGCAGCGACGAAAGCAACGCAAGCGACGAGAGCAATCAAAGCGACGGCGAACCGGTGAGAGCCTGGGTGCCGTCGCTCAATCGCATGCAGGTGCGGATCCGAACGGAGATGGCTTTCAACTGTCCTGTCACGGACGGGCGGGATTACCCGCTGAGGTGGCGTGATTCGGCACACACTCCCTCTGGCGCACTCGTTTGATTGCCCATAAAGAGGCTCTGTATCAAAGTTAGTGATTGGAATTGTCGCGGCAACGAATGCGGGCCTTGCGGCCCGCGTCGGGCGAAGGCTCGCCCGAGCTCCGCACGGCTCAAAGGCGTGTCGTTGCCGCCCGGAGGATGGTGAGCCAGAGGTGTCGTCTACCTCCCCATCCGTTGCGGAAAGCGCGACAGGCCGTTTGCCCGTTATCCCTTAACCTCAATCCTGTTCACTTAGCGATGATGCGTATTGTGATCGTCGGGCGGGATGGTGGCGTTTTGCA
>CAZAHB010000283.1:0-6237 GCA_964484945.1 uncultured Armatimonadia bacterium | reverse complement strand
CAGGCGCGAAAAGCAGCCCCTCCGTACGACTTCCGTTGATGCCCTCGCAATTTCTGGAATATGAGTTTCCAGCCTGTGAGTCTCTCTCGATGAAAGGGACGCTCAGGGCTGGAGCACGACCACACACTCCCCCGTCCCCACCAGCAACCGCAGCCCCTCCGGCCCGTCGATCGTCTGCAGCAGCAGCGGCCGTCCGCCCGCCTCGGTCGCGCCTGTCGGCTCGAAGCTCTCGTCGAGCGTGTACACGTATCCGTCATCACACGCCACCGCCAGCACCGGCGCATCCTCCCCCAGCAGCGCCATATCATTCAGCGCGTCGCCGAAGTTGTACCGCGCCCGAACCTCCCCGGTCGCGCTCAGCGCGTAGGCATACCCGGTCTCAGATCCCGCCAGAAGCTCCGGCGCCCCGTCCCCGATCAACTGACCGATCAGCACCTCAGTGAAGCTGAAGCCGTAGTTCGGGAACTCGAACCCCTCGCGGGTCCGCCACGTGCGACAGTCGAACGCGCCCGTCGAGGACCCGTTCGCGATCTCCGGCGTCCCGTCACCGTTCAGGTCACCGATCGCCATCTGCACATCGCCAAGCTCCGAATACACACTCGGAAGCTGCCTGCCGTTCTCGTCGAAGATCTCGACCCGACCGTAGTGGTTGCCCACGATCACGTTCGGCGTCCCGTCATCGTCGAGGTCTCGCACCACCATCTCGTTGGGCCCGTGCTCGATGCGGTCTTCGCGCCAGATCACGTTGAAGTCCAGGTCGTAGCACATCAGGTTCCCGTTCATCAGCCCCGCAATGATCTCCAGCGCCCCGTCCGCGTTGATATCCGCCACCGCCAGCGCCCCCACCTGCGGCCGGTGCACCGAGCTTGTGCCCACCCGCAGCGGGACGTCGCAGTGGTGCTTGCGCTGCAGCTCACCCGTCGGGGCGTCCAGCACGTAAATCCGCTCATCCGCCGAGCCCACCAGCACCTCCGGCGCGCCATCGCCATCGAGGTCGTCGTGCGCCACCGCCAGCATCTTCCCACCCGCGTCGAAGCGCCACAGTTCCTCACCCGCCAGCGTCAGCGCGTGCGCGACGTTCGAGCGCAGCACGATCAGCTCCTCGGCTCCGTCGCCGTCCAGGTCAACCGGGTGCATCACCCGCACCGGGTCCGCCTCACTCCCCGCCTCCACGGGAACGGGCATCCGCCGCTCGATCGCCAGCGGCTGCGGCCTCTCGCGCTCCACCGTACCTCCGCCCGGCTCCTGCGCCCGCGAGGCGTAGCGGTCGAAGGTCGTCTGCATCTCGACCGCCGCCGTCTGCAGCTCGCCCATACCCGTCAGGTCCATCTCCAGCCGACCGTCCTCGAGCATCAGCGGCATGCCGCCGATGCTCACCGTCTGCAGCGTCTCCGGCGCGTCGATCGTCAGCCGCGGCGGGTCCGCCCGCACCTCCGCGCCGATCGGGTGATCCACCATCAACTCGCCGCGGAACTCCGAGATCCCCGCGCCCCACGAGTGATCGCGCGTGAATGCCGTCATCCGCATCTGCGCCTGGCCGCCCAGCATCGCCTCATCCCCCGCCAGCACCACCATGTGCGGCTCACCACCACGCGTCACCAGCGCCGCCTGGTCGGAGATGCGCCGCACGTCGTAGGCCTTGGGCGCCTCGTTCGTGTCATTGTAGAAGAGCGTGTGGAAGGTGCGCATCTCCCCCGGCTCCATCGTCCCGCCAAGCCGCTGACGCATGTATGTGATATGCCGCCCGACATGGTTGATGCGCCCCGTCAGCTTGCAATCGGCCCGCCCGTCGGCCTTCACGTAAAATCGCTCGACCGGTGCATCCTCGATCCAGTCCTTCGGCAGCGGCGACGCATCCTCCGCCTCCACCTCGACCACAACAGTGCCCTCCGGATCGCGCACGACGATCCGGTCCAGCATCGGGCCGGGGTTCTCGCGCAGCGTAATCGTAATCCGGTGCACACCATCCTCCTCGACGCTCACGTTGGGCGTGGGTGTGTCCTTCTCCCACGTGCTCGAGGATGGGCCGAACTCATCGATGGGAACGTGGAAGGGTATCTGCTCTCCCCCATCGATCGCCACGAAGAAGCTGTCCGAGCCCGAGCCTGTCCCGGACGCGAACAGGGCCATCTCATACTCCCCCGCGGGCATCTCAAGCACCGTGTCCAGCCGCGATGCCCGCGAGGTGAACTTCACGGCCCGCTCTACCCCCTCCGCCGGCTCGGTGACCGTCACCAGTTCCCGGTTCCCCGTTCCGCCCGCACCCTGCCGCTCGGTCACGAACACCCGCCCGTCCTCGATGCGCTGGTCCCCCTCGGCGAGCATCTTCCAGTTGCCCACGAACGTGTACTCGCCCGCCTGGTTCGCGCGCAGCCGGTCCGTTACCAGCACGAACTCGCCCTTTCGCCACGTGATGTCCCGGATCCAGTCGCAGCCGTTGAAGTCGTACACGACCGTCTCGCTCAGCGTCGCCGTGGGCAGGTCGGCGATCGTCTCCAGCGACGCGCAGGACGGAATCAGCTCCGCCACCCGGCCGTCCCGGATCACGCTGACCCCGTTGTGATCGGTCGTGTTGCGCACCAGGTAGTCCCCGTCAATCAGCCAGTCTCGCCCGCCGGCGAAGAACTTGGTAATACAGTTCCCATCATATTGCAGGTGCTTACCCCGCGCGAATCCGTCCAGCAGGAAATACTCGGCATCCATGTCCAGACTCTCGCGGAAGGAGATTTTGTCGAAGCACTTCTCCTGCGGGATGTTCGGCGGCGTGACCTCGCCCCCGTAATCCGCGTAGTTGCTTGTGTACTCGTATACTTCCGGGTGAAGCTCGAACACGTTCGCCCCCACGAGACCGTCCCAGCGCACCGGCTCGATCGTCGGATCATACGGAGCCGCCTGATCGCCCTTCTCGACGCGATCCAGCCACCACTTGAAGCGCCCGTCGCGGTAATACCACAGCGCCCAGTGGAGGTTCCGCGCATACACGTAGCGCCCGTACCCGTTGTCGCCGAAACTCGCGGCATCGCCCGTGTTGTCGCAGAATCCCACCTCGTACTCGGCGTGCCGCAGCACCTGCCCGTTCTCGAAATAGGTGTAATCGTTCTCCGCGAGCGTGTAGTCGATCGTGTGGCGCGGGACGATCGAGACATACCCCACCGCATCCTCCTGCGGCTTCCAGCAGCGCGCCTGGTTTGCGAACGCATGTTCGCACTTGTTCAGCATCACCGCCATCTTCCCGTCTACGTTCCCGTAGAAGCGGTCGAACCAGCGCGCCATCCAGTAGATGCCAATCAGCGGGAAGGTCGTGTGGTTCCAGATGATGCCGGGATTGTCCTCAATATTACCGTACCCGGAGACGCGTTGCGGGAGCACGTACAGCGTGTTGAGGATCACGTTCGTCGCCTGCAGACGCTCCTCATCGGTCCACACCGGCGCCTCCTCGATCACGTCCCACATGGCGCCGATCATGTTCGAGGTGGTCTCCTCGGGCCAGGTGATGTGGAAGTGCGGGTCCTCGGCGAATCGCTCCGCGGCCGGCCCCAGCAGGATCTGCTTCGCGCGCTCGGCCCACGCGATCTGGCCGGTGTCACGGTACATCCGCGCGGCCTCCCAGAACCGCCGCGTAATATTGATATCCACGGGCCGCTCGACGATCGCGCGCGCCGCCTCCGCGTCAGGCTCCTCGGTGTTCGAGATCTCCAGCAGCGGCCCGTCCAGCACCCAGTCGCCACCATCGGGGATCCGCTCGATCAGCGCCTGGACGCCGGCGGTGAGCCCTTCTGGATCCGAGGCGCCGACAACGAGCACATTCGCACCCCGCGGCCAGTTGTACGGCTCGTGCACAACCTGCAGCACGTACGCCCCCGGCCCGGGCGCTTCGGCATCCACCTTGAGGTACTTGTTCCAGTACAACCGCTCGATCACGAAGTTATCGTTGAGATTCCCCAGGGCGATGATCGTGCCGTCCTCGCCGACCAGCGACTTCGCGTCGGCCGTAACCTCAGGCCTTGCCCCGGTCCGCTCCTCGATAGCCTCAGCCAGCCTCTCCCCCCTCGCCAGGCCCTGCTCACCCTCCGGCGCGCAGATCGTGGCCGCCGCTTCCCCATCCACCACGATCGGCGTCGTCAGGTTCAGCTTTCGCGCGCGCTCGATACCCATGCTGCCCAGCGTTGCGAGTGGGTAGCGCGCCCCCCAGTCCTCGGGATTGACCGCCTGGAGGGACGCGTCGTCGATGAGCGTCTCCGAAGTCCAGTAGTGCATGGTGAATATGTACAGACGCGCATCAGTCGCACCCTCGGGGGCTTCCATGGCCACCGAAAACCGCTGCCAGTCGCCACCGATCTCCGGCTCTATGTGCGTGCTTTGCAGTTCATTTCCGGGGAGGAACCGCAGTTGCATGATGACCGCCTGTCGGTGGTTCCGCGCAATCGCCTTCGCCCACACGGAGAACATGTATGTCGTCCCGACCTCGACCGGCACTTCCTGGATCACGCCGGTCGCCCATGTGTTGTCTCGCTCGTGCGGCCCGGTGTCGATCATACGCAGGGCATGGTCGCCGGAGTGGGCTTGATCAGCCGGTTCGACCACGCTTTCGGGCACGTCGCCACCGTAGCGGCTCCAGCCGGTGGGCACACCGGCCTCGTTGAACTCTTCGAAGCCGGGGTTTGTAAGCAGCTTTTGGGCGGGAGCGTTGACTGTGATCAGGACGGTGCAGGCGAGTAGCACGTGACGTATCGGGCGAGACATCAGAGCCACCTCCGAGGGGCGCGGTGCGCATGAGTATTCTTCGTTTCCTCTACCCCGGCACCGACACCTGCCGCGGGTGATGCCGTCAGTGTCGGGGTTTCCAGCGCCTTCGGCCTTTCGGTTACGTTGCTCGTCGCCGTCGCGGCGCCTTTTGCCGTTGCCGTCGCCCCTCCCTTTGCCGTCGCCGTCTCCGTCTCCGTCTCCGTTCTCTTTCCCGTTCGCGTCTTCTGCCGTTCCTGCCGCGTCGTAGGTGTTGTTCCGGTGGTGTCGCAGGTCCTCTCAGCCTTCGGCTCCACGCTACCCTTACTCACATTTTGAGTTCTTTGCGGGAGTCCGAGGGCGGTTTCTTTCCCGAAGAAAGAGCCCTCGGCGCCGTTGCCGTTGCCGTTGCCGTTGCCGTTGCCGTTGCCGTTGCCGTCGCCTTTGGCCGTTACCCTTTTCCGTTGCCGTCGCCTTTGGCCGTCGCCCTTTTCCGTTGCCGTCGCCTTTTGCCGTCGCCGTTGCCCGTCACCGTTCTGGAGGTTTGGGTTCGTCCGGCGTCGAATGGTTGTGCGAGGATCGACCTGATGCGAGGAGGCGGGACCATGGAGATTCAGCGCATTTCAGCGTGTACGTATCCGATGCGCGAGAAGCCGTATGATTATGCGCTTCGGGTGCTTGCCGATTCGGGTGTTTATCGCGCAGATTTGTGGGGGCGGGAGCCGCACTTTCCGGAGTTGCCGACTGATGAGCAGCTTTCTGCGATCGAGGAGGCATCTGCCGACACGGGCGTCGCGATCGCGAATTTGGGGACGTATCCGGGCGGCGATTTCGCGTCCGACGATCCGGATGAGCGCGAGGCCGACATGCACAGGATGCGCGTAACTATCGACGCGGCGGCCCGGCTGGGTGCGCGCTCGATACGCGTGATGCCCGGTCATGGTGAGGATCCGGCGATCATTCCGCGCATTGCGCCGTTGATGGCCGAAAGCGCCGAGTATGCCGACGAGGCGGGGGTGTATCTGGGGATGGAGAATCACCGCGGTTCGATCGCCGGCGATCCCGAGGATGCTCTGGCACTTTGTAAGGCGGTGGGGTCGAGCCATTTTGGCGTGTTGTATGAGCCCTGCAATCTGTTGCACGCGGGCGTTGACTACCGGGATGCGCTCGACGTCTTCTCTGACTGGGTCGTTCATGTGCATGTGAAGGATGGCCGCCGCACGGAGGATGGTTTTGAGCGGGTCCACCTTGGTGAGGGCGAGGTCGATGCCGCGTGGGTTGTCGAGGCTCTCGAGGCGGTCGGGTATGAGGGGGACTATGCGCTCGAGTATGAACTGCCGGCCGAGATCGAGCCTGTGGAGAGCGGTCTTGCCAAATGGGTTGCGTTGTTTAAGCGAATATAGCGAATTGTTTGCGTATTTACGTTACGCATAAGGAGTAAGTATGGACACGGACTCCGGGCCATCCGAGGATGAGCGCGCTCAGGAGCCGGACGAGGCCGGTGCTGACGAGGCC
>CAZAHB010000282.1:0-6250 GCA_964484945.1 uncultured Armatimonadia bacterium | reverse complement strand
CGTCCGGGAGCAGTCCGGTGCGCAGATCCAGCGGGCTGCCGTAGGGATTGGACAGCAGGTTCCATCCGCCGGTGACTGACACATCGTGTGCCACTGCTTCGGCGACCGGAACCCCACCAGGCCCAGACGTTGGAGCCCCGAACAGGTCTCGGCGCATCCGACAGAGAAGCACAGCGAGAGGCGTCAACGAATCTATGTGAGTTCTGAAGGAGCAGGTGCGCCGCATGAGGTGGCTCCACGTGCCGACGCTGCAGTGCGTCGTGGTCGCGATGCTCGTCACCCCGATGGTGGCGTCCGCGGAGGAGGCGGAAACCTTCGGCTGTGAGGCCAATCCCACCGGCGACCCGATCGGTGGAGGCGAGGGGTACTGACATATCTACGATGACGGGGATTACGTGGTCAGCACCACCGATGAGTTGATCGAGGCGCTGGAGGCGGCGCAGTCGGGTGAGGTCGTCTACGTACCCCACGGCGTAGAGAGGTCTCTAACTTCAACGTGGACGCGATTGGAGTCGGCTCCGGCTATCAGGCGGCATGGAACCTGGAGACCGGCGCGGTCATCCGGAAGATGGAGTATGGCTCCGGTGTCCGGGCGCTGACCGTGCACGACGGACGCGTGGTCACCGCCAGCGAGGACACGACGCTGCTGGTGTGGAATGCTTTGCGGTAGCTGTCGCAGCACGCGCATTCGAGGAGGGCGGACAATGCGATCTGTCTGGATGCTGGTTGGCGTGACGCTGGGGCTGCTGCCGGGGTGGGCGTGGGCGCAGGAGCATCACCTCATCGACATCGGCGGCGGCGTAGACCAGGAGATCATCGGCAGAGGCGTCCACCAGGCGGAAGAGCATCCGCCGGACGCGCCCTGGGACGAGTTCTTCCGCACGTGCAGCTTTCGCTGGTTCGCCAACGAGTGGGACCTCGATCTGCCGGTCTTTCCCGAGCGCGACAATCTGATCACCTTCCGCGCGAGCCTGCCGCGTGACATGGGGCTTACTTTCGGCCCCGCCTTCCAGGTCACAATCGAGGGCGAGGGCGGCGACGGCCGCGAGTATTCGGTCGTAGTGCCCGCGGAGGCCATCGGCCCCTGGGAGCAGCTTGACGTCAGCGGGCAGGCCGCACCACCGCACGTGCCGGAGGATGGCGATTCCCGCGAGCGGGCGTGGGCGGTGGACTGGATCCGCGTGGAGCCAATCGAGCAGCGCCCCGAGGGCGTTCCGGTGGCCTCAGCCACCGGGCCGGTGGAGCGCCCGACCGAGCACTTCATCAACATCGGCGCTCCCGGCGACGAGGACGCGATCCTGTCAGGCGCCTACCAGCGTGAGGGCTACAACGAGCGTTCGAAGAGCCCGTTCTACCGCTGGTGCAACTTCCGCTGGTTTGGCAACGAATGGGCAGTGAGCCTGCCCGTGTTTCCGGGCCGGCACAACGAGATCACCATGCGCGCACTCCCCTCCCGGATGCTCGAAATCTCCGCGCCGGGCGTGCTGGATCCGGTGTACCTGGTGCGCGGCGCCCCCGGGCACGAACACGCAATCGTAATCCCGGCGGAGAAGATCGGCGACCGGGACAGCATTGAGCTTCGCGGGAAGGCCCTGACCCCATTTGCGGCTTCGGAGCAGAGGCGCGATTCTCGCGAACTCGTCGTGGCCATCGACTGGTTCCGCATCCATCCCATCGAAGAGGTGCATACTCCCATGACTGTGCTGCCTCCGCCCCCGGATGAACCCGAACCCGACCGCCCATTGCCGCATCGACTGCGCGGTGCCGAGCGTCGTCCGCTCGTCACCGATGTCGAGGACTACGTTCGCGAAGCGCGTATGATGCGCTGCAACGTGATGACCATCGGTCCGATGAATGGCCGCCATTTCACCGCATTCGAGACCGAGGACGGTATCCCTCACCCTGATATGCGCCCGGGTTCTATCCCCGAGCAGATCGAGGCACTGCACGAATGGGGCATCGCGGCCATCGGCTGGCTGCCCTTCAACGTCCAGGACCTGCGCGAACCCGAGCAGTGCATGGCGGCGCAGAAGTATCCCCGGTGGACGATGAAGTACATCGACTGGGAGGAGCGCGATGCCGAGGGCCATGTCGGCATGTGCGTGGTCTCCTCGCCATGGCGGGAGGTGCACGCGGGGATCCTCCAGGAGGCGGCGGCCCTCGGTCTGGACGGAGTGTTCTTCGACGGCTTCTACCTGGGCGGGCTGCCCCATCCGACCACTCCGGGCTGTGTATGCGAGTGGTGCCAGAAGCGATTCGAGGATGAGACCGGGCTGCAGACACCGGAGCGCGTGGACTGGACGGATAGTACCTTCAAGCGCTGGGTGCGGTGGCGCAACGAGAAGCTGGTGGAGACCGCGGTGTACTTCCGCGACAAAATGCGCGAAGTCAACCCGGATCTGCACGTGACCGCGAACTACAACATCTGGCCCTTCGGCGCCAAGGACTGGGACACCGCCATCCCGCTGTGGTCCACCGACGAATTCGGTGTCTCCCAGCACGCCTACACCGGCCGCATCGACCTGGAGTGGCCCATGGTCGGCTTCAAGGCCCGCCTGAGCCACGACATCAATCCGCAGCATTCGGATATCTGGCGCAGCACGCGCTACACGTGGAACTCCAACGACAGCGCCGAGGACCACGCCCGCCAGGAGCTGAACATCCGCACCTTCATGCTCGGCGCGCTCACCTACGGCACCACGCCGTGGCACGGCGGGCACATCTCGCCGCCTGCTATCGGCATCCGCGTACATGAGGCGGTGCGGGAGCGTGAGCGCTTCTTCAGCCAGGACGAAGTGCGCCACATCGGCGTGCTGGTGTCGCAGAACACGCACGATTTCTGGGGGCACATCCCGGGGACCGAGAACCTGCTCGACTACCGCGACACGATCCTCGGCACCTGGCTGATGCTTACCGAGAACCACCTGCCCTTCCGATTCATCTTCGACAACGACCTTACTGAGGGCGTGCTGTCGGACTACGCGACGATCGTGCTGCCGGGCGCGGCATGTCTGTCCGACGCCCAGGCCGACGCGCTGGCGGAGTTCGCGGCCGAGGGAGGGCTGGTTGTCGAGACGGGCCCCACGGGCGAGTTCGATGAGTGGGGCGAGCCGCGCGACGAGAACGCGCTGGCAGCCGTGGACGGGCCGGCGCGGTTGCCGGGCGCGCCGATCCTCCGCTGGCTGCGCGAGCGGGACGCCAGCGCGGAAGCAACCGTCCTCGAGGCGCTCGCGCCGCGGCCCGCGCCGGTGCAGGTGGAGGCGCCGCGCTCGCTGTGCGTGAACGCCACGTGGAGCCCTGACCGCGAGGAAATCTGGCTGCACATGCTGAACGTGTCGGCCTTCTATCCCGGAGGGGACACCGGCTTCCGCGGCATGGGCGAGGAGCCTGTCTACGCCGGAGACGTGGCCAGCGACGCCCAGATCGTCGCCGGCGGTCGCGTGAGCAGGGACTCGCGACCGATCGAGGAAGTCGTCGTCAGCACGCCCGGCCTGCACGTAACGTCCGCGCGACTGGGTGTGGCCGGGACAGCGCTGGAGGCCTCACGCGACGGCAGTATCGTCGTTCCGCAGGTTGACGTACATGATGTACTGGTGCTCGAGGTGCAATGACAGCCGCTTCCGCGGCGAAGTGAGGTCGAACGCCAAGCAGAGAGCCAATCTTCACCTGTGACGATGTGGGCGCCGGGTCTGGTCCCGCGTGCGTGTGGAGCACGCTGCCTCGACGCCGCGGCGGTCGGCCCTGCGCGGCACTGGCCTGCTTCGCGCGAACGTAGCAGGCCGGGGCGCTGATAGCACGCGTAGCGCATGCAATAACTGAGAGGAGATCGCGGCGATGATCCGGAGTACAGGGGCGGGTCTGGCAGTCACATGCGCAGTGTTGGGGATGATGCTGATGATCGGGGCCGACGACGCTGCGTCGCAGGAGGACGCACGCTTTGAGAGCTTGGAGGCCTACCGACAGGCGCGAGCCGGGGCGGCCCAGCGCCGGCGCCGCTTGATCTTCAACAATGATGGCGATGATCATCTGCTCAGCGGGGAGGTGAGCCGGGAGGCGTTCCTGGCGAAGCGCACCACACCGCTGGTGGATTCGCAGGTCGATGCTATCGTCTACTGCACCTCCCGGCCGTTCGGCGCGTTCCTGCACAGGTCGTCGGCCGGTGATACCATCACCGCCTCGAAGCCCTTCCGCGGCGACCGCACCAACGTGGTGCAGCACTTCCTCGACCAGGGGACGGACCCGCTGGAGGTCATGGCCGAGTACTGCCATGACAACGGCATCGAGATCTTCTGGTCGATGCGCATGAATGACACCCACGACGCCTACTATCCGAAGGAGGCGCAGCACCCCTACTGGTCCTACTTCAAGGAGCAACACCCCGAGGTGTTGTTCGGCACGCGCCAGGACAGGCCACAGTTCGGCAACTGGTCGGCGGTGGACTACGCCAGTCCGCTTGTCCGCGATCTGGTCTTCGATGTGTTCCGCGAGATATGCACCGGCTACGACGTCGAGGGGGTGGAGATGGACTTCTTCCGGCACCTGGTTTTCTTCCGCACCGTGGCCGAGGGCGGGGAGGCCACAGAAGGCGAACTTGAGATGATGACGGACCTCGTCCGCCGGATCCGAAAGATGACCGAGGAGGTGGGGATGCGGCGCGGTCGGCCGATCCTCCTGACTGTCCGCGCCCCGGACTCGCTGCCCTTCTGCAAAGCGATCGGCCTGGATCTGGAGCGCTGGCTGGATGAGGGACTGATCGATCTGCTGGTGGCGGGCGGCGACTTCCGGCTGAACCGATGGGAGTATGCCGCGGACCTCGCCGAGCAGTATGACCTGCCGGTGTACGCCGATCTCGATCCGGCCATCAGGAGGGGGCTGCGGGGCCCGTTCGATCGCAACAGCATCGAGAGCCACCGCGGGCGGGCCCTCAACGCCTGGCGTGCCGGCGTGGACGGAATCTACCTGTTCAACCACTTCAATCCGCGTGCCCCCTGGTGGTGGGAGCTTGCAGATCCCGAGCAGATGCGCGGGCGCGACCAGCTTTACTTCGTGAGCACCATCGGAGCGGCGGGCTACCTGCAGCCGGACCGCGCGCTCAGCGGCGGCGAGCAATATCGGACCATCCCCACACTGCATCCGACCTCCCCGCGCCTGCTCTCGCCGGGCGAGCCACTGGAAATGCCGTTGCGGGCAGGCGCAGAACCCGGACCGGAGGCGGAGGCCACGCTGCACCTGCTGGCAGACGTCGCACAGCCGCCGGCGGTGACACTGAACGGGGTCGAGCTTGCCGGCAGGGCCGCCGAGCACAACTGGTTCGCCTATCCCGTCCCGGCCGGGGCGGTGTCGGGGGGAGAGAACGCGACGGTTGTTACGGCCCGCCGGGCTGCCGAGCGGGACGCGGCATGGGACGTGGAGTACGAGTGTGACACCAACCCGCCGGTGCCGTGGTCGGGGGATTCGGGGCAGGGCTGCGAGGCCACCATGCAGGATGATACGCTGTTGATCGCGGACCGCTCGACCCAGCGCGGGTCATATCTCTATTACGGCTTCCCGTGGATGGCCGATCCGGAGGTCGGTGCAGCCGCGGAAATGCGCGTGAGGGTCATCTCCGGGCGCAGCGGCATGATCATAGCCAATGGGGCAGGCGAGGACATGGTCCACCTCTATCCGGACCGGATCACCCTGAGACACGGGGACATCGAGCACGAGATGGACACCACGGACGCCTTCCATGACTATCGGGTGGAGATCCAGGGCGAGGACATCCGCGTGTATGTCGATGACGAACTGGCGCTCGACGGCAGCGGGACCTTCACCACACCGGCGCACTCCGGGCGCAACGTCCTGTCCTTCGGCGCCAGCAGCAGCGGCACGACCGGCGCGGCATTGTGGGAGCGCGTGCGAGTTCGCAGCGGTGGGGCGAGCACCCTCTACGACATGCTGCTGGAGGTGGACTACCCGGAGCCGGAAGAGGGGTAGTCCGCTTCGGTGATGCGCCAGCCCTCCCACAGCGGCGTCGGTTCAGCCAACATCTGCGGCACCCACGTGAGTACCGCAGAGTCCGCCGCGTTTGCGACGGGACTGAGTGCGAGCGTCGCCGACATCACCAGCAGGACGTAAAGAGACGGTCTCGCGGGCACTGTCATGGTCACACCTCTCATCAGGCCGAGGTCCAGCGCTATCGTCGCCATCGCGACCCGCTTCCCGGGATGTCCGGACCCCGCGAAAGCGAAACTGCCCATCGAGCGCGCGC
>CAZAHB010000281.1:0-6266 GCA_964484945.1 uncultured Armatimonadia bacterium | reverse complement strand
GGCACCACCACCCGGCACACATCTTCGGTGAGCGGCCCGTCTGTGTGCGGTTGCACGATTGCCTCCGGCGGCCCCTCCCACGTCTGCTGCACCCCGAAATCGCCAAGTACCTGCTCCATCGTTGCGCGGGTCCAACGCGCCCCGACCGTACTCGCCGACGGATCGGCAAAGGGTGCCAGGACCACACACCCTCCGCGTCGCACCCAGCGGACCAGTGCCTGCCGCTCATCCTCGGCAATCGGATCGCGCGGATCCAGCACGGCCAGAAACTCCACCTCATCAGACAGGTCAGTCAGCGGCCGCGCCCACGTCTCGGTGCGGATGTCCGAGCGCTCAAGCAGTTCCCGCCAGGCCTTCGTGCCCCATGGATTGGCGCGAGTGCTGGCATGGTCGCGCGTGTAATCGAAGTCGGTGCTCATGCGCACAAGCAGCGAGACACCGGTGAACAGCGCGATCGTGCCGGCGATGAACAGCACCATCCGCATTCGCTCGCTCACGATGCATCCTCCGCGCGCCACAGTTGATCGGCCCATCCGCGGGCGCGCTGCCATGTTGCCTCACCGGCGCTGCGCCCACCGTAGATGCAGGCCTCGACCTCGCGGCTGAGTGCATTCATGGCGTCCCGCGCCTCCGAGCCGACGCCAGAGAGGGCTCGGGCATTCTCACGGTTTGTGCGGGCCGGATCGTGCGGAAGCAGGCCGATACGGTCCAGCCGCAGCAGGACCGCCAGATACAGCAGCCCCAGTGCGACCGTATGCTTGCCGTCGGCGAAGGCCTGCTCGGCCTCGCGAAGCACCCCGTCAGGATTACGTCGAATGACCTCTCCGGGCGCCTGGCCGCGGCCTCTCCGCCGCTCGCTGAGCAGTCCGCGAAAGCCCACGACGATATGCGCGATGATGGCGATCAGCGCGGCAATCAATACCCCGGCGATAACAGGCTTGAGCCACCCCGGCAGCCCGGCCAGGGGGGCGATCTCAGCGATCTCTCCAAGGCCACCCAAGAGGTCGCCGAGCCAACTCAGCAGGCGGACGAGAAGCTCCCGCAGCCGCACCTCCGGAGGCTCCGTGAGATGATAGCCGGATGCGAGGATCTGCTTGAGTTTCTCCCTGAGCACAGGCACCGATGGCCTGTCGGTGGCCCCCACGGCCCGACAGACCAGGGCCGTCAGGATGCCGAGCGGAGCCAGCCGGGTGAGCAGTTGGCGCACGATAGGGCACCTCCGCAGGCAGTTTCGCCAATGGGCCCGTACATCCCTCGCCGGGCCGGCGTACATACAGAAGGCGGGGTCTCCGAAGAGACCCCTCCGAAAGGTCCACGTGGTAATCCATCCCTTAGAAGGGAACCTCAACTCCGGCCTGGACCAGATCAAGAGCGTCGTACTCTTCCTGGATCGGCTCCTGATGGCCATAGCTGAACTTGAGGTCGATGGTGTTGTTGACCGGAACAGTCGCGTTCACGCAGTAGAGCTGGTCATACTGCAGTGTCTGCAACTGCGTGTGCATACCACTGGAGATGAAGTTCGGATCGTACTCGTTCCAGTAGTTCCGGTCGCCGGCGTTGTCGTCGAGGTCATAGTAGCAGACCTGGAAGGGAACGTTGCCCAGCTCGAAGCCGAGCTGACCACCGATAACCTGCAGGTTGCTCATGACGAGCGGGCGGCGCATCCAGCGCTCCCAGGGGATTGCCCCTGCGCCGAGCAGGTCAGCGGACTGAAGCTGCTCGTAGTAGGGGTTGATGGCCGAGTAGTAGAGATCGAACTCGGCATCGGCATTGGAGTAGAAGCCGCTCAACTCGAAGCTACCGGTCTTCCAGAGATCGACCATGCCCATGACGGCGGAGGGATCCTGCGCCGTATCGGGCGAGCCGGACGGACCGGTGGGCCGGTTCGCGTGCTCGTCGATGCGAGCGTACTCAACGTAGATGTCGCGGTCCCAGATGTTCGCCCACAGATCAGCGCTGTATGCGGTCTCATCGTTGATCATGTCGGGCCGGGGCGCGCCGCTCGCGTAGTGGATCTCGTTCGTCTGCGAGACGCCGCTGGCGAGGAAGTTCCCGCCGAGCGCCCACCAGCTACCGGTCCACGATGCGCGGGCCGACAGATAGCCGTCCGCGTCGTTGGGCTGGGTATCGTTGTCGGGCGTCCGGTTGAAACCATACATCTGCGACATCTCGGCTTCATCGGCCTGACCGGCGAACCACTCGACATCGAGCCCGGTGCTGAGGAAGTCGGGCCACTCGGAACGCACACCCTGCAGGGACTGGCGGTCGCTATCGACCACAAGGCCCATGCCGTATGCGAAGTGCTGGCGGCCGACTGTCCACGTCACGGGGTTGACGACATCGGTGTTGAAGCGCACGTACGCCTCGTCCAGCCACAGATCGTTGGACGTGTAGCCGTCCGTCGGCGCATTCTGGTCGCGCGCCTGGAGCATAATGTTCCCGTAGACGTCGTCGGTGATGTCACCGGCGATGCCGACACGGGCGGTCAGAGCGTCGTACTCGTTGTCGAGATCGACGTCATTCCCGGCAAGTCCCATGCGCCAGTCGAGCCAACCGGTGACCTCGGGGCCACCGAGCTGCTCTTCGATCCAGTTGACCCGATCGCTCAGGTCGTAGATGTCGGTCTGCACGTACTCGAGGTCCTCCTGGACGTCGCCAAGCTCATCCTTGAACTCGTCAAGGAGCTTGTTGACGATCTCGGCGACTTCGGCCTGGTCGATTTCACCGGCCGGACCAGCGGGTCCCTGCGGACCCTGCGGACCTGCAGGCCCCTGCGGGCCCTGCGGGCCCTGGGCACCCTGCGCGCCATCGTCACCGGCGGGGCCGGCGGGGCCGCGCTCGCCCTGCGGGCCGCGCAGCTCTTCCATCTCGGGAATCTGCTGAAGCAGACGGGAGATGGCCATGGCGAACTCGTAGCGGGTCATCGCGCGGTCGCCCTTGAATGTGCCATCGGGGTAACCGATGATGATCCCTGCATCGACAAGCTGCTGGACTGCGTCATATGCCCAGTGCTCGAACGGAACGGTGTCCGCCGGGCTGGTCTGGGCGAAGGACGGGACTGCGATGAGCAGAGCCATCGCAACGATCAGAAGTGTCTTCTTCATCTGTGTTTCCTCCTCAATGGGTTTGGACCGAACCTGCCCTGCACTGCCTCACTGGCCGTGCCCGGCAGGCTCAGGCTGAGCCTCTGTGATGTGAGGAGGATCGCAACACGGGAGTTTCCAAGGTTTCCTCGCGTGTGTATTGATCCACCGTAGTGCAATGAGCTTCAGCCTGACCTGACGCGCGAAATCCGCCTGACCGTGGCTTTGGAGGACCCTCCCTTCTTCGCCTGGAGTAGGTCTGCGGCGCTCGCCAGGTTTTGGTGGCGCAGCGGCACCAACCGGTGCCACTAAGCCGAACATGAGTATACCATTCGTGCAATAAGACAGTCAAGCCGCTGAGGAGTTTCGCGGGCCCTGAAATCCTCCGGGAAAACCCTGAAATTCGCCTCAGGTCACCCGCCGGCGGCCCCTTCACCTGGAATTAGGCTTCGCTCGGTCGGGCGCGACGGTTACTCGTCGTCGTCGGAATCCTCGTCATCCTGCTCCTCGTCCTCGTCTACTTCCACCATCACGAAGCCACGTCCGCCGCAGTACGAGCAGCGCACCGCCGCATGGCTTCGTCGCCCCTGACCGGCCGCGCGGAGGCAATCGATACAGCTTCGACCACCACTTTGCGTGCATGTTCCCTGTCCACCACAGTGTTCGCATTCAACTGTCTTCCTCATTTGACTGGACCTCCCGTGCTCTCTGGTCTCATTGTGCGTCAATACGCGGAAGTGCCATCGGCGCCTCTGACATCTCACACACGTCCATGTCAGTCCGGTCTGGTTCCAAGTGGTCTGCCGAGGACGTCACCGGACGCCTCGTCCTCCGCCTGCCGGCTCCACCATTCGCCCGCACCCGCCGGGACCTGCCATGCGGACGGTCCGCTCGTGGGCGGGTCGCCTGCGAGTACTCCGGTCAGCTTTCCTGTCGCCCCGCGCAACAGGTCCTCGGGAATCGCCGCAGCCGCCCGCCGGGCCCGCTCGATCAACTGTGTGAGCGCTTCAGCCCCCTGCTCATCGGCGCGGGGGGTCGCGGACGCACTTCGCACCATGGTCACCAGTACATTGATCGCCCGCGCGAGTTCCCCTTCAGGGGCATCGGCGCGAAGGGCCGCCGCCTCCCAGCACGTTGATGCGAGCGCGCCCTCCGAGCGGGCGGTGGCCGCCAGATAGATGCGCTCGCGGGGGCCGATGGCCGAACCGCCGCTGACCGTGACGACGCGGCCGGTCGCATCGGCGCCCGGCAACAGGTCGGAAATCGCACTGTCCACCGGCTCGGTGTCGATATCCATCAGCCTTAACTGGCGCGGATGGCGCTTCATCAACAGGTCCCGCACCAGCTTCTGTGGCTCGCGCCGGCGGTAGATCAACAACCCGCCCCCGCCTTCGGGGACCGAGTACCGCTCCCCCTCGCGCCAGCCGAGGCTCTCCAGCAGCGCCGTGAGCGCCCGGAAGCGCGGTCGGATCGGCTGCTGCCAGCCCACTCGAAGCTCGTCACCCGGCGGACCGAGGGCCTCGATGTCGAGCGCGACTTCCCCGGCGTCATCGCGCACACCACCGCGCAGCTGCCAGCCTTCGGGCAGCCTGCACCGCACGAGGCCGTGATCGCCCGTGACGTCCACCCGCGCGCGGTGCGCAACCCGCCATCGCCCCGGTCGGAAGCTTGCGGCCATGCGCGCAATGTCAGGCAGATCGTCGCTCCATCTTTCGCCGGGGATAACCGCCGCGCGGAGAAGACCAAATCCATCCTGATGCGACCACGTGGCGACGAAGCGAGCATCCCCTGTCCGTCCCTCGATGACGGTCGCGCCATCGGCCTCGCGCACCGAACTCACGCGCTCGATATCCATCTCCGGTATCCGCGCGACCGCCTGTCGCACGGCGTCCCGAGCGCCCGGATCCTGACCGAACACAGGCCAGATGATGGCCGTGCTGTCGCGAGCGGACTGAACTGCGGGCCGTAGAGTGATAACGCCCTCCACGGTGCTCACCTCCCAGTCCATCGGCATGGAGACCGAGAACCCGGTCGGGCTGATGTGCTGGATCCAGGGTGCCCGCGTCTCACGGGGCTCCGGACCGATTGGCTCGGTCTGTCCGCCCACCTCCATCGTGGTCGGCGCTTCTCCCGGCTGGGCCTCCTCGGGGGCGCGCGGCTCATCCGGCGTATCGGGCTCGTCCGGCTCCTCCCGCGGCTCGGTGTCCGGCTGTGGCTCAACCGCAGGCGGCGCCGGCTCTACAGGTTCGGGCTGTGGAACGGGCTGCGGCGGGCGTGTTGCAGGATCAGCGCCGGCCTCGGGGCGGAAGCTGCGCATCATACGATCCAGTACCCCCGCGCGCAGATCCGCCAGCTCCGCCTCCGTAGCAAATGTACCAACCACATAATGTGTCGCGCCCCGCGCGTACGCGCAGAAAAGACTACTCTCGGTGATCTCGTGCGAGCGCACCCGACCGGTGACCACCAGCGCCGGGGAGCCTGCGTCCGTCTCGATCTGCTCCACATTGTCGCGACGGTAGTCCACCGCGCGCGAGAGGACCGCCTCGTGCTCAACCGCGGCCTTCTCCGGCGTGGCCGGCGGGCGCAGCGCATTCCACGCGACGATCTCCACCACCGGGCCGTCCTCCGGCGGCACGAGCCGCGCGCCCCGGCCCTCGACCTCGCGCATTTCCCAGCCATCCGGAGCTTCCAGCGAGAACGCAGGGTTGTCCGTGGCGATCCGTTCCCACTGTGTTTGTGCCCGGGCGTGAACCGGACTGAGAACAATCGCGACCGCGATAAGTTGCCAGATCAGCCGGGGGAACATTCCCCGGTGGCACGAATACTTAATCATGATACTCCGAATATCGCGAATGTGATGTCGGCAGGAGTCATATATTCCGGCCGGGGCACATCGGCTCCTTCTTCATCACGGCGTGCGGGAGGCTTTACAGTGGACCACGGGCATGAGAATCACGAGGGACATGGCGAGCAGGGCGAGCACAAGGATCACGGGGATCATCATAAGATGATGGTGCGCGATTTCAGGCGGCGCTTCTGGGTAAGTCTGGTCCTCACGCTGCCGATGATCGTGCTCTCCCCTGCACTGCGCGGCTGGTTCGGGCTGGAGGGCTTCGCGTTCGCCGGGGACAGCTATCTGCTGCTCGGCGTCGCCATCGCCATCTACGTCTACGGTGGCTGGCC
>CAZAHB010000280.1:0-6269 GCA_964484945.1 uncultured Armatimonadia bacterium | reverse complement strand
CGTCGCTCGTCGCTCGTCGCTCGTCGCTCGTCGCTCGTCGCTCGTCGCTCGTCGCTCGTCGCTCGTCGCTCGTCGCTCGTCGCCAACGTATGACTTTGCTTCCCCGGTTTTGTGGCCCCACCGGGCGGGTAGTATGAAACGTGGTGCAATCCATTGAGGAAGCCCGGCTGGGCGGACGCAGCAGTGACCTGCAAGGGAGGCGACGGATTGTGAGCGTGCAGTTTCACGTCTACGAACTCCGCGACGACCAGGAGGAACACGACCCGCCCCGCCGGGTGTTGTGGAAGGGCTGGCAGCCGCTGAAGGGCTGGCTGAATGAAGAGGGGCTTGACGCGGATGCGCAGATGGCACGCCAGTTCGAGTTCCGCCAGGTGCAGGAGGTGCTGGAGGAGACCGCGGGCGTTGAGGTGGAGGCGGACGATGTGATGGTATCGCCGCTGCCCGATCTGCGTGGCAACACGATGATGTTTGGGACGGCCACCGACGACACGGACTATGTGGCAGCGGGGGTTCCTCTGCAGTGGCTGCTGCCGCAGGCGGTGAATGGCTGGGAGGTCGCGATGAAGTTCTCAGTCGAGCGGGTGGGCGGCCGCGAGACCGAAGGGTACTTCAACGACGAGGCCTGACGGGCTTCGTGAAATCTTAACAGGCACGTGGAACTGCTCGGTGGTAGACTCGGGCTGAAAGGTATGAACTGAGGTCGAGCCGTAGTCTGTGGGGGTGGCCGATGCTCGAATGGCTCGAGGAAGCCAGCAACCGCGTGCTGTGTTTCAACCTGTGCGTGATGCTGCACGACCTGCGGCTGCGTATGCGGTCTGTCACTGTGTACTGGCTGATGCTCATCTTCGCCATAGTGTGCGCGCTGGCGGTGGCGGCTCCGTTCGCCGTGTGGCTGGCGGACCGGGCCACCACGGGCAGCACGGCTGAGGACGCCGTCACGATCGGCCGACATGGGATCACGGCACTGGGCTATACGCTGCTGACGCTGATGGTGCTGGCGCTCCCCGCGTGGGCGGGCGCCGCCATCGCAGGCGAGCGCGACCGCGACACGCTGGCGGTGTTGCGCTCGACGAAGCTGTCTGCCGCCGATGTGGCGCTGGGGAAATTCTCCGCGACAGTCCTCTACGCGTCGATGCTTCTCGCGATCTCCCTGCCGCTCGCCTCGTGGTGCATGATGCTCGGATCGGTCTCTCCCGGTGAAGTCGCCGCAGTATACGGGATTCTGCTCACACTTGCGATCTCCATTGCCGGCCTCGGCATCTGGATGTCCGCCCTCTGCCGGAGCGTCATCAGCGCCGTCGTCTCCACCTACGTTGTGCTCATCGCCGCATTCGGCCTGCCCGTGCTGATCGGGCTGCTCAGCCATCGCATCCGCGGCATAGCGGGTATGATCTTCGAGGATATCACACTGGCCATGGTGGGGATGGTGCCGATGGCGATCACCGCGTGGGCCCTCGCGGTCATGGTGCGATGGATCATCGCCCGCACCGGCCGAATGCAGGGGCAGAAGGCCCAGGCTGTGCTGGGCGTGGTCTTCTTCGGCGTGGCGATAGCAGCAATGGCCGCTGTCGGCGAGGGAAGCGGCCTGCTGGAGACCTTCAGCGGACGGGAGGTCGCCTCGGTCAACCCCTATCTGGGTCTCATTCACGTGATGGACGCAGGCGGATCGCCGCTGGGCATGCTCTGGATGTGCCTGGCGGTAGCGGTCGCCGGATGCATGGGCGCGGTGCGCTGTTTGCGACTGCGGGAGTTCCGCCCGGTCTTCGTCGAGGACATCTTCGTGAATGCCTGGCAGCGTCTGCGTTCGCGGGGCATCGACGCACCCGGCGCGTAAGCGGCGAAGGTGCCGGGTTCGTATCAGAATGTAAGGGTTGACGCCACAACGCATCGGCAAGCCGGGCCTCACCCCCCTGCGATAAACGACATCGCTTTCCCCCCCTGTATGATAGCAGCAGGTAGTTCAGAGAGGTGTGTGGAGGGACAGGCGCAGGTGTAGCAGTAGAGCGAAGTGGCTCTCCCGCCTGACGCATGTCGTTTATGCGTCCAGAAAGAGGGGCCCAACCCCGAAAGGGGTCGGTGAGGCCGTCGTGAGCCGTTGACGCGGACAACCTACAGAATCGAGTCAGACCCCTTCACGACAGCAGGAACTACCTGTGCATCAAAACCTGCGCCGTGTCAGCGATCATCCGGCCCGCGTCGGCGACGAGCCTGTGCGATTGGGTCGGGCGGGCGCCGTAGGCCCAGCGCGAAGCCTGGTCGGTGGTGGGGATATAGCCGAACCACGCGTTCGCCAGCGACGTCACGGCAGTCCAGTCCGTCGGCGCCCAGCGCTTGATCTCCAGCCCCCAGGCCGAGAATACCTCACTGGGCAGGCCCACGAAGGTCAACTCGCCCAGGCACAGCACCTGCACGGGGACATCGGCGATATCCCCGTCATGCTCCCAGTTATCGAAGCAGCGCACCCAGGCCTCGTCGAGGTAGGGGAGATCCTCCTGCCCGCGCAGGCTCTCGATGTGTCGGCGCAGCTTCTCGGTGACCGTGTAGTAGGGGATCTCGATGTCCGTCCACTCGACCGAAACCCCGCCGGCCTCAAGCGGCTCGGCCTTCTCGGAGCAGTTGACCGCCGCACCGGAGAGCGCCCTGCCGATCTGCCGGGCCTTCGCAGGGCCGCTCTGGGGCAGGCGCGAGGGCTCCCACTTGCGCTGGTACACATCGCCATTGGGAGCATTGAGCATCACCGTGACGAAGTCCTCGCCGTACATGCGCGACGCAAAGCGGCAGACCTGCCCCTGCCAGTCTGCGGAGATGAAGTCCGCGCTGCCGCCGCCGATCACGTTCGCGTGCATTCCGTAGCAGATGACCATGCCCCGGGGCGTGCCGTCAAGCTCGCGAATGCCGAGCGCGAGCAACTCGTGATCGGGCGTTCCGGCGGGGCCGATGATGCCCTCGGCGCTCTTGCCCATGTGCTCGGAGCCATCCTCCAGGCGCGCCACGCGGCAGACGGAGGTGTCGTCGGTGGTGCGGCCCGGCTGCAGCATCGCATCGAACATCCCGTCCGCCGCTTCGGCCACCGTGTCGGCTATAGTCTGCGGCAGCGCCTCCAGCCACTGGAAGTCCACCCATTCACCGCGCACATCCGGGCGCACTGCCGGGCCTGTGTGCGTATGTGTGGCGCAGATCAGCACAGCCTCGGGCGCCATCTCCACCCGCTCGGCGATCAGCGCGCGTGCCTCATCGCCCCATCCGCGATCCACGGCGATCAGGTCAAGGTTCACCAGTGCGATGCGCCGGCCGTCCGATTCGAAGACCGCGGCATTGCAGAACAGATCATCGCGAACGCGATTCGCCTCGCGGTCATGAAAGAACCCCGCCATCATCGAGGGGAGTGGGGGAGTGACGGGGCTTCGAGCGACTCCGGCCCGGATGCGGGGCAGACCATCAGTGTCCCAGGGCGATGGGCTCATGGGAAGCCACCTCTCTCGGCGCTATCGACAGGCCTTCGGAATTCGGTCCGCCGCATGCGAATAAGACGAACGGCGGCAGACTGAAACGCACGCCTGCCGCCCGGGCCAACTCGCTGCGCTCGTTGGCCTTGGGAGTTTGCGGGGGCCAACTCGCTATGCTCGTTGGCCTTGGGAGTTTGCGAGGCAAACTCCACTGCGCTCAAGGTCGAATGGGAGCGCTTACTCCTCGTCCTCGATGAACGGCATCATTGGGCAACTCGCTGCGCTCGTTGGCCTTAGGAGTTTGCGAGGCAAACTCCACTGCGCTCGAGGTCGGATGGGAGTGGTTACTCCTCATCTTCAATGAAAGGCATCATGGCGCGGAGGCGCTTGCCGACTTCCTCGATCGGGTGCTGCTCGCTCTGCTCGAGGAGCTTGGTGTAGACCGGGCGGCCGGTCTGATTCTCCAGGATCCACTCCTTGGCAAACTCGCCGTCCTGGACCTCCGCGAGCATCCGCTTCATCTCTTCGCGCGTCTCCTCGGTGATGATCCGCTTGCCCCGGGTCAGGTCGCCATACGTCGCCGTGTCCGAGACGCCTTTGCGCATACCCGTGATGCCCTTCGGGTAGATCAGGTCCATGATCAGCTTCAGCTCGTGCAGGACCTCGAAGTACGCGATCTCCGGCTGATAGCCCGCCTCGACGAGAGTGTCGAAGCCCGCCATGATAAGCTCCGCCACGCCGCCGCACAGCACGGCCTGCTCGCCGAACAGGTCGGTCTCGGTCTCCTCTTCGAATGTGGTCTCGATGACGCCGGCCTTCGTGGCTTTGAGCCCCTTCGCATACGCCAGCGCGAGGCCTTTGGCGTTGCCGGTGTAATCCTGATAGACCGCCAGCAGCGAGGGGACGCCCGTGTCGTCGAGGTAGCAGTCGCGCACCAGCGCGCCGGGCCCCTTCGGGGCGATCATGAAGACATCCACGTTCTCGGGCGGGACAATCTGCCCGTAGTGGATGTTGAAGCCGTGCGAGAAGACGATCGCGTCGCCTTCATCGAGGTTCGGCTCGATGAGTTCCTTGTAGACCTTCGCCTGCACGTGATCCTGTGTGAGGATCTGGATGACCTGCGCCTGCTTCGCGGCCTCCTCGGCGCTGACAGGCTCCCAGCCGTCCTCGACCGCGCGCTCGTAGTTCTCGGTGCCCTCAAGCTCAGACACGACCACGTCCAGGCCGCTGTCGCGCAGGCACAGTGGCTGCGGGCCGCCCTGGATCCCGTAGCCGATAATCGCGATCGTCTTGCCCTCGAGCAAATTCAGGTCCGCATCGTCATCGTAGTACATCTTCGCTGCCATGGTTGGTCTCTCCCTTCAGAGTTGTACCAACAGCCGGCGTCGATGCCGGCCGCCATTCCTTCAGAATCACTGTTCGTTCGTCTGAGCATCTGGTTTCGCCGGTGCCTCGCACTCGGGGAATACGAAGCGGCGATAGATCATTCCCAGCACCACGCCCACGATCACGAAGATCAGCGCGTTGACCGCGTGGACCCAGACCTTGTGCAATCCGGCCTCGCCGGTCTCGGGGTTGTAGCGCGTCATGTAGCTGTAAAAGCGCCAGAGGCCATAGATGACCGGCCCCAGCAGCCCCACCGCCACGCCCTGCCACAGCCCCAGCACCGGGCACTTGCGCACCAGACCGGCGATCAGGCCGATCAATGCACCCACAAGCGGCCCCAGCCAGATCAGGGCGCGCAGGACCGCTTCAGCCTGTTCGATAGTGATGAGTTCGGTCATGGTGTTATCGCCGACGGCGCCCCTGTCCCCGGTCCCGCCTCAGGCGGGGCACGGAACGACCGCAACCTCATCCGCGAGCGCCACCGCAGGATTGCCCTCCGGCATCCTCAGACGCTTCGGTTCGAGGCTGGGGAGAACATTTCCTCCCCACGCGCTGAGTGCCTCCTCAGTCAATCAACTCGTCGATGCGTACGCCGTTGATCACCAGGCCGCGGATGTCGCAGTTCTCGAGCTGCACGTCGGTGAAGTCAACGTCCCGGAATGTCGCGTCCTCGAATGAACCGCGGTAGAAACTGCCATCGGAAAAGTCACAGCCCTGGAAGTCACTGTCGCTGAGATCGGTACTGTCCCAGCGACCGCCGCGGATGCTGCTCGAATCCGCCTCGAAGTCACGCACCTCGGAGTACTCAAGCTCCACGTAACGAAGCGAGCAGCGCTCGAGTGTCAGATCCGTCAGGTTGGAGTGCTCGACGTCCCACTCGTCGAGGGTAACGTCGTACGCGTCCAGACCGTCCATGATGACGCGGTTCCACCGCGCATCCGTGAGCTTCATGTCCTCGAAGACCGAGTCGTCGAGGACGGAATCCTCGAATGTCAGCTTTGGACTCTGGGTTATCCTGCTGAACTTCGCGCCGAGCACGCGGCAGTCGATGAACCGGGCCATCTGCAGGTCGCAGCGCTCGAAGCGCGCGTCGCGCAGGTTCTGGTCTTCGAAGGACTGACCCTGGGCGAATGCGGTCGCGGTAAGCAGCACGGTGAGCAGGACGACAGGCAATACGTGTGCGATGCGCATGACGTCACCTCCGGTGGGAACGGCAGCGAACGACGGCGAACTGCGTTAGTCGTCGTGGGGGCACTCGAAGCGACGCGTCGTTTGCGGCCCTACGAGTTCCGAGACGGTCGTCGTTTGTCCGAGCCGAAAGTTCCACGAGGTCGCGTCCACTCCCTTGGACCCACGGCCCGCCGGGCGGGGACGTAGCCCCGCGCCAACCGGCCGGGCGTGTGGCGGGCCGGTGTGGGGCCCGCCCCGCGATGTGTC
>CAZAHB010000279.1:0-6276 GCA_964484945.1 uncultured Armatimonadia bacterium | reverse complement strand
GAGGCCACCCGCGACGGGCGCGAGGCCTCCAAGGCCATCCCCCTGCTGCGCAGGGTCGCGCGCATGCAGGGCGCCGAGACCGCGGATCGCGTGGAATCATTGATCGACTCGCAGGTTGCAGAGGCACTGGCGGACCCGACCAATCTTACGGCCTTCGAGCGAGCGCGCGAGCGCTTGCTGGATGTACTGGTGAAGCACTGTGGCACGGGTGTGCCGCCTCTGACTGAGGGGCCGCAGTTCGCGTGGACAGGCGAGGCGCTGACCGTACGCTGGGCGGCCGATGCGATGACCGAGGGCGTGCTGCACTACCGCGTGCCGGGCGACGCGGATTGGAAGACGCTTCACTTCGATGAGGCGGATACCCACGAAGCGACGATCACGGACCTGCCCGCGCTGCGCGATGTGGAGTGGTACCTGATGTGGTGGGACCATCGTGGCGCGACCGGAGCGGACTTGTCCGGTCTGCGGAGCGAGGGGTGGATCGAGACGCGGTAGGTACGTCAGCGAACGTCAGCGAACGACAGCACATGGCAGCGACGGAACGGAAACGGCCGGGCGTCGTACGATCGTTTGCGGTTTGCCGTTTGTAGGACGGGCATCCTGCCCGGCAGCCGTTCATATCGGACGCGACGGGGATGGCGGTGCGGGGGCCGCTTACTGTGCGGCCGCGAAGTCCTCGCTCGTCGCCAGGTGCCACGTGTCGCCGCGATCGTCTGATACCAGGATACTCGGCTCCGAGGGCTTCGGAGAGTAGAACTGGTACTGCCGGTCTTCAGTACGCAGCGCGCCGACCGGCAGTTGCGCGTCCTCCTTGCTCAGGAACTCGACCGCCCGGTCGGGCCAGGTGTATGCGTAGGCCTCAAACTCATCGCGGAACAGGCAAATGCTGGCGCTTTGCGACCAGTAGGACAGGAAGAGATCCTCCGTCACCGGGTCCATCGTCAGCTTGTGGTAGTAGACCTCGTAGTAGGGATTGTGCGGCACCACCAGGTGCTTCGGCTCCTCCCAGGGCTGCCCCTTCGGCTTGCGGTGCAGCGACAGGCGGAAGTAGTAGCCCGGATGGGAGTGCCGCGTGACCGAGTAGAGCGTATCCTCACTGTCGCAGACCAGCCCGCCGTAGGTGGTCCCCGCCGCGACCTCGACAGGCTCGGTCCACTCCGAGATGTCCAGCGGCCGCACTGACCTCGTGTAGCGGAACGGATCGTGGTGCCCGTTGATGATCGCGTGCAGGTAGCCCTCACTGTCCACCGTGATCGCGGGCCAGTTGTGGTTATCCTCCGCGTTGCGGCCACCGAAGCCGATCAGCACCGGCTCCGAAAGCTCGCCGGTGTTGATGTCATACGTGACCGCGTAGGCGGGGGCGCCATCCTCCTTCTCGTGGCCCGGCAGAATCGCGAGACGCCCGTAGACCATGTAGACCGTCTCGCCGACCGTCACCGCCATCCCCGCCTCGCCCGAGTGCGCGCTCATGGGCATTGCGTCCTCGCAGATGAGCGTGGCCTCGGGGATCTCGAGCGTCCCGTCGGGCTTCTTGCGGGGGGCCGTGATGTAGATCTCCGTCGGCGCCAGGTAACGGGCCATCAGGATGACGGGAGGGCGGTTGAGCCGATCATCATTGTGCCCGAGGAACTTCTCCAGGCGGCACTTGTACCAGGGGAGCCGGTAGACATCCCAGGTCTGCAGACCGTCGCGCGAGTGCAGCAGCAGCCCCGTTCGCGTGCGCCAGTCGCCCGTTGGATCGGAGACGAAGCAGAGCATGTAGGCGTCACCATCGGCGTCCCATCGGATGCTCGCGTCATCGGTCGAGCCCATGGCGTTGAGCGACAGTTCCGTGAAGCCCAGTTCCTCGCGAGCATAGGGGATCAGCACATCATCAAGGATACTGTCCCACAGCCACTCGCCGCCTTCCCCGCGCGTCTGCGTAACGTGGCCGCCGTAGCGAATCCAGTGCCGGCCCTCGGGGCTGACGCTGACCACGCCGGGCTGGAAGCGAGGGTGCCAGCCGAACAGGGCCCGCTCTTTCTTGAAGTAGGGCTGGTAGTGGATCGGTGCGACGGCCTCCTCAGGCTCGCGAAGCTCCGGCCACCGGTGATTCATCTTCGCTTCATCGAACTCGGGAACGCGGAGGCTGACCGGCATCGCGTGCTCCTCGGTCTCCGGCGATGCGGCTGATGAGGTCGCGGGCGCTTCGTCGAGCAGCGTGATGTCGTCCAGGTGCAGGACGGTGTAGGGGTTCGGCTGGCGGTCGAAGGCCCTGGTGAAAAAGTACAGCCCCTGCACGCTCGCCAGGCCGACAGGTGAACCGAGGTCTCGGAAGTCATCAAACGCCATCGCTACCTCTCGCCAGCCGGTCCAGTCAACGACGAAGTCGGCCACCAGCCAGTCATCGTGCAGTGTCGCTTCGTTATTGGAGAGCACGCCCACGGTGATCCGTTCGCCGGTCGCTTCCTCCGAGTAGATCTGCACGGAGAGGCCGCTGTATGGGCTCCAGTCGCCCGGTACCGAGCGCGTGTGGATCGTCGGGTAGCGGGGGTGATTGGCCCATCGGCCGGACATCTCACCGGACAGCACGTGTTCGTCGGACAGCGTTATGCCGCCCGCCAGTTCCGCGTACGTGGTATGGCGCGACAGCCACAGGTTCTCTTCGGGGAACAGGTCGAGCAACTCCGGCGCGCTCTGCCACGCGTCGGGGGTCTCGAAGTCCATCGCGGCATCATGGTCGATCCCGTCGGCGGCGGCGACGCCTGAGACTGTCACGAGCACCAGCACAATTACCCTCAGCACACGCTGCACGGTGTCATTCCTCGTTTCTTCATGTTGGTGGCAAAACAACCGTTTTGAGACCGTTTGCAGGGAGAGCATCCTGTCCGTCAGCCCCGGCCCCGAGAATACACTGCGCGGCGTCGGGCGTGGGCACGCCCGACCTCCGGACGGCAACGACCGTGTCGGTCGTGGGCTCGTTTGTCGTTTGTAGGACGGGCATCCTGCCCGTCAGCCTTCAATCATTACCGGAAAACCCGACAGGCCCGGCGTCGTTCCCCGATTCCCGGTACCCGGTTCCCGCTTCCCGGCCGTTCACACTCCGAGGCCGCTCTTGACCTTCACAAGCCGGCGGATATCACTCTGGCTGAGGATGCCGATGATGTCGCGCGACTGGTCGGTGACGAGCACCCGCCCGAGGTCATGCTCGGCCATCTGCATCATCGCGTGCACGGCCTCCTCGTCGGAGTCAACGGTCATGGTCTCCCGCTCAAGCTCCCGCATGGCCTCGGAGACCGTGGTCGTCTGCCACTGATCGCGCGGGATCTCCTGCAGGTCCTCCATGCGCACGATCCCGACGATGTCCCCGTCGCGCTCGACACCGAATGCGGTGAAGCGCGCGGTCATGAAGTAATCGTTCGCCGCGGTGTCGAGGTCGGTGTCGGCGGGGATCGTCTGAACCGGACTGCTCATAAGGTCGTGGACGTAGACATCACCGAGCGTCTGCTGAAGCTGCAGGCGCTGGTAGCTGCCCGCGGCGGCGCTGGACAGCAGCCAGCCGAGGGCGACGAGCCACAATCCGCCCCACTGGCCGGCGAAGACCGCCATGAAGCCGAGGCCGATCATGATGTAACCGAAGATCTGCCCGGCGGTCGATGCCGCGCGGGTGGCGCGTTCGAGGTTGTCCCACGCGCCCCAGAGTATCGAACGCAGCACCCGGCCGCCGTCGAGGGGGAAGCCCGGGAGCATGTTGAAGATCGCGAGTGCGAGGTTGATGCCTGCCACCCAGCGGCTGGCGGTCCACCACACCCGTGGCACACCCAGTGACTCAAGCGCCATGTACACCACCCAGAAGACGCCGGCCAGCACCACGCTTGTCAGCGGCCCGACGATCGCGACCTTGAACTCCGCTGATGGGCTGTCGGGTTCCTTTTTGAGCTGCGAGACGCCGCCGAAGACGAACAGCGTGATCCGCGAGACGTCCGCGCCGAGATGGTTGGCCATCAGCGAGTGTGACAGCTCGTGCAGCACCAGGCACACGAAGAACAGGAGGGTGGTGATGATCGCGGTTATCCAAAGATTCGCCCGCGACGCCTCCGGCGCTTCGACGCCGATATTTTGGATCACCGCCGACAGTATGAGGCCGAAGATAATCAGCCATGTGAAGTGGATCTCGATGTTGATGCCAAATATTTTCCCGATGCGCCATCCGTGCACGTGCGCTCACTCCTCCACCGCGGGCCGTCAGCGTGGCAGCCTCACCCATGTCGGGCTTGACCACGCCACACCGCCGCCCTCCTGAATCACGCGAACGTAGTAATAGCCGCGATCCGGCGCGGCCTCGAGGCCCGCCATTCGGCCATCGTGCTCAAACTCAATCGACATGTCCCAGCGGCCTTTGCCCGTCCATGAGCGCAGGGTCGAACCGTTATGGATGAGATCAACGGTCTCGATCGGCGCCGTCCCGGCCACTGATATAGCGATTCGACGCGAATCATCGGGGGCCTGCAAACGCGCCTGACCGCCCATCATCTCCCCGTTGACCGCCGTGTGCAGCAGGATGCGCTCGCCGCGCACCGCGTAGGTTCGCCGGTTCCACAGGGCGTCCCAGATCGCGTGGCGCGAAAGCTCCGTCCCCCAGACCGCGGTGAGTCCCGGGATCTGGCCGCGGCCGGAGCTCGTCTCGCGATAGGCCGCGGGTGGGCCCATGTGGGTGTCAGTCCCCCCGGTAAAGCCCAGTTGCAGGCCGCGGTTGAGGCCGTCGCGGGCGGTATTGCCCTCGGTCAACGGGCCGACCGGGCAGGGCACATCCATCGCCTCGGAGCCTCCGAAGAACGAGTAGACCTCCACGAGGCGCGTGTAATTCTCCACGAAGCGGTCCCAGTCGGTGAACATGTGCGAGGTGTGGTCCACCAGCATGAACTGCCCGCCCCAGTCCTCGAGCCGTTCGACAAGCTCCTCGATGTGCGTGTAGGTCTGGCTCGCGCGCCACTTGCCGTATGGGCTGGACGACCAGAACGGAGCGTCCTCGTCGAGGAAGTAGATGTTCTTATGGCCGTAGAACTCTTCGTCGGTCAGCCCCGCGTGCGAGATCTCCCACCCGGGCAGTGTGACGAAGCGCCCGGACTCGTTGAAGTCCCGCGCGGCCTCGCAGATGATCTGCCAGTACCTGTCCGGGTCATACAGGGCGATGCCGAAGTCATGATCGCTGATGGCGCAAAAGTCGAGCATGGCGGTGTCCCGGCCCCAGTGGTAGAACTGGTCCGGCGTCCGCTGGCCGCCATCGGAGAGGCAGGTGTGGCCGTGGATCTCGCCCCAGTAGAGCCGATACTCGGGCTCCTCGACAAGCTCGATGGGGTTCGACTGCCCCTCCAGGCCGACGCGCTCGTCCTCGAGGCGGATACGGTCCACCATGTGCTTGCCCTCCGGGCAGTCGAATGGCTCCGGCTCGGTGATGGCCGCCGGGAACTGCCCGCGGACGCTGCGCACGGGATTGCCCATGGCATCGAGCGCCACGTGCGCCACCGTGATCTCCTCGTCGGGTGATGCGATCGACGGCGCGACCACGTGGAGCCGCTCCGGCTCGCCGGGCTCCACCACCAGAACATCGCCTCCGAGAAGCTCAAGCTCCGCGCTCTCGCTGCGCTGGAGGACCACCCAGTGGCGCCAGTCGGCTTTGGCCTGGCCGGGCACCTGCATGCCCGGAGACCCTCTGGAGGTGTCGCCGCAGGTCACGCGCAGCGTATCCCCGCTCCGAAGAGTGCCCTCGACGACCTCGATCTTCAGGATGTGCAGGTTCAGAGAGGAGTACATCCCGAGCAGGTCCCGCCAGAAGTACGACTCGCTCTCGATCTTCTCCTCCAGCGTGTCCGCTCCATGCCTCGCGTGCTGCGAGCGGTAGCCTTCGAGCCGCAGGGCAACCCCGTCCGGGCCCTCGCAGGTCGCGTAGTTCTCGGCAGACGGGTCCTCGGATTGCGGGAATGCGTCGTAGCCGGACTCGCCGCGCAGGTCGTAGCCGATCTTCACACAACCGCCCGACTCGACGGGCGCTCCGCGATGGACAATCTCACAGTGCCAGGTGGACATGGTTCCGGCGATAAGCGGCTCAGGCGACGTAACCGCGACGGCGCGCATGACGAACTCCTCCTCGGTCGGTCTCAAAGCCGTGGCATAGTTCGCTACCAGAGCCGCGGGACCTGCCGGAGGTCGTTGCGGGGTATTGCGTTGCGGGGGCGGGGTCGGTATGTCGGTCGCGCTAGGATTGTTCGGTCTGGGTAGCGTAGGAGAGCGATCGCC
>CAZAHB010000278.1:0-6290 GCA_964484945.1 uncultured Armatimonadia bacterium | reverse complement strand
CCCGTATTCGGTGACCATCGAGCGCGCGATCTTGGAGACGACCTCCAGGTCCTGATGCGCCCCGGAGTGAAGCTCGCCGGGCACCAACTCCTCGGCCGCCCGGCCGCCAAGCGCCTGCGTCATCCGGTTGAGCATCTGCTGTTTCGACGTTATATACTTGTCATCCTCCGGCAGCGAGATCGTGTACCCCAGCGACATCCCGCGGGGCAGGATGGTCACCTTGTACACGGGGTCGAAGTCCTCCAGAAGCTGCCCCACCAGCGCGTGTCCGGCCTCGTGATAGGCGAGGATCTTCCGCTCGTTGTCCTGAATCACGCGGCTCTTGCGTTCCGGACCGGCGATGATCCGCTCCACGGCCTCATCGAAGTCCTCGCGTTCGATGAGTTCCTTGTCCTTTCGACCGGCCAGCAGCGCGGCCTCGTTGACCATGTTCTCGATATCCGCGCCTGAGAAGCCGACCGAGCGGCGCGCGAAGATCTCCAGGTCAACGTCATCGGCGACGCGCTTGTCCTTGACGTAGATCTCGAGGATCTCCTTGCGCTCCTTGACGTCCGGCATCGGAACGACGATCTGCCGGTCGAAGCGCCCCGGTCTGAGCAGCGCCGGGTCCAGGATATCCGGTCGGTTCGTGGCCGCCAGCAGGATCACGTCATCGGCCGGGTCGAAGCCGTCCATCTCGACCAGCAGCGCATTGAGCGTCTGCTCGCGCTCATCGTGGCCGCCGCCGAGACCAGCGCCGCGCAGGCGCCCGACCGCGTCCAACTCGTCGATGAAGATGATCGCCGGCAGGTGTGCCTTCGCCTGCTCGAACAGGTCCCGCACGCGGGAGGCGCCCACGCCGACGAACATCTCGACGAAGTCCGACCCGGACATGTAGAAGAATGCCACACCGGCCTCACCGGCGACCGCACGGGCCAGGAGCGTCTTGCCACAGCCCGGAGGGCCGACCAGCAGAACTCCCCGAGGGATCTTCGCGCCGAGGCGGCGGAAGCGCTCCGGCTGCTTGAGGAACGCAACGACCTCCTCAAGCTCCTCTTTGACCTCGTGCATGCCGGCAACGTCGTCGAAGGTCACGCGCTCCCAGTGGTCGCCCACCATCTGCGCCTTGGAGCGGCCGAAATTCAGCGCCTGTCCGCGGCTGTTGTTCATCTGCCGCACCATGAAGACCCAGAAGAGGATCAGCAGTATCAGCGGCAGCAGATAGGTCCCGGCCACGGTGAGGATCCTTTCGCCCAGGCCGACCTCTTTGGCCGCGATCTTTACATCGAGGCCCTTTTCTTCTTTCACGGATCGCAGGCGCGAGACAAGTTCCTCGTCGGGAGGTACCTGCACGGTGTAGCGGTCGAACTCGACGGGGGCGTCCGCTTTGAACTCGCCCTCGGCGGTCTGGCCTGTCACCACCTTGACGGTGGAGATGTGGCCTTCGGTAAAGGCATCGTAAAAGTCCGTGTAGTACTCATATTCCTTAACCGTGGTCTGTTCGGTGGCCAGACGCGGAATCATGTAGAACACGTAGGCCACGGCGAGCACGACCAGGATGGTCACGATTGTATTGCGTCGCATCAAGCGTCCTCCTCGTCCCGCGGCTCAAATTGCGCGGTCAGCCGGACGGCGGGTTCGCCGGCCTCCGCGCGCGCAGGCTCAGCGAGCCGGTGGCCGACGACCCACAGAATCTGGCCATCGCCGCTCGCAACGACCGGGATCCGGTCGCGCCTGTGCCGCGGAACCTTCTCATCCACGAAAAAATCCTGCAACTTACGACTTCCGGTCATCCCCAGCGGAATAAAGCGTTCGCCGGGCCGGTGATTTCGCACGGTGAGCCCCGGCTGCGCTGCATCCGCGCCCACGTACACCGTTAGAGGGTCATCGGCCGCGAAGTCCGCCGGTGCCTCGGCGCGCTCGGCTTTGACCGTTACGCCTCGGCGTGGCAGCGTGGTTTCGCCCGGCACCCTCACCGCCGCAGATTCCTGCGGATAATCGCGATGTGGAACGTCCGGCTCGATCGAGAAAACATCGTATTGTTTACGCACACGCAACTGGCCTGGAAGTTCCACCACCGAGCCGGTCTCGCCGCTGTGAGTCAAGTTGGCGATCCGCTCGATGTGTTCTCGCGAGAGCCCCTCAAGGTCGCCGCGAACGTCCTCCAGCGCCATCCGAAGCACTCGGTGCAGCGCGCCGTCTGGCTGATCGGCGAGCGCCTCCACGTCGAGCGTCAGGCAGTCCTCGCCGCGATCGATGATCGCCCCATTCAGCAGGTCGCGCAGGAGCGGATCGGTCCAGTCAAGCTCCTCTTCCACGGCTTCACAGGCTCGAATCAGCGCGTCCTCGGCCCCCGGGAACTGCTCCCTCACCATCGGCATCAGCCTCAGGCGGATCGCGTTGCGCCTCGCGTAATCGGGGTCGAGGTTGCTCTCATCGGTGCATGTCAGCAACCCGTGGCGTGTGCAGTAGGCCCCGGTCTGCTCGCGCGTGGCCATGATCAGCGGGCGGATGATCTCCCCGCGTACGGGCGGGATCGAACTGAGCCCTCGCAGGCCCGCGCCACGGAAGAGATTCAGCAGAAGGGTCTCGGCGCGGTCTGTGGCGGTGTGGCCGGTGGCAATGCGATCAAATCCATGCTCGCGAGTCACTCTCCCGTATTCTTCATAACGCGCCACGCGGCCCGCTTGTTCGGCGTTCAGGCCGCTCTGTTCGCTTTCCGCGGGGACATCCCTGTGCGTGACGAAAACCTCCACATCGAGGCTGGCGCACAGTCCGCGCACGCATGCGGCATCCCGGTCGGCGCTCTCCCGGCGTATGCCGTGATGCACGTGCACGGCAGCGATGCGCAGATCCGGGTACAGCGCCACGAGACTATGCAGCAGCGCGACCGAATCCTGGCCACCGGATACGCCGGCGAGCACGCTCTCAACGCCGTCGAGAAGGTCGTAACGCTCGACAGCTTCGAGCACGCGCTCGTGCAGCGGGTCGCGCTGTTCGGTCACACTGCGCACCTCACGGCCTTCGGCCGGTCAGCCGCTCCATCAGCTCCAGATACAGCTCACGCGTCTCCGCGACGATCTCGCCGGAAAGCTCCGGCCCGGGTGGGGTCTTGTCCCAGTCATCGAGCCTGTCGAGCCAGTCGCGCAGGTACTGCTTGTCGAAGCCCACGGGCTGGTTGCCCGGCTCCCACTGCTCTTCGTCCCAGTAGCGGGATGAGTCGGGTGTGAGAAGCTCGTCGATGAGAACAAGCTCGCCGTCGATGCGGCCGAACTCGAACTTCGTGTCCGCCAGCAGCAGCCCGTTCTGTTTCGCGTGCTCCCAGGCATACTTGTAAAGCTGGATGGAGTTGGATTCCATCGCCATGGCGTCTTCTTCGCAGCAAAGCTCTACACACTGCTCCATGGTGATGGGGATATCGTGGCCCTCTTCGGCCTTTGTGGAGGGTGTGAAGAGCGGGTTGTCGAGCTTCTCGGCTTCCCGCAGGCCCTCGGGGAAGTTGTATCCACAGTAGGTCTCCCCGCGCTGATAGGCGCGCCAGGCGCTGCCGGCGAGGTACCCGCGCACGACGCACTCGACGGGCACGACCTCGGCCTTCCGGCACCACATGCTGCGGCCTTCGAGCATATCCGCGTAGGGCTGCACCTCTTCGGGGAAGTCGGCGACGTCGGTGGAGATCAGGTGGTTGGGGATGATGTGTTTGGTCTTGTCAAACCAGAACGCGGATACCTGGGTCAGAACTTTCCCCTTATCGGGGATGCCGGTGGGCATGACCACATCGAATGCGGAGACGCGGTCGGTCGCTACCAGCAGCAGTCCGTCCTCGTACTCGTAGATGTCGCGTACTTTGCCTTCTCTGCGGGAGATCGCTCCCGGCAGATCGGTTTTCATGACAACCTTTTCGGGTCCACTCGCCATACGGCCCAGCCTCCCTCGCTTGCTGAGTTCGCTTTCCTCCGCCCCGGTTACATTTCGTGCAAACCGCTACCTGCCAACGGCGACGGGCTGGAAGCCCGTCCTACAAACGGCAGTGACGTCACGCCGTCGCCGTCCCCTTTTCACCTTTCACTGTTCACTTTTCCCTTGACTACGCGAGTCCAAGCATCTCCACGACCGCCCCGAGATCATTCGGCGCCTTCTCGGGCTTCTGCGCCATCTCTACGGCCATGTCCGGGTCCTTCAGGCCGTGACCGGTGAGGGTCGCGGCGATGGTGCAATCCTTCCCGTCAAAGAATCCTTCGGCGGACAGCTTCTTCAGCCCTGCCCACGATGCGGCCGATGCCGGCTCGCAGAATATGCCCTCTTCACCGGAAAGCTCCCGGTAGGCTTCCAGGATTTCGTCATCGGTGACCGCGTGGATCTGGCCCTCGCTCTCGTCCAGCGCGTCGGAGGCCTCCTGCCAGCGCGCGGGGTTGCCGATCCGGATCGCCGTCGCGACCGTCTCGGGCTTCTCGCACACCTCGCCGGTCACCACCGGGCAGGCCCCCGCCGCCTGGAAGCCCAGCATCGCCGGGCGACTGTCAGTCACATCGGCCGCGTGGTACTCCGAGTAGCCCATCCAGTAGGCTGTAATGTTGCCGGCATTGCCCACGGGCAGTGCGTGGTAGTCCGGCGCGCCGCCGAGCCAGTCGCAGACCTCGAACGCCGCCGTCTTCTGCCCCTGCAGGCGATACGGGTTAAGCGAGTTCACCAGCGCGACCGGGTACTCGTCGGAGATCGCCTTCACCAGTGCGAGGCAATCGTCGAAGTCCCCGTCGATGGCGATCGTGCGCGCGCCGTAGGCCAGCGCCTGGGCGAGCTTGCCCAGCGCCACGTAGCCGTCCGGCAGCAGCACCACCGACTGGATCCCGGCCCGGGTCGAGTAGGCCGCCGCGGCCGCGGATGTATTGCCGGTGGAGGCGCAGATGGTGACCTTCGCGCCCTCCTCGACGGCCTTCGAGACCGCCATTGTCATCCCGCGGTCCTTGAAGGAGCAGGTGGGGTTGACGCCCTCGTACTTGAAGTACAGATCGACGTTGCCGCCCAGTCGCTCCGCGAGCACCTCGCTGCGGATCAGTGGTGTGTTGCCCTCAAGCAGCGTGACCCGCGGTGTCGCGTCGCTGACCGGCAGCCAGTCCGCGTAATGTTCGATGACACCCGGCCACGTAATGTCCTTTGTTGAAGCCTCCATCAGTTGATCACCCGCAGGATGCTGCAGACGTCATCGACGATGCCGAGTTGCCCGATGGCGCCCAGCGCCGAGTGCAGGTTGCGCTCGGGCCCTTCGTGCATGATCCACACGATCTCGGCGAGGCCGTTCTTCGAGCCGCCGCGCTGGACGACCGATTCGATGGAGACGCCTTCCTGTCCGAAGATGGTGGCGATCGAGCCCAGCACTCCGGGGCGGTCCTTCACGCGCATGCGCACATAGTTTCGTGTGACCATCTCTTCGACCGGCACAATATCGGCGGTACCCTCGCAGGTGCAGGGCACGCGACCGCGCGTGCCCGAGAGGACGTTGCGGGCGCAGTCGAGCACGTCTCCCGCGACCGCCGAACCGGTCGGCAGAGCGCCGGCGCCGCGCCCGTAGAGCATGACCTCGTCACAGGCGTCGCCGACGACCCACACCGCGTTGAAGACCCCGTTGACCTCTGCCAGCGGATGCTCCTGGGGGACCAGGGCGGGATGCACACTGACGGTGAGGCGCTCGTCGTCGGTCCTTCGGGCCGTGGCGAGAAGCTTGATCGCGTAGCCCATCTCCGTGGCGTAGTCGATGTCGGTGGCGGCGACGCGCGTGATCCCCTCGGAGTAGATCTCATCGTAGTTGATGCGCCTGCCGAATGCGATGGCCGAGAGGATTGCGATCTTGTACTTCGCGTCGATGCCCTCGACGTCGTTGGTGGGGTCGGCCTCCGCGTAGCCCCGCTCCTGGGCATCGGCGAGCACGGTGTCGTAGTCGAGGCCCTCGTCGGTCATTCGCGTGAGGATGTAGTTGGTGGTCCCGTTCAGGATACCGGTGACTTCCTCGATCCGGTTGGCCTCAAGGCTCTCTTTCAGGGCGCGGATGATAGGGATGGTGCCGCCTACGGCGCCCTCGAACTCTACATCCACACCGGCCTGGTCGGCTGCGTCGAGGATCTCCGAGCCACGCTTGGCCATCATCTCCTTGTTGGAGGTGACGACGCTCTTGCCGTGCTCGATGGCCTGCATCACAAAATCGGTGGCCGGCTCGATCCCGCCGATGGTCTCCACCACGATGTCGATATCGTCCGCGGCGTACACCTCGGCCGCGTCAGTGGTGCGCAGCTTCTCGGGCACATCGACGTCGCGGT
>CAZAHB010000277.1:0-6402 GCA_964484945.1 uncultured Armatimonadia bacterium | reverse complement strand
CGCCAGACTTCACGTGAATCAACTCATGGAGCAATATCGTCGCCCTGTCGAGCGTGGTCGGAAACTTCGTCCACATAGATGAGTTGAGTAATATTCGCCTCGGCTGTCGCAGGTCCGCCCACGCATATGCCTCACGCGGCAGGGGTTTCGGCGGCGCGACGAACTCTATCCTGCCCTCCGCGAGCATGGTGCTACCGATGTCCGCGTACCCGGTCAGGCCCGCCTCGCGAATCATCGCAAGCCAGTCCGCCACCTCTGCGGTGTGGAGTTCCTCCTGCGTCGGAGGCGGTTCGGGGACCGGCTGGATGTCTTTGTCGCGACAGCCTGCGGCCACCAGGAGTAGCGCAACCAGCACCGTTGCAAGCCGTAGCCTCTTCATCGCCGCATCCCTTTCACAATGTCGCTCCAGATGGCCCCCAGCAGCGACTTCTCCAGCCCGCCCCGCCCCCGCTCGACCGTCCCGTCGCGCTGGATGCGCTTCGTCCGGTAGCGACTGCGCTTCTTTTCGTACTCGGGCTCGACGTGTTTCGGCGCCAGCGACCTGAACGGCACCCGCTGCACCTGCGTCTGCGGCGTGCCCTTCGGGCGCACCGTCGCCTCAAGTTCGCATTGACAGTTCGTAGTGCATCGAAGCTCCCCGCCCTGCGGCACGATCGCCAGTCGCGCGAGTTCCTGTGCGGAGTAATCGCCCGTGCCCCACCGCCCACCGTGCTGCAGCGTGGGGTTCGGGTTGCCGTACTTTGCGAGCTCCTCGGGCGGCAGTTCGCCGGCCAGAAACAGACAATCTGGACAACTTTCGGCCTCGTGTGTCCTCCAGTGGATGTACCGCCCTCGCGACTGGTCGGCGTAGAGGTAGCCCTGCCAGAACGCCTCGTCACCGGCGTTGCCGTAGAGCCCCGCCCGCTGCTCCAGCGGCATCGTGAGGTTCCCGCTCTCGATGTCGTCGAGGAAGCGCTTCACGAAGACGTACTCCTCGCGGCGCAGCCGCTGCACGAACTTCTCCTCCGCGGCGTCGAGGTCTTCCCAGTTCCATCCGTACCGCTTACCCAGCCTGAACTGCTCCCCGTAGGCCTGCCGGATGGAGGCCTTCAGGCCCCGCTCCACGGTCGCGCGCAGGTCTTCGAGGTCCTCGCCCTCGCCACCCTCCACGGCCCGCCGGTAGGCGCTGAACATCGCCACCGCCTGGTCCTGCAGGTCCGAGCGTATCTGCTGAGAGCGCGCCTTCGCTTTGCGCGCCTCTTGCTGCATCTTCTCCGCGCCCACGCCCTGCGCCACGGCCGGGATAACCTCCGGCCCGGTGTAGCCGGCGCGTTCGGGCATCTCGCGCAGATAGCGCCTGAGAGGATCGCCGCGTCGCATCGACACTCACCTCCGCAGGCGTCTGATCTCGTCCATCAACTCGTGGTGCTGCTCGTCGCGCTTGGTCTCGAGCGCGTCCAAGCGGCGATCCACAGCATCCTCGTGCGCCTCCTGGCGCCTGCAGTTGTCATCGGCAAGCGCCTCGACAGCCCCCAGCCGCCAGCGCATCTCCCCGTAGGCCAGCGCGAGGCCGAAAATCAACGCGGCGGCGCCGTAGATCGTGGTGAGGTTGTCGGCCGTCTCCGTGGCGTCCGCGACCATGCCACCGGATGTCTGCGCCCACACGACCGTGATCGCACCCAGCACGGCGGCGGTCACGAACAGCAGCAGGCGAACCGTCGATACTATACGCATCATCAATCCCCCATCGCCAGGCGTCGAGCCACGGCCCCGCGCCAGGCGTCGAGCCGCGCGAGCACGCGCCCCAGCACACCTCGCCGTGTTCGCTGAGCAGCCAGATCGTCAGTGTCTACGCGCTGGGTGGTCATGCCCGGGGGAACCGACTTCTCCATATCCGCGCCAGCGCCGCCAGCGGCGTCACCAGCACCCTCCATCGTCGCCGCCCATCCGAGGCCCTTCAGCACGTCCTCCAGGCCCTCCGGCGGTCGCTGGTTCTTCCCCGCCGGCTTCGAGGGCACGGACTTCTCCATGCCCGGCGGCAGAAACTGCGACAGCAGGTCTTCATCAGCGGGGCCGGCAGGATCGTCGCCACCCAACGACATCCCGGCCGCGTCGGGGCTGCCTTCATCGTCGAAACCGCCGGGGCCGGGGTCACCCCCCGGCCCCACAGCGTCCGGACCCATGCCCATCATCGCCATCGGGTCCATATCCTCTTCCCCGCCGGCCATCTGCTGGCCGAACTCCTGCATGTACACCTGCGGCACCACGGGCCCCGGCGCGTCGGGCCAACTGGCGAACTCCCCGCCGAAGTGCTCGTAGACCTGTTCGGTGGTGCGCTCGCGGGCCGGCTTGTCGGACTTGGTGGCCGGCCACTGGCGCTCCACGCGCCGCTCGATGAGGCTCCAAAGCTCCTTGTCCATCGGGTCCTTGATCTCCGGCTCGCCCATTTCCGTGAGCGCCCGGTTCACCGTGTACACCCCGGAGGAGAGTTTCCGTTCGGTCAAACCCCACTGCGCCGCCTCGTCACGCTCGCGGAGGTTGGTAAACACGAAGCGGAAGCGGGAGTCGATCGGCCAGACGAGCCTCTCGGTCACGAACGACTCCAGCGCGAGCATGATCGGCACGAACCCGCTGTCTTCGCCGTGGAGGATGCGCGTCGAGGGGTCGGCCTCCTGCAGCGAGTTCGACGCGCCGCGGAATGACTGAAACCAGATCGCCTCCGGCGCGAGACCGTAGAGGGAGCAGATCGCGGTGATGACCCACGAAATCCACTTCTCCCAGTACATGTCGAGCCGCGAGGCGTCCTTGGTGCCCACAAACGCGGCCTTCGCTTCCGGGCTATCCGAGAAGAGCAGCGGGAGCTTGTGGTACTTGCCCGGCCCGCCCACCTGCGTCACGATGTCGGCCTGAAATTGCTTGAGGCGCTCCTCGCCCCACTCGCCCGAGAGCGCGAGGATGCCGTCCGGGACGTGATTTTGGGTGAAATATTCGACGTTGTAGGACACGCCCGACGCCAGACCGGTCACGACCTCCACCAGATACTCCAACTCGGAACGCCCGTAGCCGACCGTCCAGGTGTCGGACTTGATGTTGCGGACGAAATACGCCAGTTCGTTGGCCGTGTACTCGCGGGCCACATTGCCGTCCTGCCCAAGCTCCACCCACGCCACGTGCTGGCCGAGTTCCTCGCGGATCTCCGCCGTGTACTCGCTGGCGTTGGCGGCGGGCTGCAGGCGCCCACCGGCCCGCTCTACGGTCTTCTCCTCGTCATGGTAGACGGTCGCGGCCTTCCGCACGCGCTTGCCGGGCACGGGCCCGAACCACACCGGCGGATGGGGGCTGCCGTGTTCGCGCGCCTCGGGAAACTCCTGGTAAATCGGGTGCAACTGCGGCTCCTCCGGGGCCTCCATGCGGATCGCGGCCGCGTCGTAGAGCAGCGAGTCCTCCACGATGAGACCCAGCAACTGATCGAAGCGCAGGGCGTGTTCCTCCGCGCGTCCGTCCCAGCGGGCGATCTGCCCGTCCGTGGTGCGCAGGTAATCGTAGCCGCCGCGGAGCAGGAACTGCGTGAGCGCCTCCGCCTCCGCGCGATCGGCGGCGGTCATCTCCTTCTCGGGGTCGGCCAGTTCGATCCGGAAGCCGTAATCGCCCCGCCGTCGTGGCCGCCGCGCGTAGCGCGTGGCCGCTCGCACGAGGTGCTGGATGATGGCGCGCACGATATGCGCCCGGCCCATCATCTCCAGCACGTCGAAGCTGATCTGCGTCGACTTGCGCGGGTCGGCGAGGCCCTTGTATCCGGCCATGCGGTTCGCGCCGGGTATGTGGCGATGGGGGATGCCCGAAGGCATCTGGGGCTTGCGCAATGACTTGAGGAGCGGGTCCTGGACGTACGGTGTGTCCTGCCCTGCGCCGCCGCCGAGCAGGTGCGCCTGCTGCTCCATCTGCGGGAGGCGAGGCTGCTTGTTGTCGTTGGCTGCCATGGCTCTCCCTCACGATTTGAGAAGGTGCGTACATGCGGAAGCGCCCCCGAAGTGCGTCCGGGGGCGCCGTGATTGTGTGGGACGTCAGTCTTCGTGGTGAGCTACGCGGTGCCTCGCACCCACATGCTCATCGCGTCCGCCAGGTCCATCTCGAAGCCGGCCGCCTCGCGGTGGCCGCCTCCGCCGAAAGCCTGCGCGATCTCTCGCGCCTGCCCGTTCGGGTCGCGAACGGACGCCTCGACGCGCTTCTCCGGCCCGGAGATGTCGGAGAGACACAGGCCCACCACGGGCTTGCCGTAGGCCTCCGCCACCCGTGAAAGCACCTCGGAGCGGTCGCCGCCGGAGAGGAGTGTAATCACGAACTCAGGGAGGCCCTCGTGGTCAAACGAACGCGCCAGCGCCGCCGCCGCGTCGTAGGCTTTGGCATTCTCTCGTGCTCGCGCGCTGTCCACGACGGCGAGGATCGCGTCGGGCAGGTCGAGGAATCCCTCCACGTTCGCCCGCGCTATGCCGAACAGGCGTGACATGCCGAGTTTGTTGAGCAGCCAGGTGTAATTGCGCGACTTCGGGAAAAGCTCGGACTCGGTGTCGTAGAGGTCCCCCGCGTTCACCATCGCCACGAAGCGTTCCCACGGTCTGCGGTCGCCGTAGAGTTTGTTTTGCAGCGCCAGATACAGCAGCATCGCGCCACAACGGTCGCCGTCGTCATGCGCCTCCACCACGAGAGCTTCGGCCCCCTCCGGTGCCTCCGCGTGGTGGTCGAAGACCACGAGATCGGGATTCTGCCACGCGGGGCTGTCGGGCGGCAGGCCCAGGTCGCAGACGACGACCTTCCCCTCCGCGCCGAGGCCCTCCGACAGCGGGTAGTTTGCGAACTCGATGTTCTCGATGGCCGTGAACTGATCGAGCAACAGCGCACAGCCGAGCCCGTCCATGTCCGCCTCGTGGCAGACGGCGGTGTATTCGGGGTCCTCGTGCCACGGCCTGTGGTCACTCATCGGTATCACCGTCTTCGGCGCCTTCTCCCGGCGAGTGCGCATTGCAGTAGGGCTTGCCGTCGACGTGCTGTGTGACCGCGCCGTCGCAGGGCTGCACCGAGCAGTCCGGTTCGTCAGGCGGAGCGGGTTCGGTGTCGCCCTCGTCACTCGTCAGTCCGCCGAGACCGTTTTCGAGATAGTGTCCTGCGCGTCGGAAAGCCTGTGTGAGATCGCCGGCGCAGTCCTCGGCGTCTTCGCCCAACAGCGACCGCCCCTCCAACACCAGGTCCTCGGTCTCGGACCCGACGGCCTGCAGGTCCCAGCCGCGGCGATCCGCGAGGCGTGCGAGTTCCTGGAACCGGTGTTCAATGATGGTACTCTCTGCCAAGGCGTCGAAGCGCCACACAAGCAGCGGCCTGTCGGTTTCGGGGGCGTCAACCAGCTGCGGTATGTCCTCTCCGCCCGGTCGCGGGACATTGAACAACGTGACGACAGGATCGCATTCGGCCTGCCACGGCGCCACATATACCGGCACGCCGCTGATCTTCAGGTCGGTCTCCGCCACTACCTGAAGAATGGTGTCAGGCGTCTTCGTCGGGTTCACGCCGATCCAACGCACGGGGCGATACTCTTCCGCCGCCTCTGCGAGCATCTTGCGCGCACCCTGCTCATCAAACCAGTTGGCGATCTTCTGGATGGGCCAGTCGTCGGACAACTCAGGACCGGCCGAAGCCTCCTCCGTAGTCTCGGCGTCCGGGGACTCCTCCCCGCACTCCTCTTCGTCGATCGCCGACCGCTCGCGCGAGTCGCCGTCCAGCGTTCGACCTAAGCGCAGGCCGCAAAGCAGATCTTTCACGCGGGTAGACGGAGAGGAGCCAGCCTCCTCCCCGCACTCCTCTTCGTCGACCCGCACCCGCGCCTTCACCGCGCCACGGTCGTCGGGACATTCGTCACATTCCTCACCCGCCGCACAGCCCGCCGGGCACTTGACATACCACGCGTCCTCCACGTGCTGCTCCGCGCCCTCCAGTACCAGCGTCGGCAGTTCCGCCTCGGCCACGACCATTGCCGGCACTGCTTCTTCAGGGAACTTGTCGCAGCGGACAGCCACGCGCTTGGGCGGGATGTAAAGCACCGCGCGCCCAGTTTGAATCTGCGGAGGCGGTGTCCTCTCCAACATAAACAGAATATTCTGAGCCTGCTCGCGATACACCTCATCGGGATGTGCCATTCTCGGCAGCTCCTTTTCGGTTGCGTCGGGTGGTGGAGTTCGCTACGAGTCCAGCTTGCGCCAGTTGACCAGGTTCCCGCCGCCGACCACCCCCTCCGGGTGAGGGATGTAGCCGGGGCGCACGACCTTCTTCTCCCCCGTCCGCGGGTCCTCGACCTCGCGCTCCATCGCCGCCGGCGTGAGGTCGATGCTCGTGGAGGTCACGCCTCCCGACGAACGCTCCAGCATCGCCGCC
>CAZAHB010000276.1:0-6417 GCA_964484945.1 uncultured Armatimonadia bacterium | reverse complement strand
CTCGAGGTCAGCCCTCGCCGAGGCAAGCTCTTCGGACAGACGCCCGACCTCCTCCTCTGCGCTCTTCTCTACCTTGTCTGCCCGCGCGCGAGCCTCTTCGAGCCCTTCGCGCAGTTGCTCGACCATCTCGCGGGCCTCTTCCCGCTCAGTCTCCGCCTGTTCCTCTGCTTCATCAAGGCGCCTGCTGAGCGCCTCGATCTCCCGCTGTGCCTTCGCCCGCTCGCTTTCCGCGTCCTCACGGAGAGCGCTCAGCCGCTGCTCAAGCTCCTCCGCGCGCTGTCGCTGCCGGGCCAGAGCTTCTTCCGCCTCCTCGGCACGGGCCTGCGCGGCGGCAAGCTTCTCACGCGACTGCTCGATTTGCTTCCCCCGGAGCGTCCGGTCGCGCTCCATCTCATCCAGCCGATCCTCGGCCTCTGCAAGCTCCTGCTGAAGCTGCTCAGCCCGCCCGCGCAGACCCTCTGCTTCCTCAGTGGCCTCCCGGGCTTGCCTGCGGGCCTCGTCGAGGTCTTCGGCCAGTGTCTCGGCGCGCGCTTCCTCCGACTGCGCGCGCTCGCGCAGCTTCTCCATCTCGTCCTCGGTCTGCTCGACACGCGCCTGCAAATGCTCTCGATACCGGCGCTGCTCCGCGTCTACTTCTTCGACCTGCTCGGCGCGTGCCTGCACCTCGCGAAGCTGTTCCCGGACGTCCTCGCTCCGGCGCGTCACGGCCTCCACCTCATCCTCCGCCTCTGCAGCACGCCGCTCGGCCTCTTCAAGGTCCTCGCGCAACGTCTCGGCTTTCTTCCGTTCGTCCTCAGCCGCTGCTTCGGCCTCGTCGGCGTCAGCATGCGCCGCAGCCAGCCGCTCACGCAGGTCCTCAATCTCCTCCGCGCTTTCCTCTCGACCCGCCTTGCGGGCATCTTCGGCGCGATCCTCAGCTTCCTCCACTGCCGAGGTCATCGCCGCGAGTTGCGAGGCGAATTCCTGGCGCGCCGCCTCCCGCGCCTGCTCAATGCGGCGCTCGGCTTCGAACAACTGCGACGTCAACTCATCGATCGTCTCCTGCTGCTCTGCCAGCGCCTGCTCGCGGGCCTCCTCCGCCCGTGCCTCGGCGGCCTCGAGCTTCGCGCCAAGCTCCGCGACCCGCTCATCCTGCTCCTGGCCCGCCGACGCGCGGACCTCCTCCAGACGCCGCTGCCACTCGCTCTCGATCTCATCTGCGCGCTTCTGCGCCGCCGCAAGCTCCTCGCGAAGTGACGCGACCTCCGCTTCGCGCTCGGAGAGCGCCTCCGCGCGGTTCTCCGCTGCCTGCAGCTTCTCCGTCAACTCATCGATCGTCTCCTGCTGCTCCGCCAGCGCCTGCTCGCGGGCCTCCTCCGCCCGTGCCTCGGCGGCCTCGAGCTTCGCGCCAAGCTCCGCGACCCGCTCATCCTGCTCCTGGCCCGCCGACGCGCGGACCTCCTCCAGACGCCGCTGCCACTCTCGCTCGATCTCATCTGCGCGCTTCTGCGCCGCCGCAAGCTCCTCGCGAAGTGACGCCACCTCCGCTTCGCGCTCGGAGAGCGCCTCGTTCGATCCGTCTGCCTCCCGCGCCAGATCGCTTATATCGCGTATAATCCCGAAGACGCCTGCGCGGCTTTCCTCCGCTTCCAGCGGCTGAAAAGCGACCTGTACGAGAAAATCCCGGCCGTGGCTGTCGGCGACCTCAAACTCAGCGCGAACCGCTTCGCCGCTTTCGATGCACCGGCCGATCAGGTCCAGAAGATCCGCCGGCGCTCGCGCGGACAGCACCGACGCGATTGGCTGACCTTTCAACTCCTCACGGTCAGCATCCAGCATCTCCGCCAGCGATTCGCTGACCCAGGTCGCGTATCCCTGCTCGTCCAGCGCCACCATTCCGTCGCCCATCAGGCTGTCTGCCAGCGGTCGCCACGGTTCGCGGCTGACCAGCAACTCCGTCTCAGACAGGCGGTACTCAGTTACCTCCTCGCCAACCATGACCACGCCGACAGCCTCTCCATGCTCGTCGTGGACTGGTGAGAGATCGACGCTGACGATGATCTCCTGGCCCGTGCGCGTGAGCCAGGGCACCTCGCGCCTCACGCCGGTGCCTCTGTCGATCACCGAGGTAAATGCCGGCAACAGGTCGGGAAGAGCACGGGCGGGGACGAATTCGTCGAAGAAGTCGCGACCGATGATCGCCTCTGCATTGAACTGTGTGACCTTCTCGCAGCGCCGGTTGAAGAGAGTGATCCGCCCATCGAGATCGAGGCCGAGCATCATGACCTCCGCCTCGTAGGCGAACTGACCGATGTCCAGGCTTTCCGCTTCTTCCTCGATCTGCTCCTCGACCTCGTTCTCCGATTCACTGAGGAACACGCCCAGCACAATGAAGACCAAGAGCACGACACCGCGGCCGGCCCACTCAGACGGGGTGAGGTCCAGCACGAGGCAGTCCATGAAACTTCCACTACCGAAGACCATGCTCCTTGCGATCGCGTCCAGCAGCCATGTGACCAGTGCGGCGGCCACTGACAGCGGGAGCGCGTGAGCCCGTGCGTCCATGGACTGTCTCACCTCCTCTTGCCCCGACGCGACCATCACCTTTCGCGTACAGGCACTACCCTCCGCGGCCCCCTCGCGGCGGCCACGGAGTATCCAGCCACATAACGGAATCGGCTCATCCGGCGGGGCCAGTCGTCTGCCCCACCTGATAATACAATACTAGGATAGTCGCCAGGTGTTACTGCCAAACCTCTATCTGGAAAGCCGCTGTGTGTCATCACACACATGTACGTGGTGCTGCGTCAATCCGACATTGTATGCTCATCCGTCAGTTTGGAGATAGTCCTGACTGCATCTGCAAGATCGAGCGCATAGCCGTCGGCGCCGATCTCCTGCCACAGATCCGGTCGCGCCCCGAAGGCCGCGCCTCCCACTATTACTCGGAGATCGTCATTGAAACGTTCCCGCACATGGTCGATCATCGCCGTGACACGGCCAATGTTGGTGAGCATGGTGGCGGAGATGCCAAGCACCTCGGCCTCGTGCTTCTCAACGAACATCAATACGTCATCGTGCGGCACGTCGGCCCCCAGAAACATCACGTCCCAGCCGTTGATGTCGAGCGTGTCTGCCACAAGGTGGGCGCCGATCTGATGCATCTCCCCCTGCACGCCGGTCAGAACCACCCGCCCTTTGCTCTCATCGCTCCAGGGCACCCGCTGATAGACTTCGGCCATGACCGTCTGCGTGATCGCAGTCGCCATGTGCTCGTCCGCGACACTGATCTGGTTGGTCTCCCACAACTCCCCAATCGCATACATGCATTCCTGAAGCACGTCCCGGTACAGGTCCGCCAGGCTTAATCCGGCGTCCAGCGCCTCAATTGCGATCTGCTGGGCGGCCCTGCGATCGCCCTCCAGGATCGCCTGCAGGTAGGTGCTCTGCAGATCATTCATCCGCTCCCGCGGGTCGCTGACCACCACGGCCTTTGCGGTACACTCCGCTGCCGCCCGCTCTACGACCTCGCGCACGATACGCCCCTGCTCTTCGTTCAGCTCGGGGGCGAGGCTCTCGGGAATCTCCAGCAAACTCTCGGCCAGCATCTCCGGGGCGATATCTCGAGAAGCGAGTACGCGAGTGGTCCAGCGCGCGTATTCGGCGAATGCCTCGGGGGCGCCTGCCTCAACTGCGGAGGCGAGAAACTGCAGATGATACGCGGTGTCCTCGATTCCGCTCTTGCGGGCAGCCTCGCCGAACTGCTCGAGCCACTGAGGGTTCTTGCGCAGAAGCTCTTCGGTTATGACCTCCGCCTGCTCGGCCGCGAGGTCGCGCAGTCGGGCCGCCAGGTCTCTGCGCTCACGAAAGTTCTCCAGCATCGTCACTATCCTCCTCGACCAGCCCATACTCCCTCCGCATCTTCTCGGCACAATCCGGACAGTAGCCATGACTTAGAAACAGCGCGTTCCGTTGCAGATACTCGACGACATCCTCCCAGTCGGCCTCCGAGGTTTTCACCTTCCCGCATTCCATGCAGATCGGGAGCACCTCCTGGATCTTCTTGAGATGCCAGTAGGAGGTCTCCAACTCGTCAAGTGCCTCCTGCAACCGCGCCCGTGCATGCTCAAGCTCACGTTTCTGTCGCGTCAGCTCTCGGGATTTGACAACCAGTTCGTTATTCGCGGTCATCAGTTCATTGTACACCTTCTCGGTATCCTCGCTGCTCTGCTCTCCGAGAATGGCGACTTTCCCGTTGACCATCCATAACCGACAGTCGAACGTCATACAACCGTTAGCCCGGCCGAGGAAATTCAACGGACGCTCAATGACCTCATTGATGCCGTCCTCAATAGTCTCGCGCAGCCATTGGACGTCGCTCTCCGGCATGATCTGCGATATCATCGGCGAAGATTGCTCATCCGGTTCCAGCCCCAGCAACTGATCCGCCGCCGAATTCGCATACGCCACAGAACCATCTGGCTCACAGACGAGCAACAGCGTATTCCGGCTTTCGTGGAAATGTGCAGCGATGACCGGTTGGAGCAGACATTCTGCCACATCACGATTCATAGTTGTGCCCTTCCAATATCTGAAACCGCGCAGGGTGCCATTGTACCTCTTCTGCCCCAAACGTGACAACGCATTCGCCTGGCCCGAGGGCATCGGCGTCTCCCTGTGCCTGGGCGATTTGAAGGAAACAGATGCCTTCACGGACAATGATGTCCATGTACGATTACATGGATGGCACGAGAGGGTATCCCCCATGAGCGCTCAAAATGTTGTTGTCTTTATGACGGACGGCCACCGCAAAGACCAGCTCGGCTGTTACGGGAACAGTCTCCTGCAAACCCCTTCAATTGACGAGTTCGCAGCGCGAGGCGTTCGCTTCGAGCGCGCGTTCGGCACGCACTCAGTATGCATGCCCACTCGCGCCTCAGTTTACACAGGCCGCTATCCCCATATCCATGGCGTCTGGGCGAACGGCTGCCGTCTGTCTGAGGACGAGGTGACACTGCCGCAGGTGCTCTCGGACGCCGGATGGGCCACGGGCGCGGCCGGCAAGATCCACCACGAGCCCCAGCAGGCCTACGACGACCTCGCGCCGGACGTCGAAGGCCCCTACTACGGGTTCGACGAGGTCCACATGAGCGAAAACCGCCTCGGCGAGGAGTACCTGGCCTGGATCGACGAGGAACACCCGGAGCTTTCCGAGGTCGCGCGGGGCCGAACGGACGTCCCCGAGGAGGCGCACGAGCTGCAGTGGATCACCTCCCGGGCAATCGAGTTCATCGAGCGCCAGGCAGAGGGGGATACTCCCTTCTTCTGCCACTGCTCCTACCACGAACTGTCGCCCCCCTGCATGCCGCCCGAAGGCTGGGCCGGGCACTACGATCCGGAGGACGTTCCCATCCCGGAGCTTCGCGCCGACGACCTCGAGCACAGGCCAGACTGGTACCGCGAGTGCTATGAGGGCTATCTCGCCAACGGGCGCCAGCCCGACGAGCCCACACTGCGGCGCTCGATCGCGAGTTGCTACGACCAGATGCGCTTCATCGACCACCAGTTCGGGCGCATCGTGAGCACCCTCGAGGACCTCGGGATCGCGGATGATACGATCATACTGTTCATGGCCGATCACGGCCTCTCGCTCAACGACCATTTCCAGTGGCGTCACGGGCCGTTCCTGTTCGATGAGGTGACGAACATCCCGATGATCTGGCGCCTGCCGGATGGCGCATCCGGCGCGGTCACCGAGGAGATGGTCGAGGGCGTGGATGTCATGCCGACGATCCTTGACGCGCTGGGCGTCGAGCAACCCGCGGGCGTACAGGGGCGATCGATGCTGCCGCTGTTGCGGGGTGACGAGGGGGCGAAGGGTCGCGATTCGGTGCTCATGCAGGAGCGCGAGGCGCCCGACCTTGGTGCGCGCGGACTCGATCCCGAGCGCATCAGCGAGTGGGCCGTCCGCACCGAGGACTGGAAGCTGATCCACTACCCGGGTGAGGACTTCGGCGAGTTGTACGATCTACAGAATGACCCGGGCGAGTTCCGCAACGTCTGGGGCGAACCCGGCTACGAAGCCCGGCAGGCGGAGATGGAGCGACTGCTGCTGGATCGGATTGCACAGTCGCGCGATCCGCTGCCGGTGAGGGAGTACGCGTGGTAGGGGCCGTTCCGGCGACTGCGACCGCAGGCTCCCACTCATATTCCAGAAACTGCGAGGCATCAACGGAAGGGGCTGCTTTTCGCGCCTGCGGCGGGAAAAGTGGCGCCCGAGTGTCCGCTGTCGTGACTCCCGCTTCGCGGGGTCCTGCGGCACGCGGGCGACAGCTTCCCTGCCGGCCCGTCGTTCGGCCTGCCACACACCCAACGGCAAACAGCGGGCGGGCAAGGAAGCTGATCCCGCCCGTGGCCGGGATCACCCTCACGCCTCAA
>CAZAHB010000275.1:0-6450 GCA_964484945.1 uncultured Armatimonadia bacterium | reverse complement strand
GCCTCTGGAGTTCGGGGATGGCGAGTCTGAGGCGATGGACTGACCCCGAATGCTGTCCCCAATGCGTACGGCAACAGGCCCCCGGCTGGGGCCTACAATACAGACGCGGGAGCATAGGACAGATGGCGAAGAAGAGCGTTGACATCAGCACGGTCATGCCGTCGGCGAATGTGGTCGTATCCTGCCGGGGCGAGGACGGGTTCGATAACGCCCTCGTCGTCGGATACGCATGCAACTGCAGCTACGATCCGCCGATGGTCATGGTCGGGATCGTCCCGTCGCGCTACTCATACGAGCTTGTGAAGCAGAACCCGTGCTACGTGGTGCACTTTGCGCGGACCGATCAGAAGGAGGCCTGGGACTACCTGGGCTCCGAGAGCGGCCGCGATGGCGACAAGCTCGCGCACCTCGGCCTCACCGTCGAGGACGGCGCGGTCGTGAACGCGCCGATCATCACGGACTTCCCCGTAGCGGTCGAGTGCAGTGTGGTGGACTCGATCATGACTGGCTCGCACGAGATGTTCGCGGGCAAGATCGAAGCGATCCACGCGGACGAGGAACTCGTTGACGATGGTGACCTCGACCGGGGCGGGGGGGGGGTTTGGTTGGACAGAAGGCGCGGGGCGGGGCCGGCCAGCCCCCCCCCCCGACCGGCTCAAATGCTTCCCGGACCGCCCGAGCGATCGGGCGGCCTTTTTCACGTACAGCCGGGAGGTCTCCCCCACCTGCGCGACGCATTGTGAGGTGCAGGACCAATGGAGGCAGGAGGGACCGATCATGATAGGAATCGCACTTGTTGCGAGCACGCTGGCGGCAGTCTCCGGGGCGCCGCAGTGGCCCTTCGAAGTCGTCTGTGACGGGCAGTACGAGGGGCATCTGCAGGGCATCGCCACGGACGGCGAGGCGATCTACTGGAGCTTCACCACAGTGATCGTGAAGACCGACCTTGAGGGCAGTATCCTCGCGAAGGTCGAGGGGCCCTACCACCACGGCGACCTGTGCTACCATGACGGGCAGGTCTACGTCGCGTGGTCGGACAAGTTCAATGAAGCCGGCGCGGACTCGAAGGTCTACGTCTATGACGCGGAGGGCCTGCAGTTGCTGGAGATTCATGAAGTGCCCGAAGTGACATACGGAGCAGGCGGGATGGATGCCCGGGGCGACCACTTCTTCGTCATCGGCGGCCTGCCGCACGAGATCGACGAGAACTACGTGTACGAGTACGACGCGGAGTTCAACCACATTGAGACGCACGTGATCCCCAGCGGCCACACCCACCTGGGGATCCAGACCGCGTGCTTCCACGACGACCGCTGGTGGTTCGGCTGCTACTCCAAGGACGGCAACCCCGGACTGCTTGTCTGTGACGCGGATCTGGAACTGCTGAGCACCCACGATATACGGCCCGCGATCGGGCTGATCGGCTGGGGCGAGGGACGGTTCCTTATGGGGAAGCACTTCGGGGAGAAGTACCACGCGAAGGCGATTCCGATGGTTGCGGACGAAGACCGGGGGCTTGCTCCGGCGCAGTAGCAGAGACGGATGCGAGGCGGAGAAACGGCGTCGGGCCTCGGCAGGCCCGACCTCCGAACGGCAAACAGCAATACCAAACGGCGCGGCAGGGCGATATTTCTCGGAGATCGCGTTGAGCCCCACTCACGAGTGTACACCGGGGACATCGATGTGCGACAGCACCGACGAGCCGCGCGGGAGGGCGACTGATGGACACAGAGCGAAACCGGGACGAATGGCGCGAGTTGGCGCGCGAGGGAGACCCGATACGAGCCATCGAGGCCGCGCGCTTTGCCGAACCGATCGCAGGCGAGCAGCGCGCGGAGTTCACGACGGTACCCGAGGCCGGTGAGAAGCCCGAGTGGCGCTTCATCCCACCTGCCAACCACGCGTGGACACTTGCATTCTCCGCGGCGGATCACGAATCGCCACACCACGGCCGCGAGGACCTGGTCACCGCCGCGATCGAGGCGGTGGACGCCGTGCTCGCGCAGATGGGCTCGGACGGCTGCTGGACCTGTGAGGGCCAGGACCCGAACGCCGATCGCTTCACCCTCTACCGCCTGATGGAGGCCGCGCTTCTGCTGGATCGGCTCGAGGCGGGGACGGCCGCGCTGAAGCGCTGGCAGGGATCGCTCCGGCTGGCGCTGGACCATCAGCACGCGGGCTTTCACGAGCGCGAGGCGGCCATCGTCGAGGCCGATTACGGCGCCCGATACGCGCGCCACTACCCGAACATCGATCTGCTCTACGGGCTGTCGATGACCCTGGCGGGCGAACTGTTCGATGAGCAGCGCTACGCAGATGCCGGCAGCGACATGATCCGCGCGGTAAGCGAGAAGCTGCTGCCGGACGGTGGGTTCAGCTACATCCACAATACGAACGAGGCGCCCGTCTACCACACGCTGCACGTCTGCCTTATCTCGCGCTACCACGACCTCACCGGCGACGATTTCGCGCGGGAGGTCCTGGAGCAAACCGCCCCCTACTATCCGCTTACGCTTTCGGCCGAGGCGACGCCGGAGTGCTGGAGCGCGCCGTGGTGGAAGCAGAACTGGCAGCGCTTCCACACCCGCCCGGCCGAACCGCCTGCCATCATCGTCACCGCCGACCACACCGGTGATGCGCGCAATCGCTGGCTGATGTGGCGGGCGCTGGAGCGGATGGACCCGACGGAGTTTCGTGGCACCGCCCGCTGCGGCTTCCCGTGGCTGTGCGCGGTCGGGCACTGGCCCGGCGATGACGAGGGCGAGGCACTGGATGAAGACTTCGCCAGAGAGGACGCGAACATCCGCGGCTACCGCGTGCGGCGTGGCCGCCACTACTGGGGCCTCACACAGGGACGCGGCCAGCGCACCACGTGGGTCGGCGGTATGGCGACTGACCCGGATTCGGGACACGTGACGGCGGCGCTGCGCGGCGTGCAGGTGCATGTCCGAACTGGCGATGAGGAGCGCTGGATGAGCGGCACCGATGACATCACCGCGCTGGACGCAGGGGACGAGGCGGCGGCGCAGGGTGTCGCGTGCGGCCTGCACAGGCCGCTTTACGCGAACACCGACGACCTCGGCCCATCGCCCGCCCGGATGACGCAGACCTGGCGGCTTTCTGCCGAGGGCGCTGCGGGCGTGGTCACCATCGAGGCGACGGAGCCGTGCGAGGAGATCACGCTGCGCATTCCGCTGGGCCCGGAGGAGATCGAGCGGGATGACGACGGCCACTGGCGCTGTGGCTCGCTGCGGATCGCGGTCTATGACGGATTCGCGGAGCCGCGGGCGGGGCGCTGGGCCAACCCCGGCGATCCGGTGGCCTGGCCCGCGCTGGAGATGACGCTGGAGGCGCTGGACGCGCTACCGGGTCTGCTTCAATGCGGGCTGTGGATTGGCCCCGAGGACGCCGACCCGCCCGCGGAGATTGCGCCGCTGGAGGGCGCGGGAGGTTTCGTCATGCGGCAGGCCGACGGGAGCGCCTCAGGCGTTGCCTTCGCGCCTGAGGGGTCTGCGAGCATCGAGGTGGATGGGAAGACGGTCCGGGTGGACGCAGGTGAGTGTGTGCTTCTGAGATGAACATCAGGGCGCCTGGCGTCACGCATCTCTGGAACACGTCACCACCGCTCACAAATCAACTCGTCGAGGGCCTCAAAGTGCCTATCACGAGTCACCAGCGTTGCCTGCGCAGCAAGTGCGCACGGCCGCTTCATTCTCGGCTTTTCGCGAAGAGCGATTCGCGCCGTAGAGTAGTTCCCCAAGCACCGGCGCCGGCAGTACGGCTGTCTCGACTTCACTCCAACGAGTCGCCAGGTCCACGCCGCCATTCAGAAGGCCGATCGCAACGTTCGTATCCAGCGCGTACTTGCCAACCCTCGCGGTCAATGCGCTCGCACCCTTCTTCTACCGCGCGTCGCATCTCTCGAGCGTCAGTGTCGCTAATCGCGCCTATAGCGCTGCTCCAGCGTCGGATCGGTTCACGCCGATCGACGCGCTTCAGTACGTCCAGCAAGGCCCGGACATTGTCCTCCGGCAGTTCATCGAGGAGGTCGTCAAGTTCCTCTCTATGCACTGCAGTCATGGGTCGTCACCTGCCTGCGCCGTGATTTGACGCGCACACGCATTATACCAGATCCGCCCGGATTTCACTCCGGCAACTCCACCTGCGGGAAGCCTCCCGGGATCTCGACCGTGACCTCCAGCGGTGCGGCCTCCCCCGCCTTGACGCCCTCCATGCCATACTCGTGGAAGCCGGCCGACGCGCGGCGAACCCAGTCCAGATTCCCCTCAATCAACCGCGTCGCCTGATCGTCGGTCACATCCGCGAAGTCGGGCATCACGAAGAACGCGTAGGCGGTGGACATGAACCAGTCCTCCGGCGGGTTCGCGAACTGCAGGGTGAGCTTTCCGTCACGGATGAACCGCTCGGTGTCGAGCCCGCCCACGACGTAGGCGGCATTCCGCCGATTCGCGGCCTTCGCGCCCTCATCGGGGATGCCGGCCACACGCTCGAAATCTCCATCCGGCCCCTGGAGCAGCAGCTCATGCTCGGGCTTGTCGGCCGAGCCGTCGATGTCGTTGGCGTAGAGCCAGATCGCGAACGTGTCGGGCATCTCGTGCGCCTCGGTGCGATGGCCGGCCTGCTCCAGCCACTGCGGCTTTGTGAGCGGCCCGACCTCGTCGATCACATACGGCATCGACTCGCTGATGGCGTAACTGGGGCTCAGGAACCGCTCTACGTAGTTGCTGATTCGATCGCGGAAGCAGTTGCTGTCGAGGTGCTGCTCCAGATAGGCCCGCACTTCGTCCGAAGCGGCGTGCAAATCCTCGTCGGGCTCGCCGGCGGTTACCCAGCGGGCGTCGGCGTATTGCTGCGCAGAGGCGAGTGCCTCCTCCATGTAGGCCATCGCGACGTCCACGTAACCGACCACGATCTGCTGCTTCGCAATGCGCCCGCGGACGGCATCGCTCTCCGCGAGATCCATCGCGCGCGACAGGCGCTCGCGCTGGGCGGCAATCAGTTCATCGCTGAAGATCAGCGGAAGCTGCGCGTAGTCCGCCGACAGGTGCACATCCGCGTCGATGGCGGCCTGCTCGTACGCCTGGTGGTAAGCGCGCATCGGCTCCGCGGCTTCGGCATACATCTTCTCGTAGAAATCGGCCAGCAGCGCGTCCACATCGAGGTCCGCGTCCCACACCAGCTTGCTGGCAATGTAGTAGTTCAGCCCGATGGTCCACCAGTTCTGCGCGTACTGGGTGTATATTCCGAACAGCCCCTGGTCGCGCAGCCACGGGATATCGTCGCGCATGGCGTGGATGATGGGGAACGGAAGCTCGAGCGCGGCCACCTTGTAGTAATACTCGTAGAGGCACAGGCTCGGGTAGATGTCGCCCCAGCCCTGCAGCGAGCGCTTGAAGTCCGCGTTGATCTGACAGTCCGGGTCATCGATGGTGTGGTTGTGGCACCAGCCGTGGCAGAGCTGACCGGTGGAGTTGGCGGGCATCTGCAGCGTCTCGTCGAGCGGCGTCAGAAGGTAGACCGAGTAGATCCCCGTCTTCACCCAGCGGTCAGGATGGCTCTGCATGATCTGCCGCGCGCACTCCTGGTAGAAGATCGTCATGCGGCGCGACAGCGTCCTGTGGCTCTCCCAGTCGAGCCCGCGCCAGCCGGAGTTGGTCTGCTGCACCGAGTACATGGTGTCCTCGTCCAGCGCCTGGCAGGCCTCGCACTCGCAAAAGCCCATCCCGTCGTTGGGGAAGAGCGTGATGATGTCCAGATTCGGATCCTCGTCCAGCATCTTCCGCATGGCCGCCACGGTCGCATCGATGGCCTCGGGGTTGGAAGTGCAGATCTGGTTGCGGTGGTGGCCCTCGAATACCTGCCGCCTGCCTCCGACCTCGGCGAACCACTCGGGGTGCTCGTCAAAGTGCTCCTCGGGCGGGAGGAACTGCCGGAAAGTGTGTGCGGAGCGGTATATCTTCAGGCCGAGGTCGTCCTGAGGCAGGCGCACGTTCTGGCGGTTGCGCAGCGCCCACTCGTTGCGGCCGATCCAGCGCATCTTCATGTCGGGCGTCTGCGTCTCGTCCATACGGCCGATCTCGATCGTCGCCATCTCAGGGACGATCTCGCCGAGCGGATCAGGGTTGAACCAGCGCACGCCCAGCTTCTCTTCGAGGAAGGCAGAGACCGCGTTCCATGTGCCCAGATCATTCGGTCCGAGGAGCGCCATCCCGTCGGCATCGGCGTACATGACCAGGCCCTCGTCGCCGAGCGCCTCGGCGCGATCGATGAGCCCCTTCTGAGCCGCGAAATCGGTCCGACCGACGAAGGCAGCGTAGCCCTCTGCCTCACCGTCGGCGACTACCGCCACCTCCGCGCCGGAGCTGCGCTGCAGGGAGCTCGCAAGCTCCTCCCCCGCCGCCTGCTCGTGCTCGGTGGCATCGGCCGCGG
>CAZAHB010000274.1:0-6501 GCA_964484945.1 uncultured Armatimonadia bacterium | reverse complement strand
ACCGGGGCGGCGCGGCGGGGGCGGCCCGCGTCCTCCACAGCGGGCCGCCCGGGGGCCGGCCCCCCCGCGGACGCGGTTCGGAGAGCCCGCCCCATCACCCCACTCAAGGGGTCGGCCAGTCGCCGCCGTCCTCAGGATTGCCCCAGTCCTCACAGACGCCGACGGTGTCACTATCAGTCGGCCTGTTTGCGAACGGTCCGGAGGTGTTTTTGGCCCATTTCGCATGATAATCCAGATACAGGAAGTTCTTGCCCCCGTTGTGCCACATAAGAAAGTTCTTCGGATCGACGTACTCCTCTTCATCATCGACATTCGGGTCATTGCCCGGGGCGTCCGGGCCGTGATATTGATAGACATTCTGCCCCAGCGCATCTCCCCAGGAGCCGGGCGGGTTGTTGCCCTTCTCGAACAACACCACGACCTCACCAGCCAGGGGAATATTCTTTTTGTACCCGCCCAGCGCGATCCAGCTGCCATTGTTGAGCTGGTAGGGCCTCTGCGTGTACTGCGCGATAGCGTAGGAGCGAGCGCTTCGTGAATTCTCGTTGGGGTTGTCCGGACACACCAGCAGTTCCTCTGACTTCAGGTACTGCATGATACTCAGATCCCACGTTGTGATACCGGGACTGGGCTGATTGGGCTCGCCTTCCTCGAGGTTCCACCCTCCCGAACTGGCCGCATCGTCGGCCGGTGCGGGCACCGCGGGATCTGTGATCGACCAGGTGGGCAAGAAGCCGTGCTGGTCCTGCACGTAGGTCTCTATGGCCACGCCGATCTGCTGCATGTTCGCAAGGCAGCGCGCCTGGCGGGCCTTGCCCCGCGCCTGTGTCAGGACAGGGAACAATATCGCGGTGAGCACAGCAATGATTCCGATCACGGTCAAAATCTCGACCAGCGTAAATCCTGCCTGTCGCCTTCGGATGTATCTCATGATCGCGACCTCCTGCGTCCGTCTGCTCTCAGACCGTTCACGACGTTGGCGGCCAGTCCCCCGTGGGCGGTTGGCCGGGTATCTCACAATCGCCCGGATCGGCGCCAGACCGGTGCGCCGCGGCGAAAGGGCCGGCACTGGTGCCGACCCACTTCACGTGTCCGTCCACGAAGGCGAAGTTCTTGCCCTCGTTATGGAAGGGTGCCTCCGAGTAGCCCGGCTGTCCCTCCGAGGTGTGGGACTGGCGCACGTTCTCGCCGGTCGCGTCGCGCCATGCGCCGAACTGGTATTGCCCCTTTTCGAACAGTAGCACAGTCGCCACTGGATTGGGCAGGCGACCGGCGTACACGCCCGAGATGTATCGCGGAAGTGCGTACGAACGCAGATTACGACCGAAGGGATTCTCGGGGCAATACAGGAGATTCTTGTTCGTGTAGTACGGGAGGGTCTGCTCGTCCCAGGTGAATGGGTGGACGGATGGGGCGGAACTCGTCGGTGAACCGCCGACGAGGCTCCACAGGGGTAGCACCTCGTCGTAGTCGTCGGCGTACATCCGGATGGCAATCGCAAGCTGTCTCATATTCGACTGGCAGGCGGTGCCCCGGGCTTTGGAGCGCGCTCGTGAGAAAACAGGAAACAGGATGGAGGCGAGGATCGAGATGATCGCGATCACCACCAACAGCTCGATGAGCGTGAAGCCGCGCCTCATGTCCTGATTCACCTCAGGTTGTCAATACGGGCCGGGGGGAGCAATCGTTCCCCCGGCCCGTCGAGTGCGTTCGCGAAGCGATTTCAGGATCCGGGCAGGTCGAACCAGAATTCACAGAGCCCGAGATTCTCGCGATCGGGCTCAAACGGCTGCTTGTCGTTGTCCCAACCCGCGTACAGATTCGAGTCGCTTGGCTCCACGTTCTGCCCCGCATCGTTCGCAAATGGCCCGGCGTTCTCCTTGAACCACTTCACGTGGCCGTCGAGGAACAGGAAGTTCTTGCCACCATTGTGGAACATGTCGGTCTCGAGGTTCCACGGAGTGGCGCTGTAGCTCTGATAGAACGCCTCCATCGCCGCATCCCCGGCAATGCCCGGTGCGTGCTTGCCTTTCTCCGAGAGCAGCACCGTCTCTGAGGGCAGCGGCGCCGACGCCATGTGCAGCGGGATATTCACTCCGTATGGGTCGCCCGTGTACCGGGTCATCGCGTAGCTGCGGGCGTTGCGATCATACGGATTATCCGGGCACTTGAGGATTTGCTGGTTCTTCAAGTACGGCTCGAGCACGGTATCCCAGGAGAAGAAATCGGGAGGGCCGTTACTGTTGTCGGTCCCCGCGACACCGTAGCCCCAGGCCGGCAGCATCTCATCGTGGTCCTGGGCGTACATCTGAAAGCTGATTCCGAGCTGTTTGAGGTTGGACATGCAAGCTGCCTGCCTGGCCTTGGCTCGTGCCTGAGCGAAGACAGGGAAGAGGATGGCGGCCAATATCGCGATGATGGCGATGACCACCAACAACTCAATTAGGGTAAAGCCACTTCGCCGGTGGATCATGTTCGAGCCTCCTCGGCGCCCCGCGCCCCCCGATCGCGGCGAGATGCGCCGTCTCATAGTGAAACCTGAATGAATGTGCCCGCTCTGTGTGTATAGTAAACAGCCGCGGACCGGCTTTGTTCCTTCCAGGCGGCTACAATGCCGGGAAATCCCCAGACACGTGTTCATCCGGCCCGGCAGCCGATCCAGAGGGCCTGCCACTATGGTGCGGCCGGCGCCGTGCAAGAGGCGCCGGCCGACAGACGCCTGGTACAGCATACCCTAATAGGGCATCTGTGACACGGCCTGTCCAATCAGGGCGAACGCCACCGATCCCATACCGATCAGTCCCATACCGCACGCGTAACCCGCCGACAGGACGGTCGCATACTGCTTCCAGCGGCGCGCTCCGAAGCGCGGGATCATGTAGTACTGGCTCACAAGCGCCCCGATCATCTCCGGGAATACGAAGTGAGGCAGTCGCCCCAGGCCGCGCACCACGCCGTAGATGAGCAGCGTGGGCAGCTTAAGGGCGGCCAGGAGGCTGTACGTCACCACTCCGAAACCGAAGCCACCGACGACGAACTGCCACTTGAAGGCGCGCTCGAAGACCGTCTGCTTCTCGGCGCCCGGCATTGTGGCGCTCAGCCACAGTCCCCGCTTCAGTGCCGCAAGATGCCACATCTTTTGAGCATACGGATAGTTCACCGAGGGGATTGGCGCAAGGCGCCAGATGAACTCCCAGTAGATGACGCTGCAGACAATTATGATCGGAAGGATCAACAGCTCCGCCTTCACCAGTGATATGACCTTGTTGCCGGTCAACTCCAGCACGCGGAACTGCTGTGCGCGATGACCGTGATCGAACTCCGGTATGGGCGCGAACCAGATGTCGATCCCCTTGTATCCGCTGAGGATGATGACCCCCTCTTTGACCATGGGTATCTGCACCCACTGCCCGGTAAGGCCCTTCATCCGCGCATCCACATACGATTGCAGCGGCGTGAAGAAGAAGCCGAAGAAGACGATCCACCAGATCGAGAAGTCCGGAACCAGGTGGCGACAAAGGATGACATATCCCAATGTCGAGATTAAGAACAGGCCCACGGCGATCTTCAGCGACACATCACCCCGACCCGGGACTCCCGAGAGCGTGCCCGGTTCATGCTCACGACCCTCTTTGTCGGCCTGCTTGTCGCGATACAGGTGAGCGATGATGCCGACGATTCCGATCGCCGCGACCGCGAACGCCGTCCCCATGCTGATCGAGAAGTAGAAGTCGATGTGGTTGGCGAACTGTGTCTGGATCGTATCCATCCCGGGCGTCCATTCCTGGAGGACCCCCATGCGGTGCAACTGCGGGTTCAGGATCATGGTTGCAATGGCAGTCACGAAGCTGCCGACAACCGCCCAGAACGGCACCACGAAGCCGGCCACGATAGCCCCGAGGTCCATCACGATACCCGTCGGTACAGCCGGCAGGACACTTTCGGTGTTGCGGGTAAGCTCAACCCATGGAATCGGTATGAGCTGCAGGGGCTCGGTCATGATCACCCCGGTGATCGTCGGCACACCCACGTAGAATGCGCCGAACACCAGTCCGGCCATGGCCCCAATAGAGAACACTCGCCAGCGCCACGTCTCGCCCTTCGTGGTGGTCTCAGCCAGAGCAGTCGAGCCCTGGGCGGTGATAGCCGCATACGGGAATGGTAACCGCTCATAATCGGAGGTGATCCGGAACAGTGTGTAGCCCAGCCCGAACCAGTTCATACGGCTCAGTATGACGCCCAGCAGCAGGATAATAGTGGGGTATATCCAGTCCGGGTGGAAGAACGTGCGTCTCATGAGCGCTTCCGAGTCCGGCCCGGGCACGACCCACGCGGGGATCTCGTAGGCTATTCCAAGCCCTCTTGCCGCGGGAGAGCGCACGAAGTACTGCTGAAACATCCTGCTCGCAAATACGCCGCCAGCCAGCTTCAGCCCGCCATGGGTGGACGCCAGAGCGGCGGCAATGTAGAAGAGGATGTAGACCTCCTGCCGCTTGAGACTGACGAATGATCGCCGAGCCACCTCGGTGAAGAGGATGATCGTCGTCCACTCGGCGGCCGGGCCAAGGTTTCGCCCCGCGACCAGTCCGAGATAGATGGCGCCGGGCATCATCACGAAGCCAATGAAGATAGCTCCGATGATGGTTTTGACGTCGAAGCCATCCTCGTATTCCTCGGGCTGATCCATCAACCCTCGATACAGTTCAAGTTCGGGGTCCAGTGGAGCCACGTGACACCTCCGGGCGCATACTTGTTCGGTCACCAGCTGCCGGTTGGCGGCCTGCGTCTATGGCATGTGATCCAGGTCTCAACAAATCGCGTCTACTCAGCGGTCTCGGGGACTTCCTCCCCGGCAATGATCGCGCGTCCCCGCTTCCCAAAGTCGCCCTTGACCGGCGAGGGCATCGTGCGCCACAGCAGATACTGCTTGCGCAGCAGGTTAATGAAGTTGCGGGTGACGCGTATCCAGGACGCCTCGTCACCGCTCTCACGGCGGATGGCGCAGCGGATCTGGTATATCTCCGCTTCCTCGGTAGGCACCGTCTCCAGGGTCATGTGCTCAGACACACCAAGATCGTACGGTGCCAGCCACACCATCACCGAGAGCGCGTAGCCGGGCCCGAGTTCGAAGTCCTCCTCCGTCAGCTCTATGTCTCCGGTCGAGAAGTTCCCAAGCGAATAGTCGGCATGAGCGCTCAGATAATCGAGCAGGAAGACGTTCACCCCGAGCGCCTGATCACCCGTCACGGTGAAAGGCAGGTCCATGCGCATGACATCGTCCTCAGGTTCGGGCAGGCTCCATCGTCGCTCGATGCCGGGCATGGCGATGTTTGACGCCACTCGCGCCGGATACAGGACTGACAGGAGCACGGTGAGCATGATGATCACGGTGCTGCCCACGGCCGCCAGCGACGAATAGTTCAGGTACAGTCCACCGAACCACCCGGTCATCAGGATGATCTTCGCCGCCCCCTGGCCGACCAGATAGCCGGCGACCGCCCCCATTACGGCGTACACGGATGCCTCGGCCACGAAGAGGGCCGCGATATGGGTGGGCGCGAGACCAAGCGAGGAGTAGATGTGAATCTCGTTCGTGCGCTCGTACACCGATCCGAGCATCGTGTTGAGCACAATCAGCGCGGCGATCAGCACGACGATAAAGACATCTGATGCGCCCTGCACGCCGGTTGTGCCGACCGAGCTACACAGGAACGTGCTCTCGCCCACCCCGGCATACAGATTCAGCTCCACACGCTTCATCAGGGTGTCGAGGTGCTCGCGGACTTTCTCGGCGTCCGGGATACCGATCGCCACCGAACGGAGCGTCCCGCCGGCGTTCACCACGAAGTTGTACGGCACCAGCAGCACCGCATCGGGTGTGAGGTGAATATACTCGCGCAACTCGTCCTCGCTCATCTGGCTCTCGCCCGCCTGCATCGACTGCCGCTGCGCCTGCTGTTCCTGCATCAGCAGATAGTCCACGGGCGTGATCTGCTCGCCGTCGAGGTCCTCGATACGCTTGAACCGATCGCTGTCGATGATACCAATCACGCGCAGGCGCGTGCCGAAAACCGAGACGAAGACGTTACCGACATCCTTCTCCTGGATCCCCAGAGTTTCGGCCATTTCCTGTGGCACAATGCACGCGAGTGTATCGTCCGGCGTGAACCACCGCCCGCCCTCCCGCAGTGCTCCTTGAGGATGGGTGATCTTAGCCTCTTCCGGTGTCAGACCGACCATGGCGGTGGCTGAGTAGCTGCTGGCTGCTCTCGAGACATCTACGAATGACTGTTCGCCCACCCGGCTGGAGAAATACCACGCGCGGGGGGCGACCGGGTAATCGTCCCCGAACTCGTTGCGCATCACGCGCGTTGTCGGCTCACCGATTGGCGTCCAGGTCTTATCCCGGATCATGATGCCGTTGTAGTCGGAGGAATGGGGAAGCCTGATGCGGTTGCTGCGCACCGTCTGCTTGATCGATGTCGTGGACAGCACAGTAAA
>CAZAHB010000273.1:0-6557 GCA_964484945.1 uncultured Armatimonadia bacterium | reverse complement strand
CGCCCGAGGACGAGTCCTCCGACGATGAGGATGACGACCAGACCGGATAGGGCGAAGCATGGCAGCACAGAGTAACCTTGACCTCGTAGACCACATTGACCGCCGCCTGACCCGGATTTCGGGCCTCGCGCTGAAGGAGGATGAGCCGCTGGCGCGGCACACCTCCTTCGGCATCGGTGGTCCTGCCGATCTGCTTGCTATTCCCTCCAGCCCCCAGGCTCTGTGTGCAGCGCTCGCCGCGACGCATCAGGCCGGTCAGGAGCCGTTGCTGCTGGGGAACGGCACCAACCTGATTGTGCGCGACGGCGGCATTCGCGGCGTGGTCATCCGCATCGCCTCCGAGATGTCCGCCATACAGTTTGATGGTACCCGGGCCACGGTGGAAGCGGGGGCCTCACTGGCCACGGTCTGCCTGCAGTGTGCCCGCCGCGGGCTGTCGGGGCTGGAGTTCGCAGCCGGTATCCCGGGCACCATCGGCGGCGCGCTCATCATGAACGCCGGAGCCTACGGCGGCGAGATCGGTGATGTCACCGAGTGGGTGGAGATCGCGACATCCGACGGCAGCATCGAGCGTCTGAGCCGCGCAGAACTGGACTTCGGCTACCGCCACAGCAAGCTCTCAAACCTCGGCCACGTCGTCGTGCGGGCGGGACTGTGCCTGACTGAGGGCGATCCGTGTGACATTCACGCGAAGCTGTGTGACACCATGTCCACGCGCTGCTCCAAGCAGCCGGTCTCCAGGCCAAGCGCCGGTTCCATATTCAAGCGGCCGGAGGGCGATTACGCAGGGCGACTGCTCGAAGCAGCGGGCGCGAAGGGCATGTGCGTTGGCCGGGCCGCGGTCTCGACGAAGCACGCGAACTTTATGGTGAATCTCGGGGGAGCAACCGCCGCCGACGTGATCGCGCTGATTGACACGGCGCGAGACCTGGTTTTCGAGAAGTTCGAGGTGCTGCTGGAACCGGAAGTCTGCGTCATCGGCGAGGACGTGTGAGACCAGGCGGTTCATTGCACAGTCAATCTACAGCAGGTTCTTCGGCGTCGGCCTCAGGGCCGTCGCCGTCCTCGTGTACGTGCCCGGAGTCCGTGGTGTCCTCATCTTCCCCGATCGGGGGCTCCAGTTCCGCTTCGGCTGCCTCGGCGGTATCAGGTTTCTGCGGTTGGTCTTCGGGGCGAACTCGCAGCGGACTGCTGCCGAGGAGCCTGCGGCGTACCGCGGGCGGGATGTAGACGCCGTTCAGCTCCTCTTCCGCCAGCACACTCGCCAGCGCGGCCACCCGCTCGGGGACGCGCAGGTTGGCGTCGATGATCGCCACGCGGGTGCCCTGCAGCAGGCAGATGCCCACGCGCCCTGCTGCCGGCTGGTAGCGCACCTCGATTCCCACCTGTTCGGCCAGTTCTTCCAAGTGGTGCAGCATCGCTTCCTCGTCCACAAGCGCGTCCTCCCGGCCTGTCTCATTAGGGACACGAAGATTCGCCTGCTCCTGCCGGAACTCCTCCCCGGACTCCGGTGAAGCTTTTGATCGTACGAAGGTATTGCGCGATCACCGGAGAATACCCCGATGTCCGAGCAATCGCTTCGAGGGGGAGCGACGAATGCCTGGTCCTCACAGTGCCTCGACTGTTACCCAACGCAGTGTCGCAATCCGTTGTACTCTGTATCTGTTTCTGATGACGGTTCTCTGCATTCCGGCGGGTGCCACCGATCTGCCCGCACAGATCGACACCGACATGACGCTTACCACCGCCGATTCGCCATGGCGGCTGCGCTCTGATGTGCGCATCGCCGCGGGCGCGGAAGTCACCGTGGAGCCCAACGTGCGCATACTGGCGCACGGAGACGTGCGCCTGACGGTCCACGGTTCGCTGAAGGCCATGTCCGAGCCCGGAACCCGGATCGTCTTCCGGGCCGCCGAGACCGATGCGAGCGGTTCATGGAAGGGGCTCTACTTCCGTGAGGGAAGCACCGGGCGGTTCCAGCGCTGCACATTTCGTTCAGGCGCAACGAATCTCGTGGTTGATGGAGCGGATGTGCGGCTCTACAACTGCCACCTGCGTCGAGCCTCGCAGGATGGTCTCCTCGCGTTTGGCGATGCGTTCGTCAAGTGCGCATACTGCCGGTTTCAGAACAACGGGCGCCACGGGCTTCAGATACTCACAGACCGCCCGCGGGGCGCTGTCATCTTCTCCGAGTTCCTGGGGAACGGTGAGCACCCCGTGCGGATCAAGGCCCCCTGCATGCAGATGCTCCGCCGCGGCAACACCTACGACTTCAACGGGGTCGCGGCCATCGGCGTGGACTGTGACGCGGACCCGGACATAGAGGACACCGACTGCTGGCGCGATCAGGACCTGCCGCTGGACATGACCGTCGGCTCGCCCACCGCCGAGTTGACCATCGCCGAGGGCGCCACCCTTCGCATCAAGTCCGATATCCGTATCTACCCGCCCCATCGCATCATGGTACGCGGTAGGCTGCTCATCGACGGCCTGACCGGGGCACCGGTGGTCATCCAGCCACAGGGCGATGCTGTGCCGGGGGCATGGCAGGGCATAGCGCTTGATCCGGGCGCGGTCATACGCGCGAAAGTTGCTACCATCGGCTTCGCCGAGGACGGTCTGTCCGTTGATGACGCCGAACTGTATCTCGCCAACGTGCTGATCCGCGACTGTGCGCGAAACGGCGTCTTCGCCGGCGGCAGCGCGCATGTGGACATGGCCGAGTGTACCGTGAGCGCCTGCGGGCGCAACGGAGTCGCAATTCCCCAGCCGACTTCCACCGCGAAGATCCACTCGACGCGCATCGTGGAATCCGGCGACTACCCGATGCGCCTGGCAGCCACGGTGGTCGAGGCGCAGCGCCACGGGAACTCGTGGCGCGGCAACGCACGCTCAGCGATCGGCGTGGTCTGCTCGCGGGCGACTGATATCGCCGATGATGACCTGTGGCTGGCCCAGGGAATCCCTTTCGATCTGACCGCTGACCCGACTGCGACCACGCTGCATGTGGGGGGATCGGGGCGGCTCTCGCTTCGGCGCGGTGTGGAGGTGCTCGGTGGGACCCTCAGTGCCGAGGGCATACTTGTCGCCGCCGGCACAGCAGAGGAGCCCGTCATCCTCGACGCCGCGACCGCCGAGCCGCTTCCCGGTGACTGGACGGGCGTCGAGTACGCCCCCGGTAGCGCCGGGCGCCTGGTTCACGCGGTCGTCCGCAACGCCCATACGGGCATCAACGTTCAGTCGGACGGTTGGATCCAGATTCGCAACACGCTCGTGCACCGTTGCCTGGAGGATGGGATCTGCGCGGGCGGAGAGGCAGTTCCGCTGATAACCGGCTGCGAGATCCGGGACAACGGGCGGTGGGGGGTGAGTGTTTTTCATAACGCAGAACCGCTGCTGGGCGCTTCAGGGGCCGCCAACAACCCCGGAGGGAATACGATCGTTCACAATGGGGAATACGATCTCGCGAACCAGACGGACCACGCCCTCCTCGCACAGCGGAACTGGTGGGGGACGACCAGCACGCAGGCAGCAGGTGCACGGATACTCGATCGATCGGAAGACTCCTCCCTCGGGCCGGTGAACTTCACGCCGCTGCTGTCAGCCGCGCCGGGTGGAGGCGTAACCGCCCCATCTTCCGCACCTGTGCTCGCGGTGGTCAGCGTGGCCGCGGTACCCACGGGCAACGGGGCGGCCATCCACGTGTCGCTCACCGGCCGGGGCGACCTGTGCGTGACCGTCCGAAACATCGGGGGGCGGGTCGTGCAGCGTATCACAGCACGTGACGTCCAGGCACAGGCGGTCATTCCGTGGGATGGCCAAAATCTGCGCGGCAGCCGCGTGCCGTCCGGCCGCTACATCGTCGAGGTGGAGGCATTTGCTGCCGAAGGGGGCCGCTCACGCGCGCTGACGACACTTCAGCTCAACAGGTAAGCGGGGAAACCAGTCGCCAGTCGCCAGTCGCCAGTCGCCAGTCGCCAGTCGCCAGTCGCCAGCTCGTAGCTCGTAGCTCGTAGCTCGTAGCTCGTAGCTCGTAGCTCGTAGCTCGTAGCTCACAGCTCGTCTCCACCGATCGTCACCGCCCGCACGCACTCTCCCCCGCGCATCTCGACCACTGCGGCGAAGGCGTCGGCGCTCACGTCCCCCAGCGCGATCTGCGCGCTCGACATCTCACCCTCGAGCGTCGGCAGCGCATCGGCGAATCCCGCTACGACCTCGCCCCCGCCGCGCTTCACGCGCACACCCAGCCAGCCATCCCCGCGCAACGGTTCGATCTGCGAACTCGGCAGGTCATCCGCGCGGCCGACCTCGATCACGCTGAGGAACCGGCGGCTGCCGGCTTCGGTGGACGGCTCAGCGGTCAGGTGCCACTGGTCGGGCATCTCGAAGCCCCGGTCATCCCGCCAGCGCTTTGCAGGCGGGTCGAACTCGTGATGCTGCGAGAAGCTCAAGCCCGTCGGTTCCACGAGCGTCACGCGACAGCGCGCCCTCTCCCCCACCACATCCACGCTCTGTGCGGACTCGTCGATTGCCATCTCGCGTTCTGCATGGAGCTGATACTGATGCGCGTGCGGATCGGGTGTCTCGATCTGATCATAGACCAGGTAAAGGTCCGGCTTGAGCGTCAGGATGTGGCGCGTGAAACGGTCAACGTCCACGTCTTGATACGCCCACTTCGCCTCCCCCGCACAGTACATGTACTCATCGCCCTGCTCGAACGCCAGCAGCCTTCCGAACGCGCTCAGATCGTTGTTGGGCTGACCGGTTTCGTCGAACAGGATCGCATTGTGCGCTTTCGTCCGGACAGTCCAGCCGTAGTGATGCGCGTCGCCGTAGGAGTGGTAGTATCCCGTGTCCACGAGCAGCGGCTCGTTATAGGCAGACAGGTTGAATGAATTCTGGTCGGCGTGTGAATGCCCCCAGGAGCCATAGGGACCGGACTTGAACTCGAGGAAGACGTTATCCTCCGGTCGCTCGATGGCGGTATGCAGATAGACCACGCCGATGTCCCCGAACGCCCGCGCGTCCGGAAGTTGTGACAGCGGGGCAGGCTGCGGTATTTCCGGCGTCACCCACTGGTACGCTTCGCGCAGGCTCGCGGCGTTGGCTATGTCGCCCTCGTAGCTCGCGGCATAGGCCGCCGCGAAGGGGTTCGCAAGCAGGGCGGCGCGGTAACGGGTGGTGAGGAGCGCCTTCCGTCGCGGGCCTCCGGACATCGGCCCGCCGGGGTGGTCGCCGAACTGGGAACGGTGGTGATTCGGCGGATGCGAGTAGATCGTGTAGTAGATATTGTTGGCGTACCACGGGTTGTTGCACAGGTCGATGTCGGTCGCATAGAAGATCAGGTCGCGCATTGTCATCGACGAGTGCAGATTCGTGCCCGAAAAGTAGTTCGCCATCTCCGCTGAGCCGCCATCCGCGCCGCCAAACCACGGGTAAAGCGCGACCGTGGCCTTTACGCTCCATCGGAACCACTCGGCGGCTTCGGGGACCTCGTGATAAAGCGCCAGCGCGCCGGCCATGAACTGCAGCAGCGTGTGCTGCCAGGCATGCGCGTTGTGCACGCGCTGCTCAAGGCGCTTGAAGTCGGGCGCGGTGATCGCGAGCCGCTCGCGCAGCGCCTCCCGAACCGTCGCCATCTCATCGTCGGTCAGGTAGTCGCCCATGAGGTCATACGTCAGCGCCAGCCCCTCGACAATCACGCCGTTGCCGGAGTCGCTGACCCGGTGGGAGGCGTAGCCGCGCGGATCCAGACCTGCCAGCAGCAGCGCCCGGCGCCGCACCTCCCGGGCATACTGCTCGTCGCCGGTGAGCGCGTACATCAACGCCAGGTTCCCCATCTGTCCCGCGGTACGGTAGGCCTCTTTCTTGAACGTCACCCGCTGGACCACGCGCTCCTCGCGCGTGAGGCCCTCGCCGGCCTGCTTCGCCTCCTCGAGGGGCAGGCGCCGATCGATCTGCGACTCCAGCCGCGATCGCCAGCGCTCGATGACCTCCGCGCCATCGCCCCGTGCCCACTCTCGCATGGCCGCAAGGTCATCGGGGCGCATCCACACCCGCGGATGGCTGTCGGGCACCCGAGCGAAGCTCTCGTCCCACTGCGGCAGCGGCCACTCCGCAACATCATCCTCAATCACGAAGCTCTCCGCGTGGGCCCACTGCTCGTCATTCTCCCAGTCGCTCCGGCGCCAGCGCCACCACAATCGGCCCTCCGGAAGCGGCTCTACGGGCCGCAGGAAGCTCTGCCCGGCGATCTCGTCAATAACCACGTCCGCGAATGCCTCGTCCCGCGAGACCTGTACGCGGACGGGCGCATCCTGTGCCGCCCACCGGAAGGTCGGCGGGTTCACGTCCACTGGCCGACATCCGTTCGGCTCAGGCCGCAGCGGAGTGTGCTGATGGGGCGCGCAGGCGGCTCCCTTCATCTTGACCACCTCGATCGCGTCGATGCGCGACGGCTCCCTCGCCCCGACCAGCACCGTCGTCACACCCTCGCGCCAGCCGTAGGTTTCAAGCTCAAACCACTCCCAGCCATCGGTCGCGCGGCCGCGGCCCAT
>CAZAHB010000272.1:0-6748 GCA_964484945.1 uncultured Armatimonadia bacterium | reverse complement strand
GGACGGGGCCACCAGACTGCACTGGCTTGGTCAGCACTACTTGCCGGACAGGCTCCTATTACGATCCCGGGAACGCATGCGCTTTCGGCCATGACGCAGTGGAGGAGATCAGGGCCCTTGCCGAGGTCATCGGCATGGTTCACATCAAGGACCGTGAGGCCGATCTACTCGGTGACGGCATCGTGGACATCCCTGGCTGCGTGGATACACTGCGCGAGGTAGGCTACGACGGCTGGCTCGTCCTCGAAACCCCCGCGACGGACGATCCGCTCGAGGCCGGCAACTACAATCTGACGTACCTTCGTGAGATCGCGGACTGATGACGGTCAGTGCCACGCACGCTGCGTTGCATGACGCGAATCGCAGCGAACCTGAACCAACGAGAAAGTTCGATCTGCGGACGGAGCGGGAGATCAGCGGGCCGTGGCAGGCTGGAAGCTTGCCTCACATGGGGAAGAAAGCCTCTTGTTCATGTGGCGCGACCTGTGTCCATGTGGCGCGGGCTTCCCGCCCCCGGTCTCTCACCAGCTCTCCGCCGCCGTCTCGATCATCGCGAGGTAATTCTTGACCGTCAGCGACGTAAGCTCATCGGTGTGCGGGGAGGCGGTGGGGCAGAGGATGAAGCCGCCGCCCGGTGCGCCCGCGTCAATCGTGCGCTTGACCTTGTCCACCAGCACATCGGTGGGGTCGTGGTAGAGGTCACCGATCTGGATATTGCCCTCCAGGCAGACCCTGTCGCCGATCCGCCGCTTCGCGTCCGCGAAAGTCACGTCCCCCAGCGGCGGCCCCTCGACCGGATGCAGGCAGTTCGCGCCGAGTTCCACGAACTCCTCAAGAATGTCATCCAGCGGCCCGTGGCAGTGGATATGGCGCAGCATCCCGGCCTCGCGGAGGCGGTCGCGCACCGGGAGGCCCGGTTTGACCACAAACTCTCGGAAGTCCTCCGGGCCCGCCAGCGGCGGGGTCATGAACTCCTCTCCCGAGGTCGCGTAAATCGGCCCGATCCCCCGCTCAAGGGCGCGGTCGAGCATATCGAGCGTCCGCTGCAGGAGGACCTCCACCGCCTCCACGATGCGCTCCCGCTCGGTCATCGACCACACTGCCAGCCGATCCGAGCCGGTCAGCAGCGCCAGCCGGTAGATCGGAACCGGAAGCGCGCACATGACGATCCCGCGCTCGCCGATGTCCGCCGTCATCTGCCGAAACCCGGCCAGATCGGGCTCTACCGGCTCGTAGGGGATCGAAAGAAGAGCGTCGAGGTCAGCCAGCGTCTTGACGAAGTATTCGGTTTGCAGACCCGGAAGGCCGCGTGTACTGACCTTTCTGGCGCCTGTCAGCGGCCCCTGTGGCGTCTGGATGGTGGTGTGGCGGACGATCCAGTCACCCGCATCCTTCTCTTCAACTGAGGCCTCGATCGGGTGGGCGCTCAGCACATAACCGCCACCCAGACCCACCCCGCTCTCGTACGCCCCGCGTTCGCGAACCGCCTCGATGAGCGGTTGATAGCTCTCGTGGCGTGTCTGGCACCATTGTTCATCCCACGCTCGCACCCCTCGCACGTGGATCGGGAAGTGATCGACCTCTTCACGTCGAAATGCAGCCAGCATCCGCTCGCGCCGGGTCATCAGCAACCTCCGGAAGCAGGGTTCTGAACACTCCCGGTATTCGCGGCGTCCACCGGGCGGTCCTGTGTAACAGACCCACCAGCGAGACCGGGGGAGCGAAGTGATGCCAACGGATTGTCTCCACTGACGGCATCTCGTGGCAAAACGCGGTGATCTACGTGCGCTCTTGATGCTCCCCCGCACAACTCCGTATCCCTTGACTCTGCTGGAGGCGGGGCAATATAATGCTCCCGCGGGTGGCCCTGCCACCTGCAGGCGACTTTTGGCCCCAACCAACGGATACCAGGCTCTAGGGAGGAGTGGCGTCGTGGCCAATGAGGACGCGGGGCGTACAGGTCAGGTGACGGCCACAGAGGACGAAGACCGGGCGCGGGCCGTCGGAGCGCGCAAACCCGGAGTCGTGGGTAGAATGATCGACCGCTGCCGCAAAACAGTTGAGAGCATCCGATTGCCGAGGCCCGACTGGCGAACATTCGCCTGGGGTCTCCTGCTGTTGATTCTGGTCGTGTTCATCGTACGCAACTGGGCGCCGCTGAGGATCAACCTCTTCGGCTGGTATCTCGATGCCCCTCGAGCCGTAGTGCTGGCGATCTTCTTCGCGCTTGGTATGGTCACGGCATGGCTGATCGAATTCCGAAACAAGCGCGCCCGGGCAGCGGAGGACGAGGAGCCCGAGCGCGAACACGCATCCTCACATGAGACCCCTCCACTGGTTGCAGAAATTGGCTCGCAGGACGTCAGTCCTTCTCCCGAGGATTTCGCGGATGAAGTCGTCGCGGAGGACGCCGAGGAGTTGGATGTGTCGGACCGGGAGCCTCCCGAGCCGGAGGAAACCGTGAACGACGACCAACCCGAAGCGGGGGAAACCGCCTCGGAAGAACCTGAGCCTCAGGAACCCCAACCGGAAGGCCCCGAGCCTGAGCCGGAGGCGTTTGCTGAGGCGAAGATGGAAGAGGACGCGGATGAGCCCGTTGCGGAGGATCACTACGCCACCCCAGAAGAGCGCGACAGGTATGAAGCCACTCTTCAGGAGGAGGCCGTTGACGAGGACCAGGACGCTGGAGATGACTGGTTTTCTCCGGTGGAGGACCTCGGTGAGGTCGAAGACGAGCCCGAATCCGACGAGGAAGCGGATGGTTCCGAAGACATAACATTTGAGCCTGCGCCGAAACCGAAGGCAGACGAGGCTGAGGAACCCCTGGATGCTCCGGTCGTCGAGGAGTTCGCGTCAGCAGAGGACGCGGATGAAGAGGCCGGGGTCCTCTCGGAGGCAGACGGCGAGGTCGATTCCGAGGACAGCGGAGCGCAGTTCGCGCCCGTTGACGGCTCTTCCGGAGGCGACGATTCTGAGGATCGCTTCCTGCCCGCGGAGGACGCCACCGCCGAGGATGCTCTCTCCGACGAGTACGGCTTCGATGAGCCCGCCGGCGGTCTCAATGATGTACCTGCTGATGAGCCGGAGGCGTCGGAAGACGGAGCGCTCGATGACGGCGGCGGTGTGGTCGATGAGAATCTCGACGCGACAGATGACGAAGACGAGGACGAAGATGGCGGACCGATTTCGTTGCCGACCGACGCGGACGAACCATCAAATGACACCACGTGCGACGAAAAGCCGTTCTGGAAGTTCTGGGCGAGGGGGGAGAGCACATCATGACCACCTCCGCGCGGGCTTCAGTACTGATCACAATTCCGTTTGTCTTGCTCATGACAGCAGATTCTGTCGTCATCGACACACACATGTACGGCGACAACTCGGGCGTTCGACGCATAGAGGCGACCGCCGATAGCTCGATGGCGGATGAGATGCTGAAGTGGACGCACGAGATGGCGCGCAACTTCTACCGCGAGCCGGTTGAGAAGAAGACCGACAGCGTAACTGTGGCGCGAAGCAACCAGATCCACGATCTCGGCGCAGCCGAGGGGGCGACTGCCGAGACGAACGGCCTGGTGAAAGAGCCCCTTTCCTTCGTCACCACCTACACGTGGGAGGAGACCGTCACGGTTGACTTCCTGGGCAATGAACGCGAGCAGGAGCTTGCCGACGTGGTCGTCTTCGAGTACCGACTGACCATGCCCGGCTCCATCACCCAGGCACCGAAGGCCCAGGTGGACGACGATACGGCAGTGTGGAAGATCAAGCCTCTCGACCTCGACGAGAACGACTCCTACACTGTCTCGGCCACTGCGACGCAGATGCGCTGGGATGTCATCGCACTGCTCGTCTACGTTGGCGGCTATCTGCTGTATCGCATAATATCGTTCTTCGTAAGGCGAGCGCGCCTGCGACCGCGCAAGATATAGATATAACCCCTGTCCACAATCACGTGGCCGCGGGATCAGTCCGCGGCCACCGCCCGTCTGCCTCTCAACGAAGGAGGCCGCCCGCAGTGCCCATCCCGGGGACCGACACCATTGACCTGCGCAGTGATACCAAGACCCAGCCGGATGCACAGATGCGCCTCGCCATGAGCGAGGCGGAGGTCGGTGATGACAAGACACACGAGGACCCCACGATCCGGCGTCTCGAAGAGATGTCGGCGGATATCCTCGGCATGGAGGCCGGGCTCTTCGTCGTATCCGGGACCATGGGCAATCTCGTTTCCATCAAGAGCCAGACCCGGCCCGGCCAGGAGATCATCTGTGAGCGGCAGGCCCACATCTACATGTGGGAGGGTGGCGGTATCTCCACCATCTGCGGCCTGTTGCCACGGCTGATCCCGGGGGTTGACGGGGTGATGCGCCCGGATGACGTCGAGGCCGCGATCTCCAATGGCTCAGACGTTCACGTGGGCAGGACGGGCCTGATCGAGATCGAGAACACGCACAACATGGCCGGCGGCACCGCCATGTCCGTGGACCAGACCCGCGCGATCTGCGACGTCGCGCACGCGCACGACATTCCCGTCCACTGCGACGGCGCGCGAATCTTCAACGCCGCGATCGCACTGGGCGTCGATCCGGCCGATTTGGTCGCGCCCGTTGACAGTATCCAGTTCTGCTTCTCGAAAGGCCTCGGCGCCCCCGTTGGCTCAATGATCTGCGGGAGCCAGCAGTTCATCGATGAGGCGCGCAGTGTCCGAAATGTTGTCGGGGGCGCGATGCGCCAGGCCGGCGTCCTCGCCGCAGCATGCATAGTCGCGCTCGAGGAGCGCGAGCGGCTGAAGGAGGATCACGAGCACGCGCGACAGATCGCCGATACGCTGGCCGAGCTGCCGGGTGTTACGGTGGACCTCGCCACCGTTCAGACCAACATCATCAACCTGGAAGTCCGGCGGGAGGACGTCAACGCGCCATCACTGTGCCGCGCGCTCGATACCTGCGAAATCCTCGCGGTCTCTCGCAACGAGGCCGAGATCCGGCTCGTAACGCACAAGCAGGTGACCGACGAGGACACCGAGCGGGTATGCGAGGCCCTGCGAGAGGTGCTTGGATAAGCTGATGCTGGAACACACCTTCGTGCATATTTCAGGCGTCGGGCCCGCTACCGAGCGGAAGTTGTGGGATCAGGGAATTGTGACGTGGACGGATGCACTGGACTGCAGCGCCTGCCCGACGGGCTTCTCCAACAGCCGCTGGTCGCGGGGCTGCCGGGTGATCGAGCAGTCCCGGGCAATGCTGGAGCGCGGCGAGCATAGTCATTTCGCTGACGGGCTCTCCAATGCCGAGCACTGGCGGGCCTGGGACGATTTCCGGCACACTGTCGCCTACCTGGACATTGAGACCACCGGTTGTCATCGCAACTCGCAGGTGACCGTCGTGGGGCTCTACGACGGTGTCCGCACCCACACGTTCGTCGCGGGCGACAACCTCGAGCAGCTCCCGGAGGTGCTCGAAAGCTACGGGATGCTCGTTACCTTCAACGGGGCGAGTTTCGACCTCCCGTTCATCGAGCGGCGTTTCCCCGAAATCTCGCTGCATCACCTTCACATTGACCTGATGTACGCCCTCAGGCGCATCGGCCTGAGCGGCGGCCTCAAGTCCATCGAGCGGCAGGTCGGAATCGAGCGTGACGATGACCTGAAGGGGCTCGGCGGCTGGGACGCCGTCCGGCTGTGGCGCGAATACCGTGCGGGCGATGAGCAGGCCCTGGACACCCTTGTGCGCTACAACGCCGCTGACATAGAGAACCTCGAAGTGCTTGCCGCAAGGGCCTACCGCGAATTGCGCGCGTCGATGGGCCTCCCGTGTGACAATGAGAGTGGGAGGCAGGCCGGTGAGTAATCCAACCCAGCAGCGGCGCGGCTTGCCGCCGGTCTACCGAATCTTCATCGCCGCTCTGGTGATGGACCTGGCGATTGCGGTCATCGGCCAGGGCGTTCAGTTCCTCGGGAATCATCTCGGAGCGCGTCCAAGTGTCCTCGGCTGGCTCGGTACGCTCGGTCCGCTGGCGTACGCCCTCGGCTGTCTGTTCACCGGTCGGCTCTCAGATCGCTTCGGCAGACGCGCGCTGGTGAGCGTGAGTTGCACCGTCTGCGGCCTCGCATGGCTGACGATGACGCAGGCCGGCTCCGCGTTGCAGCTCCTCGCGATACTGCCCTTCTCCGGAGCCGGCATCTCGATGTTCTGGCCGCCGGTTCAGGCCTGGATGTCCGAAATCACGGTCGGTGGCCGAAAACGGTTGAACCAGAACATCGGCGCCTTTAACATCTCGTGGACCATCGGCCTGATGCTCGGACCGGTCGTCGCCGGCGTCGCGTGGGATATCGACAGCTATCTCCCGGGCCTGGCCGAGGCTGCGCGCGACGCGGCTATCACCAGTGACCTCGGGCGCTACGCGCCATTTGTCATCGCGATGGCCTGCGCCGTGGGCGTCCTCATACTGGTCCAGACGATTCCTCGCAAGGTCGCGGGAGGGGGCCAACCGGCACCGGAAGATGCGGACGCCGCTCAGCCAGACAGCAGCGTTACCTCCCGCTTCCTGCACCTGGCCTGGATCGCGAATTTCGCAAGCTGGTTCGGCCGCGGACTCAACATCGTGGTCTTCACGAAGATCGGCACGGAGATGGGACTGAGCGGGTCCGCCATTGGCATCACCATCGCGATGTTCCTCGCCGGGCAGCTCTTGATGTTCGTGTATCTGCGCAACCGCTCGGGCTGGCAGTATCGCCTGTGGCCCCTTC
>CAZAHB010000271.1:0-6765 GCA_964484945.1 uncultured Armatimonadia bacterium | reverse complement strand
TTGTCAACTCAGCTTCGGATCACTTTGACCAGCAGCGAATTGCTTGAATATGAGTGGAAGCCTGCGCTCAAGGTGCTCTTCGAAAAAAGGTTTTCGCCGGATGGAGGGAATTATCCTCGCCGCTCCGAAACTCAAGACAGACTCCTTCACCCTGATGACCGTTGAGGAGGACACATCTTGAAAAAGTCCATGACATTGGGCTCGCTGCCGTCAGACCTGTCGCTGGAGGAGAAGTTCCAGCTTGCGGCCGATGCGGGTCTGGACGGAATTGAGCTGAACGGGATCACCGAACAGGCCGAGGCAGAGGAAGCGCGCGACGCCGCTGACGCTGCCGGCATCGAAGTATCGGGCGTTATGGGCGGCGTGCACTGGCAACTGCCGCTGTCCAGCACCGACGAAGCCGTGCGTATTGAGGGCGTCAAGGGAATTGAGAACGCGCTGCGAGTGGCCGACTGGTCCGGCACCGACACCGTACTGGTCGTTCCGGGCGTCGTCAACGAGGAGAATCAGTATCACGCTGCCCTGGAGCTTGCCGCGAAGAGCATCCGCGAGTTGCTGCCGACCTGTGAAGAACTTGGCGTCCAGATGGCGCTGGAGAATGTGTGGAACAAGTTCCTGCTGAGCCCGGTGGAGATGCGCGACTTCATCGACCAGTTCGACAGCGAGTACGTGAGCGCGTACTTCGATGTGGGCAATATCCTGCTGTATGGCTACCCCGTCCACTGGATCGAGGTGCTCGGTGAGCGGATCACGCGCGTGCACATCAAGGACTTCGACACCGACACGAAGCAGTTCGTAGCCCTGCTGACCGGTGACGTGGACTACCCGCGCGCCATGAACGCCCTGCGCGGCGTCGCCTACAGCGGCTGGCTGACCGCCGAACTGGCGGCCTATCCGCAGTTCCCCGAGGGCTTCGTCTACGACACCGCCCGCCACCTGCAGTGGATCATCGACTGTAACGGGCGGTAGCGGCAGCGACAGAAGCAGTGAAAGCGACGGGAAGCAGCGGCGCGCCCGAAGGTGACGGGCGCGCCGCAGGTATGTACCAACCGCGTGTGGACGGCCAGCAGCGGCTTGCGAAAATGCTAACGCGATATTCACATAAAAAGCGGCTCCTTGAGGCTATTATGAGGTATGTAGAGTCGCGGCTAAAGCTTTCGCTGCGGCTGTCGAGATAGAGAAAGTGGGGAGCTTGATATCAACCAATTGCCCCCTGTGTCCTCACAGGGAGAACGGAGGTCTGTGATGAATCTGAGCACGCGAGCCTTGATTGCCGGTGGAATCGTTCTGAGCATGCTGATGCTGGTCGGATGTGGTGGGGGCGGTGTCGGCACTACGGACCTGACGGAACGCGCACCGGCAGCCGATTCAGCGGTCGGAAGCTGGCAGATCTACTCGCAGGTCAATCCCACGCTGATTGATGTTGCATGTAAGTCCGACCACCTCGATGACGTCAGGCTGAACATCAATGACGATGGCAGTCTGGAATTCGTCGAATATGCAGCCGGCGCAGTCGTCGCGCGTAGCGCGGGTACCTGGACCTGGGACGGAGACCACGCAGAGGCCACATGGGAGGGCTGCAACACGTCGCTGCGGCTTGACCGCGTCGGCGACAGCCTGATCGTCCTGGGCAACGATGGCACACCGAATCGGATCGAGATGCACATGGAACGCATCTGACGACTCCCGGTTGGGTCACATACGCTCCCTTATTGCGACAGCGCGCGCGAGTGTCGGTTCGTGTCTCAGACTTTCGGACGGGCTGGCGAAAGTGTTCGCGGGCGCTGTCGTTGAGGGTCTGCAGGCCCTGAAATTCGGGCTCAGCGCAGGCTCAGCCGCCCCTCTCTCGCCTTGTCAGTCCCCTCCTTTGTTGGTATACTCACCACCACGCTTGATACGTCGCGATACGCCGAGAACCCGCGCACGCTTCGGGGCGCCTCGGGGCCGATCGCGGCGGCATCGTACGTTGCGGGAGGAGCTTCACGAGCAATGCGAGTTGAAGGCTATCACACCTTTTCGCTGACCGTGGCCGAAGGCAAGCGACTGATCGCAAAGGCCGTCGCCGCTCTGCCCCAGGTGCAAAGCGCGATGGAGGACGGCATCGTTGTCGTCACGCGCAGCACCACGTCGGGATATGTGCTGGAGGAACTGCTGGGTGAGCCGGTGGATCGCACCAGCTTCGTCACCGGCAAGACGCTTCCCAGCGGTCACCCCGAACGGGGCAAGCTGCTGAGCGCGGACACCCCTGAGGTGGTCTTCCGCAACGGCGAGCGCGGTGAGGCCGGCGATGATCTGTTCGACGAACTATCCGCCGGCGACGTCGTCATCAAGTCGCCTAATGCGCTGAAGTACGAGCAGGGCCTTGTGGGCTACCTCATCGGAGCATCCACCGGCGGGACCGTCAGCACCTACCTCGGGCCCTCCCATGGCAAGCACCTACACTTCGTGGCCCCCTGCGGGCTCGAGAAGGAAGTCGCCGGCGATCTGACGGGCGCTTCGGAGATGCTCATGGCCGGCGGCGAGCGCCTGCGCGGGCCATCACTGTGGGTCACGCCGGCTGAGATCGTGACCGAGCTTGATGCGATCGCCGCACTCACGAGCGCGCGGGCCATGCAGGTGGCCGCGGGCGGAGTCCTGGGCGCGGAGGGCGCCGCGTGGATCACCGCGGTTGGCGATGACGAGCAGATCGAGCGCGTGAAGGAGCTTGTTGAGAGCGTCGAGGGCGAACCGGACATGCTCGAATACGCTTCAGATGAGTGATCGCATGGTGTGAGGGATTGGTGACGGGGATGCGAACGGACGGGGATGACGGACGCTACGAGAAGGCCGCGTACTGGGAGGCAGAGGATGATCGGATCCACTGCCTGCTGTGTCCACAGGATTGTCGGATCGCGGAGGGGCGCGCCGGCATCTGCCGGGTGCGCAAGAATGTCGATGGCACGCTGCGCACTACCAACTACGCGCAGGTAACGTCCGCGGCGATGGATCCGATCGAGAAGAAGCCGCTGTATCACTTCCATCCGGGCATGAGGGTGCTCTCGCTGGGAACATTCGGGTGCAACCTCGGCTGCCAGTTCTGTCAGAACTATACGATTTCGCAGGGCCAACCGGCGACGCAGACGATGACCCCCGAGGAGGCTGTCCAGTCGGCGCTTGATTCGCAGGCCGAGGGAAATCTGGGTATCGCCTACACGTATTCCGAGCCGGTGGTGTGGTTCGAGTACGTTCGCGATACCGCGAAGCTGGCGCATGAAGCCGGCCTGAAGAACGTCATGGTGACCAACGGGTTGATCCGCGAGGAGCCGCTGGAAGAGCTGCTCCCGCTCATCGACGCCATGAACGTTGACATCAAGTCTATGAACGATGAGTTCTACCGGTCGCTGTGTGGCATCGATTCAGGCGAGGCCGCGAAGCGGACCGTTGAGATGGCGTGGGGTCGATGTTCGGTGGAGATAACGAACCTGCTGATCACCGACGAGAACGACAGCGAGGACGAGGTGCGACAGCTTACAGACTGGGCCGCAAGCGTCTCGCCGGATCTGCCGCTGCACATCTCGCGCTATCGGCCCGCATACAAGATGAACGCGCCGGCGACCCCGGTAGACCGCATCGAGCGGGCGGCGGAGATCGCGCGTGACCGGCTCAACTACGTCTACGTAGGAAACGTGATGGTGGAGGGCGGCGGGGATACCGTCTGCCCCCAGTGTGGTGAGGTGGTCGTCCGGCGCAGCGGCTTCTCCACAACGAATCGGTTGACCGAAGACGGTACGTGTCCACACTGCGGAGGAGACGTTAATGTCACCGTCTGATTTCGGGATACTCAGTATTCACCGACGCGCCGGGAACTGGGTCCGGCGCGTGCGGCAGGTCACCAGCGTGCTGGCGCGCTTCGGATTCGGCTCCATCATCCAGATGATGGGGCTGGGGCGCTTTCTGCCGACCCGCTGGCGGGGGCTCGAGGAAGAGGACAAGGCCGCCATCGACCCGGCCGTGCGGGTGCGCATGGCGTTCGAAGAGTTGGGCGCGACCGCGATCAAGCTCGGCCAGGCCCTCAGCGCCCGCACCGACATACTGCCCCTGGAGTACGCGCGAGAGCTGCGCAAGCTGCAGGAGGGCGTACCCCCGGTCAGCTTTGACGAGGCCCGTGAGGTGGTGGAGCAGGAGCTGGGGGAGCCGCTGGACGAGTTGTTCCTCGAGTTTGACCCCAAGCCCATCGCCGCCGCCTCCCTCAGCCAGGTGCATCGGGCGCGCACGCGGACCGGTGAACTGGTCGCGGTGAAGGTCCAGAAGCCGGGTATCGAGACGCAGGTGGAGACGGACCTTGACATCCTGGTGCGCGGGGCGCGCTACGTGGAGCAGCGTGTGGAGTGGGCGCGCAAACACAACATCGCCGATGCTGCGAAGGAGTTTGCTCATTCTCTGCGCGATGAGCTGGATTTCCTTACCGAAGCGCGTTCGACCGAGCAGCTCAAAGAGAACATGTCCGACGATGACCGCGTGAAAGTCCCGCGTGTCCACTGGTCGCTGACCCGCCGACGCGTGCTGACGATGGAGTGGATCGAGGGCATTCGCCTTGACGACACGGAGGCCCTCGACGACGTCGGCGTCGATCGCCGCGAGCTTGCCGATGACTTCGCGGAGATGATGCTCAAGCAGATCTTCTACGAAGGCTACTTCCACGCCGACCCGCATCCGGGGAATCTGCGCTACACCGCCGATGAGCAGATCGCATTCATGGACTGCGGTAACGTGGGGATGATGGGCCGGCGCCTGCGGGACGCCTTCATCCGTCTGCTTATGGCGGTTCTCGATCACGACGCGCAGGGCGTGTTCGACCAGATTGTTGTGATCGGCACCATCAGCGAGGAGACGAATCTCCAGGATCTCGAGGCGGACATGGAGAAGCTGATCAGCCACTACGGTCAGCGCCTGGGCTCGAGCGGCGAATTGGGGGAGATGCTCGAGGAAATCATGGGGATCGTCTTCGAACACCGGATCCGGATGCCGGCGATCTTCCCGCAGCTTACCCGTGCCCTGGCCGTCACCGAGGGCGTGTGTCTGGAACTGAATCCGGACTTCGACTTCGAGACAGCCGCGAGCACGACCGCCGAGATCGTCTATCGCGACTGGTTCAGTGCCCGCCATCTCGCGGGCGAGGTCGTTGACGTCTTTCGCCTGCTGCGTCGCTACTCACTGCGCCTGCCCCGCCAGGTGAGCAATGTGCTGTCACAGGGCCTTGCCGGCGGGCTTTCATTGAAAATCCAACCCCATGGCGTCGAGAAGATGATGCACCGGTTCGATGCGATGATCAACCGGCTTTCCTTCGCGGTCGTCGTGGCGGCCATCATTCTCTCGTCGGCGATCATCTTCACCAGCGGTAGCGAGATCATCTCCGAAGGCCCCGGCCGGGTGCTTTCGATCGCCTACGTCGTGGCCGGGGCGGTCATGGGCGGCTGGCTTCTGTACTCCATCGTAAGATCGGGGCGCCATTAGCGGTGGTCGGTGAAACGATAACCGGGCGGCGCCCGTCCTACACCATGAGGAAGGGGTGCCGCGGCAGGTGAGCGAGGGACGACAGACGCGGCCGGCGAATGGCGATCAGGTGCCCGCAGTGCCGCAGATCGCTCTCAACAGGCCGCTGATACTGGCCTCGGCCTCTCCGAGGCGCGCGGAGCTTCTGCGCCAGGTGGAGATCGCGTTCGAGGTGCAGGTCTCGGAGGCCGCCGAGGAGGCCGATGAGCCCGGGGTGCCCGCCGCGGAGGTCGCGCTGAGCCATGCGCGGGAGAAGGCGGCTGATGTCGCGAGCCGCCGCCCCGACCGGCTTGTGCTCGGTGCGGACACAGTCGTGGTCCTCGACGGCCGGGTGCTGGGGAAGCCCGTCGATGCGGACGACGCGGCGCGGATGCTCCGCGCTTTGTCCGGCCGGACGCACGAGGTGATTACGGGTGTCGCGATCGCGTTTTCGGACGGGGCCGGGCCGCAGGTAGTTGCCGAGACGCATGTGAGCACCAATGTGCGGTTTCGCGAGCTTGGGGAAGACGAGATTGCATGGTACGTTGCCTCGGGCGAGCCGATGGACAAGGCCGGCGGCTACGGCATCCAGGGACGCGGTGCGGTGCTGGTGCGCGAGATTGACGGATGTTACTTTACCGTGGTAGGCCTGCCCCTCAGCGACACGTGGCAGATACTGCGAGAGCTTGGCTACGGATTTGTCAGACCTGGCACCTGATGATGACGGGAGGCGCTGACGGTAGACGAGATTGGCGCAGAGGAAGAAACTGAACGGGGGCAGCAGCCGCCCCGCTCCTCGGGGTCGGTCATGCGGCCCGGAGGAAATATGCTTCCGCAGCGGGCGTTCACAAGCCTTACCCGACGGCTGGCCCAGCTTTTGGGTCGGTTTTCCCGTGACCTCGGCATCGACCTGGGCACGGCGAATACCCTCGTGCACGTAAAAGGGCGCGGGATCATGCTCCGCGAGCCTTCCGTTGTGGCCGTGGACTCGCATAACGGCCAGGTGCTGGCCGTGGGCGAGGACGCCAAGCGGATGGTGGGCCGCACGCCCGCCCAGATCAAGGCCGTCCGGCCGCTGCGCGATGGTGTGATCGCCGACTTCGACACCACCGAGGCGATGCTGCATCACTTCATTGAGAAGGTGCTCTCCCGGCGCTTTCTCGAACATCCGCGGGTGGTGATCGGCGTGCCATCGGGGATCACCGAAGTCGAGCGGCTTGCGGTCGAGGACGCCGCGCGGCGGGCTGGAGCGTG
>CAZAHB010000270.1:0-6769 GCA_964484945.1 uncultured Armatimonadia bacterium | reverse complement strand
GATGGCTTCAATGCGGGCTTCGTGGGCACATCGGACGGCCATCGGCGGACACCGGGCCTGGGGGGCGGCCTGACCGGGCTGTGGGTGCGCGATTTCACGCTCAGCGGAATCATCGACGCTATGCGTGAAAGCCGCTGTTACGCCACCGCCGGCGCGCGGATCGGCGTGAAGTTCTGGGTCAACGGGGCGTTCATGGGGCAGGTGACCCCCGGAGCGGATAGCTACGCGGCGCGTATCGCCGTCGAAGCGCCGCGGGAGGTTGAGACGCTGGAGATCATCGGCGACGGGGCGGTCGTGGCCACGCTCAGCGATCTGCCCGCGCGGTTCGATGAGACCCTGGAGGGCCTGCCGGCGTGCTCGTGGTATTACGCGAAGGTGACGATGCCGGGCGGCTTCGCGGAGTATCCATCCAACATCGCCCCGGCGGAGGGCCCGTGGGCGTGGAGTTCGCCGGTGTTTGTAGAGACGGTAGATAACGGCGCATGACTGCGGAGCAGGGCGGGGACAGCGCCCGTTTTGTCGTCAGGAGGGGCGGCCCTCACGCATCGTCGTTTGAGGCGTGAGGGTGATCCCGCCTGGCAGGCGGGATCAGCTTCCCTGCCCGCCCGTCGTTCTCCGTTCGGCCCTGTGCGACCAACAGTCGGCGGGATCGGGGCCGCCTCTCTTTAGCGGCAACCACGCCCCGCGTTCTCGGAGCCGCTGAACTCCACCTCGCACCCTTCCATCTTCTCCCGAATGATGCCCTTGAAGTCCGGGTTGATCTCGTAACCGACCGAATTGCGCCCCTCCTCGGCGGCGGCCAGCGCCGTCGTCCCGCTGCCCATGAACGGGTCGAGCACCGTCTCCCCGACGAATGTGTACATCTTTATCAGCCGCCGCGGGATCTCGACCGGGAACATCGCCGCGTGCTCGTCCTGGCGCACGGGGGGGATGTCATCCCACAGACCGCGGAACCACTCCGAGCGTTGCTGCCGGGTGAGGCGACTTTGCTCCTTTGCCTCCGAATCGGGCCGCGGCCAGTCACCATGTTTGCGGAAGAGCACAATGTACTCGTGCTCGTACGTCACGTGTCCGTCCTTGGGGTAGTACATTGAGCCCATCAGCGAGCAGCCACCGCTGGGATTGGTGGTCGATATCTTGTGCCAGATGATGTTGCCCATGAAATCGAAGCCGGTCTCGCGACCGATCACGGACAGGTCCGCGGGGATAGGCTGCACTCGGTAGCGCCCGTGCTCGCTGGCGCGGAGGTACTGGTCGCCGACGTTTATCGCCATGCGACAGCCCGGGTGCAGCACGCGGTGACATTCGCCGATAACCTCGCGAAGAGCCGCCAGATAGTCTTCATATGGCTGCTCGTGGCCGATCTGCCCTTCGTGCTGGTAGTCCTTGATGCACCAGTAAGGCGGCGAGGTCACGACGAGATGCACGCTCTCGTCATCAAGAGCGTCCATGCGCTGCGCGTCGCCGAAGATGATGCGGTGGGTGGTCATGGGGGTATCTTAGCACAACCCAGCGCGGGCGGTGAAGCGAGAGAGGGCGTCCGGGCAGGTCATGGCCTCCGCGCATGGCTTCGAACGTTGCCTCCCCGCCGCATTCGGAGTATAATGCCAGCACTCTCATAGCACTCTCGCGAAGTTGCGTTGAAGGGACCGACCCACGATGGCTGATGCCGGACGCGTTGTGATCATCGGCTGGGACTGCGCGCCTCCCCAGCTTGTGCTCGATGAGTGGCTCGACGATATGCCCAACCTCAAGCAGATCGTGGACGGTGGTGCCGCCGGGCGCATCCGCTCGACGGATCCGCCTATCACCGTGCCCGCGTGGACCTGCATGATGACCTCGGTCAACCCCGGGCAACTCGGATTCTTCGGCTTTCGCAACCGCCGCATTGGCGAATATGATGGGAAGTGGATCGCGAACAATTCGGCTGTGAGTTTTCCGCGCGCATGGGACATCCTCGGCGACGCCGGCAGGCGCACGTGCATGATCAATGTGCCGCAGACCTATCCGGTGGACCCGGTCAACGGAATCCTCGTGTCGAGCTTCCTTACACCCGATACCGACTCCGAATATACCTACCCGGACGGGCTGGGCGAGCAGCTTGACGCCATCGCTGACGGGTATATGATCGACGTGGACGGCTTCCGCACTGATGACAAGCAGTGGCTGCTCGACGAGATCTACAGGATGACCGATAAGCGCTTCCGCGTGTCGAAGGCCCTCATGCAGGTCGATGAGTGGGACTTTTTCATGATGGTGGAGATGGGCCCGGACCGCATCGAGCACGGGTTCTGGAAGTACTGCGACCCCGAGCACCCGAAGTATGAGGCCGACAATCCGTTCGAGAGCGCCCTGTATGACTACTACGTGCACCTCGATGAGCAGCTTGGCGAGTTCATGGAGCTTGCGGGCGAGGATGCGGCGATCATCGTCGTCAGCGACCACGGCGGCAAGGCCATGAAGGGGTCGTTTTGCATCAATGACTGGCTGATCGACGAGGGGCTGCTGTGCCTGAACCAGCCGGTCACCGAGATCACGCCATTCACGCCCGACATCGTGGACTGGGAGCGCACCACCGCGTGGTCGTGGGGCGGCTATTACGGGCGGCTGTTCCTGAACGTGAAGGACCGCGAGCCACAGGGCACGGTGCCCAAATCTGAGTACGAGAATGTGCGCGATGACCTGATCGAGCGGATCGAGGCCATCACCGACCACGAGGGCCACCCGATGGCCAATCAGGTTCTTCGCCCGCAGGACACATACTCGGGCCCGCACGTAGACGAGGCACCCGATCTGCTGGTCTACATGGATGATCTGAACTGGCGCCTCGGACAGGACGTCGGCAATGGTACACACTACGCATTCGACACCGAGATCGGCCCCGATGACTCGGTGCATGATTTCCACGGGATGATCGCGGCACGGTTGCCGGGCGAGCGCCAGCTTACCATCGGTGACGACACACACGTGATGGACGTGGCACCGACCGTGCTGGATATTCTCGGCGAATCTATACCGGACCACATGGAGGGGAAGAGCCTGCTCTGACGCTCTCACGCGGAGCGGGCGTTGAAGATGCGACGCGGACACAGAGGCGGACGAGGAGGATGCGGCAGAGGCCATCAGCGGTCGCTGCGCCGCTTCGGCGGGTTCAATCCGCTGAAGGCCATAGCGGTGCTGGGGGGTATCGTCATCGGAGGGGTGATCGCCGCCGGAGTGGTGGGACTGCTCACACTGGTGCTCACTGTCATCGGCCTCGCCACCGCCGGCATCAGCTGGCTCCTCTCCTATGGCTGGATCATTGCGGCGCTCCTGATCTACCACGCTATCAGATCGCGCCAGCGGCAACCACAGCAACCGCCACACGTCCCTGATGCCGCATGGAATGACGAGCCCGTGGAGGCCGAGTATCGCGCGCGTGTGGAACAGTCGCAGGCCCCGTCAGCAGACGAAAGGACAGGTCGCGCCGGTGGCGGCACCGGGCGCAACGTCGCCACCTCGGTAGCGGCAGTCGCGGCGGGCCTGGCCCTCGCACTTGGCGCCAATGCTGGTGTGAGCGCGCTGAACCTCCCTCCCCTGGCGAACACGCTCCTCCCTCCGCTGGCCGGTGCAGTGTCCGGACTGGGCGTGTATGCGGCGCTGAGGCGCTGGGTGATGCCTCCGATCGACGACTGGGAGCCCTCATCGTACGAGGTGCGCTCGCAGGTCAAGCGCATCAGGGGCAAAGCAAGGAAGCTCGCGAACGAGGCCTCGGAGGCTGGCGGAGTGTTCAACGGCCTCGACGATCAGGCCGGGCGTCTGGCCGAGGAAGCATCACAGCTGGCTCAGCGGGTCTTCGAACTGCGCAGGATCGCCCGGGACGTGCGTCAGAAGATGGATGAGGCCGCATCGGACTCAGGCGCTTCAGCCCCGGACGCAACATCGAGCCCGAACCAGGTGCCGGATACCGGGCAGCGCCTGCGCGAGTTACTTGGCCGCAATCACGCTGCACAGGAGCGCTGTCTGGCCCAGATCGCGCGCATCGAAGACCTCCTGGACGTGGCGCGACTGGAGGTCGTGTGCCCCGAGGAGAGCCCGCGCCCGGATCCGGCCCGTGAGGAACTGGTGCAGGAGGTCGAGACCGAACTGGAGGCTGCGCGCCGGGCGCTCGAAGAGGTGCGGCGGCAAAGCGCGACAATCTGAAGTAATCGAGCCATTTCACGCGCATATCAGAGAGGCCGCCCCGTCGGACGGGACGGCCTCAGCAGGTTGCAGGCGGCCGTCAGTTCACGAGATGTAGCCCAACCCGCGCAGGCGGTCCTCGATCTTCTCGTTCGCTCCGGCGTCCTCGAGTTTGTCCACCTCGCGCTGCAGGATCACCTTTGCGAACTCCTCGCCGCTGGACTGGCCGGCGGCTTCCGCGTACGTGTCAAGCTTCTCCATCAACTCGTCATCGATTGTGATCGTGGTGTCTGCCATCGGTATCCTCCGTGCGGTCAGTTTTGCAGTGCGGCTTCACTTCGCCTCTTTGTATCCGTCCGTGCTCGCCCACCAGCGCAACAACTGAATGCGGTAGGCAGCATATTGACGGTCGGTCCAGGGGTCCCTTGAAAGCGGTATCTTCGCCAGATCGCCGGCAGGCACGTCCTCGAACTCCTCCAGCAGCGCCTCGGGACTGGCGGTCATCCCGTCGCCCTCGTCGGCCACAAGTGCCGCGATGGCTCGCAGCGAGGAATCAATGTTTCCGCAGGCGATGAGACCTGCCCGGTCGGCGGACAGAACCGCTCGCAACTCCCAGGCATGGCACAGCTTGCGAATACGCGTGACCTCCTCGCGAGGGAGCGGTCCGTCCCACCCGACGGCGAACTCACCTGCATTGTGCAGCACCCGCTCTCGCAACTCGCAGTCAAGCTCTCGCTCGGCGATCACCTGGCAGCCCCAGACCGTTTCGGCATTGGCGTTGAGCAGGCCGTGGATGCCGACGCCCAGAACGAAGAGCACCTCCTGGTTGCCAAGTGCATGCTGCATCGAATCGGTAAGGACCAGGGTGGGGTTCTTTAGCGGTAGCGGGATTGGCGTGTGCGCGTGGCCGGGACCGACCAGTATTGTCGGGATCTTCGCATGAAGATCCGCGGCCGCCGCGGGGCCGAGTTCATCAAGCATCTCCCAGCCACAGTCCGCTGGGGCCCGGCTTTCGCCGAGAAGGTGGGACCAGCCCTGCGGATCCTCCCAGAACAGGGTGCAGCCGTCCATCACGTCCTGGAAGCCGGGATTCTGCTCGACCTGGAGACGGAAGTCCGCGTCCTGCTCATGCTCCCAGGCCAGCGGTTCGTATGCGTCCTCCTCCTCGTCGTCGAGGAACAGGTCGTCATCGCCCGCCGCCGGCTGAAACGGCGCTCCGTCCCCGTCGTCCTCTTCTTCGACTGCCTCGTCCGGTTCCTGTGGCTCATCCTCGCCATCGAAATCGTCCAGGTCAGACATGTCGATGCCCTTTCCTTCCGCGACGAACGGATCCGGCGGCGCATTGCGCAGCCGTTCCAGCTTGTCGGCCTCCACGGGATCGACCTCGCGCAGCCCTTCCCAGATCTCGGGATTGTCAGGGTCGATCCGGAGCATCTCTTCATACTGCGAGACCGCCTTACGCTCTTCGCCGATCTGCGCGTAGTAATCGGCGAGCCATTGGCGGGGCTCGACGAAGTCCGGATCGAGTTCGAGCACCTCCTTCATCATCTCAACGCCCTGCTCGGGATGCCGCCCCTCGAACAGTTGCAGCGCCTCTTTCATCTTCATCCGCGCTGCTTTCCGCTGTGCCGATTCCTGTTCCTGAGCCATCGGAAACCCCTCCTGCACAATCTAACGACAGTTCGCAGATCATACCGGGGTTGGTAATCGGAGGTTAGCGAGATATCAAAGTGCCGAAGTATGCAGGCGAGTGTGAGCGTGATGTACGGGTATGTTGTCCCCCGGTCACAGCAAATCCTTCCCGTGGAAAGGAAATCTTGTCAATCTTTCATTGCCTCCAGCGACTCTCCATATGGTCCCCGTGCCACACCCTTTTCGGTGACGATCGCATCCACCAGCTCGTTCGGCGTCACATCGAACGCGGGCGCGAAGATCGGTATATCCGGGCACACCGGCTCGCTGGCACGGTGCGCAAGCATCGAGACCTCCTCATGACCCCGCTCCTCGATGGGGATCAAATCACCGGAGGCAAGCTCGTAATCGATCGTCGAGACCGGCGCGGCCACGTAAAAGGGGACATCATGCCGGTCGGCCAGCACCGCCACGGTGTAGGTGCCTATCTTGTTGGCCACATCACCGTTGGCGGCGATGCGGTCGGAGCCGACGACCACGCAGTCCACCTTCCCCTGCTTGATCACGTGCCCCGCCATGTTGTCGGTGATCAGCGTGGCGTCGATTCCCTCGGTGCAAAGCTCCCACGCGGTCAGTCGCGCGCCCTGCAGCAGCGGTCTCGTCTCATCCACCCACACATGGATATCCCGACCTGCCTCGTGGGCCGCCCGGATCACCCCGAGGGCCGTTCCGTACCCGGCGGTCGCCAGCGCCCCGGCGTTGCAGTGGGTCAGGATGTTCGCGCCCTGCGGAATCAGCTCCAGCGCGTTCCGACCGATCGCCATGCAGCGCTGCAGATCATCCTCGACGATCTCTTTGGCCCGCTGCAGCAGCGCGTCACGGAGCACCTCCGGAGCGTCATTTTCGTGCTCGGCAATGACCTCGCCCATCTGGTTGAGCGCCCAGAACAGGTTCACCGCCGTAGGCCGCGTGGCCG
>CAZAHB010000269.1:0-6873 GCA_964484945.1 uncultured Armatimonadia bacterium | reverse complement strand
CACAAGTCACAAGTCACAAGTCACAAGTCACAAGTCACAAGTCACAAGTCACAAGCAACGGCAACGGCAACGGCAACGGCAACGGCCGCGAGGTCGTTGCCGTTGGCTTTCGAAACCCATTCTGACCTGTCATCCATGTGGAGCGGCTCCCCCCGCCCGTGTCCTCAGCACGAAAATGTTTCACGTGAAACATTTGTTCGAGGGGTAATCGTCTCCCCTGTGCGCCCCACTCTCCCCTGGTTATGCCTCGTCGTCCTCACCCGCCGTAGGTGGGCGACGGAATTGCTCGAGCTGCTCGTCATCGAGATGGTCGCGGGGCTCGGGAAGATCCCGGGCAAAATACAGAGCCCCCAGCGCGAGGATCAGCGCGGTTACGAAGACTGTCTTATAACCGAGCGCGTCAGCGGCCCACCCGAATACGACCGGCGCGAGTGCCAGCGGCATCGTGAAACCGGCGCTGAAGCCTAAATACGATGGCCGCTGTGAATCCGGCGCGATGTCCATCATGTAGTTCATATAGCCGATCATCAGGCTCGCGAGGAAGAGGCCGGAGCCGACGAACGCCGCCCCCAGCACAACCGTGCGCAGGTTGATCGTCCAGGGGCCGAACGCCACGGGGATGTCGAAGCTGCCGAAAGCAGCGGTTACACCCGCCACGGTGGCCAGGACCATGGCGCAGACGGCCACCAGCACCGCTTTGCGGTTACCGAAGCGATCGGATATCTGCCCTACCACTCCCGCCCCGAGCAGCTCCGAGGCGACCTGTATCCCGAGGAACGTCGCCGCCACTTCATCGGACATGCCCCACACCTGCGTGGCGAAGACGATGAAGAATGGCCGCACCGCCGCGGCTAGACCTGTCAGCAGGCGGACGCGGATCAAGCGGCGGTATCTCTTATCGTTATGGATGATCTGCCATCCGCGGGCGAGGTGCTGGCGCATGCTCAGCCGGCGGCTCCCCGAGCGCGATTTCGGCTCGCGCACCTGTGCGAAGAGCGTCCAGCCAATCGCGCTGCCGATGACCGACACGGCAAACAGCACGCCGAAGTTGCGCGGGAAGTCGAACGGGCTGTCGGCCCCGATCATGTGCCGCACGAAGGGCGTCACCACGACAAGAACGATCGCAAGCGCGCCCATTCTGCGCCACATCTGCAGACTGCCACGTCGGGTGGTAGGTATGGACTTCGCGAGGATGTCATTGAACGACAAACTGGCGACGGCGCCGCCTCCTGAATGACCCATCAGCCCCACGATAACAATCAGAAGCAGGAGCGTGTTGGAGATCGACTGGCCGAACCAGAGCGCCACGGCGATGGCGGCAAACATTCCCCCGCGCATGAAGGCCGAGAAGATATAGTAGGGCTTCTTGTGGTCGCGTGCATCGAGCCTGCGCGCCGCAAAAACCTGCACGAGCGTTCGTACAACCCTCCACAGCGCCAGAACGAGCCCCACCATCCAGGCGGCGCCCGAAAGCTTGTGGATTAGAAGCGGCACGACTGTGGATCGATCGGCGACCCTGAAGGCTGCCATGGCGAATATGCCGTTGGCCACGGCAAACTTGTATGTGCGCACATTCAGCGGGACGAGCATCTCCCGCCCATCGTTTTCGGTATCATCAGGCACGACTGGACGTCTCCCTGCATCGTTGCGACTGTCTCCAGAGCAGTTCGTTCGACAGACTATCCCGGAATGCCTCCTCATTACAGTCGTTACCTCTGGTGCTCTCCCCCACCCGATCCACAGAATGCCCTTGACATCGTTTAGCCAATTAGCTAAACTGCTAAATAGATAAGGCAGACAGCATCCTCCCATGCTCTGAAAGGGAGATGAGCAGTATGGACGAGAGAAGCTATGAACACCGGGCCGAGGTCATGAAGGCGCTGGCGCATCCATCGAGGCTGAAGATGGTGGACGCGCTTGCTGACGGAGAGATGTGCGTGTGTGAGTTGCAGGAGATCGTCGGATCGAGCATGCCGACGGTCTCGCGGCATCTCTCGCAGATGAAGAGCGCCGGCATCGTCGCGGGGCGGCGTGATGGTAACCAGGTCTACTACCGGCTTCTTGTGCCCTGCGTTTTGCGCGTATTCGGCTGCATCGACGAGGTTCTGCGCGCCGAGCGTAAGCGGGCCGAGGAAGCCGTGGAGGCATAAACGATGTCAGAGGCTGTGGAGGAGAAGGTCGCACAGGACGAGACCGGCGTCGATGAGGCTTCGACGCCGATCTCATCCGCGTGCGATGATGTGACCGAACAGGCGGTGCCCTCCGACGGCGTCGCACTGTGGAAGAAAGTGGTGCTCATCGCCGGCGGGGTGGCGGCGTGGGTGATCCTCTACCGCACACTCATCCCCATCACCGAGTGGATGGCGTATGACCTGATGGGACTTGTTGAGGGATCGCACCTCGGCGAGGCGATCTGGTTCTTCATCTACGAGGTCCCCAAGGTCCTGATGCTGCTGGCGGCGGTCGTGTTCGGCGTCGGCATCGTGCGCACGTTCTTCACTCCCGAGCGCACACGGGCCATGCTCGCCGGAAAGGCACAGGGCTTCGCCAACGGACTTGCGGCGATGCTCGGCGTGGTAACGCCCTTTTGCAGTTGCTCGGCGGTGCCGCTGTTCATCGGCTTCGTGGAGTCCGGCGTGCCCCTCGGGGTTACGTTCTCATTCCTGATCTCGGCGCCCATGGTCAACGAGGTCGCGCTGGTGCTGCTGTTCGGCCTCGTCGGCTGGCAGGTGGCGGTCATCTACCTTGTGTCGGGCCTGACGCTCGCTATCGTCGCGGGCTGGGTCATCGGCCGCCTCGGCATGGAGAGCGAGGTCGAGGACTGGGTCTACCAGGTGGAGATGGGCGAGCAGGAGGATACCAGCGGCGCGCTTACGTGGTCCGAGCGCATCGATCAGGGAGTGGTGGCGCTGCGCGACATCTTCGGACGCGTCTGGCTCTACGTGGTGATCGGCATCGCCGTCGGCGCTGGAATCCATGGCTACGTGCCGGAGGCTGCCATGGCGAAGATCATGGGGGCGGATGCCTGGTGGTCCGTGCCGGCCGCTGTCGTGATCGCGGTGCCTATGTACTCCAACGCCGCCGGGATCATCCCGGTCGTGGAGGCGCTGCTGGGCAAGGGCGCCGCGCTGGGCACAGTGCTGGCGTTCATGATGTCGGTGATCGCGCTGTCGCTGCCGGAGGGTATCATCCTGCGCAAGGTCCTCAAGCCGAAGCTGATTGCGGTGTTCTTCGGCACCGTTGCATTGGGGATCGCGGCGACTGGGTTCGTGTTCAACGCGCTGAATCTCGCGGTCTCAGTCGCACCGTAGGTCATTCAGACCAACAGGAGGTAGTCTGACTTGAAGATCCAGATACTTGGCACGGGATGCCCCAAGTGCAAGAAGCTCACAGCGAACGCCGAGAAGGCCGTTGAGGTCAGTGGCGTTGACGCTGAGATCGAGAAGGTCGAGGAGATTTCCGAGATCATGAAGTTCGGCGTGATGTCCACGCCGGCGCTCGTGATCGACGGGGACGTGAAGGTGACGGGCAAGGTCCCGTCTGTCGAGCAAATTCAACAGATGCTGGAGGGAGAGTAACACAGTGGAAAGCTGCGACTGCTGTGGGCCGATCACGATGATGCTGTCGTGCTCAGGGGGCTCAAACGTTGGACAGATCTCCAACGAGGTCGCCCGGAAGCTGACGGTTGAGGGCAAGGGCGTGATGTTCTGCCTGGCGGGCCTCGGCGGGGACGTTGAGCCGCTGGTAGAGCGTACGAAGGAGGCCGATCGGGTGCTCGTCATTGACGGCTGCCCCGTCGCCTGCGCGAAGAAGACGCTCGAGCGGCACGGGATCGACCACGAATGGCTCGAATTGACGAGCCTGGGCATTGAGAAGTGCCCGGACCTCGAACTGGATGCGGATGACGTCGCATGTGCAATGAAAGCCGCCGACGAGATGCTGGGCGCCTGACGAGCGCGGGCAAAGCGAGGCGAGTCGACGCATGATTCAGCGGGGCTCTCCCAGCGGCGAAAGGGCCCCGCTGAATCGGCTGCGAGCCGCGGACTGATCCATCTTTCCCCCGGTATATTGAAAGTGAACTGACGGGAGGTCGTGAACGTGCCCGATCGGAGAAAGACTTTCATCGTATTGGCCGTTGTGGTGGCGGTGCTGCTGGTTCTGGCGTACAGGGACAATCCTTCGGCCAGACAGAATAGTGAGCCAGAGGTCGCGACCGCAGTTGATGACGCGGGAGGGAATGCGTCTGTGGCCGGCGATGAGGAGTCCGTGGATGGTCTCCCTCGTTTCATCGAGGTCGGGGCGGACAGTTGCGTGCCATGCAAGATGATGAAGCCCGTCCTTGATGAGCTTCGCTCCGACTACCCGGGTGAACTGAAGATCGAGTTTGCGGACGCGTGGAAGAACCCGGAGTTGAGCGACAGGTACGGCGTGCGTTCGATTCCGACGCAGATCATCTACGACGCCGAGGGCAACGAGGTTTTCCGCCATACCGGCTTCTGGGCGAAAGAGGACATCGACGCAAAGCTAAGGGAGCTTGGTATCATTGAGTAGCACACGCGCAGCATTCTTCGTGACCGCTCTGATTCTCGCGGGAGCAATTATCGGCCTCGCGACAGGCTGCCGGGCTGAAACGCAGGGGGATGCACAGACGCAGGCGCCACACACCGCAGACACACAGACGGTAGAATCAGAGTACATGGGCCTGAGCAGCGGGCCGCTGTCTCAGGCGACGATCGCCGACCTGCCCGACGGCATCGTCGTGAAGTCGGGCAATTTCACCGTTACACAGAAGGAGATCGACGCGTTCATCGACGACCACACCGGCAGCGCTGAGACAGCGTCGGCATTGCGGGCCGAGTCACTCTTCGTGGCCGAGCAACTCGCCGTTGAGCCGCTGCTAAAGCGCGAGGCGAAGCAGTGGGCGGAGCAGCAGGAGCGGGCTCCCGATACTGCTGTGATGGACGCCCACCTGCAGAGCATTGCCGAGCAGGTGACCGTGAGCGACGAGGACGTGCGGGCATTCTACGATGCGAACAAGGATATGGTCGATGGTGCTTCGTACGACCAGGTGAAAGGGCAACTTCGGTCCATGCTGAAGCGCCACGAGCAGCAGGCGGCAGTCGATGAGCATATCTCCGGACTGGGCAAGCGGCAGGAGGTCGTCGTCGATGCGGATTTCCCTGCCGAGGTGGCCCCGGAAGCGTTCGACAACCCCGTTGACCAGGCGCGGCGGTCCGGGAAGCCGACATTCGTGGACTTCGGCTCAGAGGGTTGCCATGCCTGCGACATGATGGCACCAATCATCGAGGAGCTTGAGGCGGAACTGGGCGACCAGGTGAACGTGGTCATGGTCCAGGTGCGGGACGAGCAGTATCTCAGCTCCCGCTACGGCGTTCGCTCGATCCCGGTCCAGTTCATCTACGATGCGGAGGGACGCGAGGTCTTCGACCACGTGGGGTTCCTGAGCAAGGAAGCGATCCTCACCGAACTGGCCGAAGTGGGGGTTGAGTGAGCGTGGAGCAGCTCTTCACCGCCCTCACTCAGGCGGTCGAGGGGACCGCGGGGATCGCGCTGGGCGCCTCGTTCATCTGGGGCATTCTGAGCATCGTTCTCAGCCCCTGCCACCTGGCGAGCATTCCCCTGATCGTCGGTTTCATCGACGAGCAGGGGCAGATCACCACCCGCCGGGCGTTCTGGCTGTCCACGGTCTTCGCGACGGGGATCCTGATCACGATCGCGCTTATCGGCCTCGTCACCGCCTCGCTCGGTCGGATGATGGGCGACGTCGGCGCCTGGGGCAACTACTTCGTCGCGGTCATCTTCTTCCTGGTGGGGCTGCATCTTCTGGATGTCATCCCCATGCCCTTCAGCGGCGCGTCAGTATCCGACACCAGGCGCAAGGGCCTGCTGGCGGCGCTGATACTCGGGCTCGTGTTCGGCATCGCCCTGGGCCCGTGCACATTCGCCTACATGGCGCCGATGCTGGCCGTCACGCTGAAGGTCGCGAGCACGCAATTCGTCTACGCCGCGGCTCTGCTGCTTGCGTACGGAATCGGGCACTGCTCGGTGATCGTGGCTGCGGGGACGTCGATGGAAGCCGTTCAGGGCTACCTTGACTGGACCGAGAAGTCGAAGGGCACCATCATCGTGAAGCAGGTATGCGGGGTGCTGGTCATTCTGGGTGGACTGTACATGCTGTACACCGCCTGAGAGAAGCGATCCAAAAGACGGAAAGCAAGGAGTGACAACAGATGGACGACATCAAGCGTCGTGTTCGCGAGGGATACGGAGAGATTGCCCGTAAGGCCGGATCGAGTTGCTGTGGGGGCAGTTGCTGCGGAGACTCGTCTGCTGAGGCCATCGGCTACTCCCGCGCCGAGATGGAGGCTGCCCCTGATGGCGCCGACATGGGCCTGGGCTGCGGCAATCCGACCGCTATCGCCGACCTCAAGCCCGGAGAGACCGTGCTGGACCTCGGCTCGGGAGGGGGCTTTGACTGCTTCCTCGCCGCCAACGCCGTCGGTCCCGAGGGCTCGGTCATCGGCGTGGACATGACCGAGGAGATGGTCGCCACCGCCCGCGCGAATGCCGAGAAGGCCGGGTACACCAACGTGGAGTTCCGCCTCGGCGAGATCGAGGATCTGCCCGTGGAGGACGCTTCGGTGGACGTGGTTATCAGCAACTGCGTGATCAATCTGGTGCCGAGCAAGCAGCAGGCCTTCGCCGAGGCCGCGCGTGTGCTGAGGCCCGGCGGCCGACTGCACGTGTCGGACATTGTGGTGAACGGAGAGATCCCGCCGGGGCTCGCTGACAGCATCGAGGCCTACGTGGGCTGCGTCGCGGGGGCCGTCTCGCGCGAGACGTATCTGACCG
>CAZAHB010000268.1:0-6939 GCA_964484945.1 uncultured Armatimonadia bacterium | reverse complement strand
AATGGTTCCAATCATTAGACTTTGATACAGAGCCGCCTGCGTCATGCTGCGAGGAGGAACAGTTCTGCGGGTACATGCGAATCGGGCTCCATTCCCCCCGGGGTCGGAGCCCGATCCAAAAGGTCTGTCTGCAAGGTATCGGCCCCGCCCGTGGTCCCGTTACCCCCACTGCCCCCATTTGCCCCCCTGATCCCCGCGCGGCGCGGGTGACCGAGACCTGTCCGAATACCTGCCCCCTGACCTTACTCCGGCGCGGCCTGTCAGACAAGGAACTGACGTGCCGATCCTGCAGTACTAAGGTCCCGCCTCGCACGCGGGCGGTCACGGTGGGTTGTCGAAGTGCTGGTAATCCTTGCAGCTTCGCCACGTTCCGCCCCAACGCCACCCGCGGCTGGTGAAGGCGCGGACCACCGAGCCGTCCGGCGGGATGGAATACCGGTCCTCGGAGGGGCGCCACCGCCCCGGCTCATAGGGCGGCTCATCGAGGTGAACGATCTTCCTGCCGTCCATGATCATCGGGTTTTCGGCACGGTTGATGTCAATGGCGCGGCCGAGTGCGTGGAAGGAGAGCCGATCCTCCGACCCGGCGACCGTGCGATAGTTGTATCCGATGACCTCGTGGATGGGGAACCGTTCATTCGCGCGGTAGATTTCCCGGAAGATCTCCACGACCTCGTCGGCAAGGTCCTCGGCGACCACCACCATGCGCTGTCGGGTCACCTTCTGACCATCCTCAAAGTCCCATGCGGGGAAGCGGACGGTGGCCATGCCCGAAAGGTCCGGATGCGGGTCGATCGCGCAGCTGACGGCTGGTTCCGGCTCGTCAGCGGCTTTGCGCGAGCCCTCGATCCGCAGACCTGGAGGCGAACCGTCTATCCGGCGACACTGCGTTCCGAGGCCCTCTGACAGCCGAGTAAGGCGGTCAAGGATACGTTCGGCATCGGCGCGCTGCGCGAGCGCGGGGTCGCCGGCGTTGAAGCGAAGACGGATGGGATGAAAGACCAGTTCGGTGCATTCTCCGGCTGAAACACGAAGCTCGAAGGCCGCTGAGAAGTGATTCGACTCCCAAGGGGTCGGGAACGCGAAGTTGCCCAGCGAGTACACGATCGGGTGGCCCCGGTAGATTTCGACGCCCTGAAGCACATGCGGATGATGGCCGATGACGATGTCGGCGCCAGCGTCCACCGCCAGATGGGCCAGGTTGCGCTGTTCGGGCGTGGGATTCTCGGCGGCTTCCTCGCCCCAGTGGAAGCTCGCGATGACCACGTCCGCCTGCCGGCAGGCATCGGCGATGTCCGCGCGCAGTTCCGCTGCGCTTTCTCGGTCGGGGCGGCCGGTGTCGTCACAGTGTGCGAACACGGTGCCGGCCGTCTGATCCGTGGCGGCGAAATCTCCGGCCGCCGGAAGCGTCGAGGCCTTGACGCGCGCCATCACCGCGATGATCTGGCCGTCAACATCAAATGTCATCGGCTCGCGCGCGGCAGCGAGATCCGGCCCGGCGCCCGTGTGGCGGATGCCGGCCTCATCGAGAAGATGCAGTGTCTCGAGCAGCGCCTCCCCGCCAAAGTCCATGAGGTGATTGTTCGCGAGGGTGATACCGTCGAAGCCCGCGTCGGCGAGACGTTGCGCCTGAGGCGGCGGGGCCCGGAAGAGGTATTCATTGTGCCTCACCCGGCCCCCATCGGTCAGTTTCATCGGTGTGGCCAGCCCGTGGCTGGAGATCGGGCACTCGAGGTTGCAGATGGCGATGTCTGCGCTGCGGATGAGCGATCGCGCGGAACTGAAGTAGTCGCGGTCTTCGAGCGGCAGGACATCGCCGACCAGCAGGATTTGGGCGGTTCCGGGTTGCGAGGGAGGTTCCAAATTCGGTGATGTCTGCGGGGGCTCGGCTGCATCGACGACGAGACCGTCCACGCCCACCGCCACCAGCAGATCGCGCGGGGTGTGTCCCGCGTGCAGCAGCCCCGCTACAAAGCCGATACTCGCTGCGATGAACGCTATCGCGAAGAGTCCCGCCCTGAATCTGTAACGTCGCATAGTCACCTCCCCCGAAGCGCGGAAACTGATATATCCCTTCTCCGTGGTGACTATCGGCGCCTGCGACCGAATCGTTAGCGTGCGGGGTCGCTATCCATCCCCGGTGAGATCGAACGGCACGTGGGCTGCCGGCCCCCAGTTCCCCGCGCGGTCACATGCGCGGAGATGGAAGCAATAGTGGCCCGGTGCGAGGTCGGCAAACTCCGCGCGGATATCCGATCCGGATATCTGCTCCGGCGGAACCGTGTCATCCGCCGCATCAAGCACCCATGAATACCCGGCTATGCCCGACGGGTCGCTCGGCGGTGTCCACTGGAACCTCGCGGTGGTGGCCGCCCGGGAGTACATCGCGTAGTCATCGACCAGCAGCGCGACGTCCGGCGGCAGGTCGATGCTCAGGAAGATGCGGTGGATATCCAGCGTGGCGCTGGTTCGGGCGAGTGCATCCGCCACGTTCAGCACCGCGGTCTGCCATCCATCGGATGTGCACTGCACCGATCCGAGCGGGGTCCAGCGATCCTTCGTGCCGTCGAAGGTCGTGCCCAGCACCTGCACCTGTGTTCGCGGGACGTTCACCGCGCGGCAGCGGAACCGGATCATGGGGAACTCGCGCCAGCCCTCACCGAAGTCGCGCACCAGCACGAAGCCGCGGCCTCGGCTGCCAAGATGGCGCAGTTCCGCGCAGCCCGGTCCGGAGGCGCCACCCTCGGCCCGGCGCAGCACCTGGCCGTCCACGAAGTTGCCCCACCCGCCGGTATCCGCCTCAAAATCGTTGCTGTCAGCCGCGCGGGCCGGCAGATAGCTTACCACGGGCGCCTGCGGCGCGGTTTCGTCGAGCGAGTGGTCGAGCGTGAACGCCCAGCGCACCGGCTCCAGCGCGTTCCCGACAAGGTCCCCCGCCTCCAGACGACAGCGCACCTCGGAGCCATCCTCGCCCGGGGAGGCTCCGGCCGGGAGGTGCCAGGTGAGCCTGCCGGCCTTCGCATCCCACGCGAGCGCCTCGTCCGCGACAGTCCACGTTCGCTCGTTGACCGTCAGCCGAATATCCGCGGGACTGATGCCCGAACCGTCGTCGGCGAGCGTTGCGGCGATCGTGTCCGGGCAGGCGCTTGCGCCGTCCGGGGGCGAGAGGTCCGTGACGATCGGTGGCCGCGTATCCTCCTGTGCGCCTGAGGTCGCAACGGGCCTCAGCTGCACGTTTTCCAGCCACCAGCGGGTGTCCTCGCGATTGCCCGGCCATCCGGACGTCGCGAAAGCGAGGTCGCTGACGGGGAGAGGTGCCTCGCGTCCGAAGGCCTTCGCGAGCATCGCGCGCAGGTTCACGGACGCGTGATGCCACTGCCCGTCCGGGGTCGCCTCCACGCTCCCGATAGGCCGCCACGTGTGATCGTTATCGGTGAACTTGACCACGCGTCGGCGTCCCTCCACCGCCACGATCAGGTCCACGCGCAGCTCATCCGTCGCGCGGTAGTCAAACTCAAGCACCGGAAAGCGCGAGGCCTCGAAGGGCACGCAGTCCAGCGCGACGCCGAAGAGCCCGCCCAATTCGGTGCAGCGCGCTTGCAGGCACCACTGCCCGCCATCGGGATTCAGTGCCGCCGGGTCGCGGACGCGGTGCAGGTCCACTGCGGCGTCAACGCCCCAGGGCTCGATCGGCCCGATGTCTTCCTCGAAATCACAGCTCAGCAGCGGTGCGGGCAGACCATCCTCGGGCGACGGCTTCTCCGCTCCACCGCTGTCGCCCGCCGGTATCTGCGCGGCGGCCTGCCCGTTCGCGGTATTCTGCTCACCGAGATCGAATGCGATCAGGTCGGTTCCGGTTCGTGCTCCAGCTTCGAACCTGACCCGTGTCAGACCGCTTCGTCGCGGAGCGAGGCGATGTCGCGCGCGGCCCATGTGAATGTCGCGATCGACGACACAACCCGGGGCCTCGACCCGCACGTCACGCGGCGTCTCGACCTCCACCGCATCGGACGTCACGCCGCCGAGGTAGACGTCATCGAGGCGCCACGACGCTCCGGCCGGATTGCCTCCGATCCCGGCGCGAGTGTACTCCGGGACCGCCCGGGCGGCGAATTCCAGGCGCTCCAGCAGGATCGCCTCTTCATCCGGGAAGAAGGGCCGCAGCAGGCCGAGTAGGTCCACGCTGGCGGTGTGCCATCGGCCATCGACGCGCACCTCGGGGACAGTGCCCGCGTCCTCGAAATCCTCGACCGGGCCGCGCGTGCCCGTGAATGCCAGGCGGTAGCGCCGACCGCGCACCGTCGCGAAGAGATCGATCCGCACATCCTCGGGCACGGCGTAGTCAAAGGCCAGCAGCGGGTGCTCGCGCAGATCAATCTCCGCGAAGGGTGCCCTCAGCGCGAATGTGCCACCTGCTGCAGGGTTGAGGGCCCGCAGACAGCGTCCTGCCTCCATGTCGTCTCGCCCGACCAGCGCGACGTCGCACGCGTTTTCAGCCGCGGGTTGCCAGCCACCGGTGCCATGCTCGAATGTGCTCGCGATGTGTGGCGGCCCGAACCGCGGAACCGGCAGTTCCGGGGCCGGATCGACTGTCGCGTGATCTCGCACGGCAGGCGGCACGTGCTCGGCCTGCTCGTAATACACGCGCGCCCGGGCGACGCTCATGGCCTGATCGAGCGTCCATATACCAACCGAGCCGGTCGAAAGTGCCTCCGGGTCCTCGAAGGTGGCCGCAAGCTTCCCGTCAACCAGCAGGCGCACCGTACCATCCACCCGCTCGGCACGGATATGCCACCACTCGTTGTGGAGCTTGTGGGCGTCCTCGCGCCCGGTGGTGCCGCCCAGCGAATCCAGGATATCGGGCATCGTGAACCCGGGGACCTTCGCGACCAGATCGCCGCGGCGGAAGATCCCGGCCGCGGAGTTGCCCCAGCCCCCGACCACAAGCGAGTATCCGCTGCCGGGCGTGGCGTTGCTCCCGCACAGCGTGACACAGAGATTGCCCGGATGTTGATAGAATGGCGCCCAGGGCTGATCCATCGAGATCCCGGCGAAGAATTCGACCACCACATCGCCCGTGAAGTGGCGCCTGGTCCAGACAGAGGCAAGCTCATCGGAGCGCCCCTGGAACCACGACCAGCGTGGTGTGCAGTCCCAGCGGCTGGAGACGCCCCAGTCGCCCGAGCCGACGTGCCAGTCCGTCGGCGCCTCGCGGAAGGCCGAGTCGATGACATTGCGCGAGGTGATGCGCAGGCGGGCCGCCTGGCGGGCGGCTTTCGCGCCGGTGAGCCCGACCTTGCCAGCAGCGGGGATTTCCGCCTCGAAGTCGGCGATGACCCGGTCTGCCAGCACAGCTTCCACCACATCGCCCCGGCGGCGCAATGCAACCATGGCCGGAAGCTCCGGCGCAGGGACGTGTTGCTCCGCGCGCACCTGCTCGCCCTCGCGGAGCGTCAGCAGCAGCTTTCCGTCGGCCATCTGCAGATCCAGGTGGCAGCCGGCCGAGGCATCCTCGGGCGGGCTGAGCGTCTCGCCCCCGGCGGGGACGCAGATGTGCAGTCCGGCCTCGTCGGGCAGGCCGCGTTGGGTCATCTCCCAGGAAAGCTCTACGTCATCGAAGAAGTAGCCGCTGTGCCAGGTGCCACCGGATCCGCGCTGCCACTGATCGCGTTCGTCGGCCCATTCCTGCATGTAGCGATCGTTGATGAACGCTCGCGCCGCGGGATCGGACGTCTGCACCTGGTGCGACAGCACCACCGGCTCGTCGCCCCGGAGCGGGCCCGAGTGCGCCTCAACGTCATCGAACGCCACCTCGGGGTCCCCGCTGACCCACAGGCCGATCTGTCCGTGACCCAGCGCCGGGGCCTCGGCGCCTACCAGCGCCGCCCCGTCCAGCGCGCCCTCAAGTCGGCCCCTGATGCCGCTGAGCGCGAGGCGGTGCCACTCATCCGGATGCACGACCGCGCGTGCCCGGTCGAGCACCTGCTCCCGACCGTTCATTACGCGGACAAGCTGCAGTGTCCCGGCCGCGCCTCGGTCGGGCATGAAGCGGAGGACATAGCCGCTTCCCTCGGGCTGGCAGGCCAACGCCACGCCGTAGCCATCGGCATCTGCAGGCGGGCGGATTGATGCCTCGACCGTCAGGTCCTCCCAGAACCAGTAGCCCGCGGTCGTGAGGCCCTCTCCCCCACCCGGCACGCTGCCGAGCAGCGTGAAGGCGTTCGCGCTGAAGCGGGCGGATTCAAGCTGTGCGACGCGCCATTTGCCGCTGATGTGCTGCCACGTTGACGGTTGGTCGGATGTGCGCATGAAGTCATCGCCGAACATGACGCGGCCAACCGGCTGGAGCATGATCTGGTCGAGGACCTCCGGTTCGCCCCGCACGCCCCAGCGACCACCGTCGGGGAGATCTGCAGCCGCTCGGAGAACGGTCCGCGCATCGTACGAGACCGCGACACCGTCGGGGCGTCGCTTGAGCACAACCTGCTCGAGATCGCCGGGCAGCGCTGCCTCCTCGCGCTTCAGTTGGGTCGTGCCCGCTTCGGTGCGAAGCCTGACGGTCACGGTGCCGGGCGCAATCTCGAAGATCAGCCCCTGGTCTTCGCCATCAGCATGGATGATCACCGAGAGGCCCTCGGCCGCGCCGAGCGCTTCCGCCGGCACGACGAGGTTGAACGGTGCCCGGCACTCGCCACCGGCGAGTGTCAGGGCGCTGTCACCCTCACCGGCAAATGCCGCGGCGGTCAGTGTCGAGAGTATCAGGAGAAATGCGGCTCGTGTGGCTCGCGCCATAGAGGTATCTCTCATTGCATAAGGGCCGGCGATCCCGCAATCGCCGACACCGGGATAGGCGGTGTCTGGTCATGATCTTTCTTCTCCGGTGCCACGCACCATCCCTTCACCGGGGGGGCCGTATCAAGAGTTAAGGATAGCGATAAT
>CAZAHB010000267.1:0-6957 GCA_964484945.1 uncultured Armatimonadia bacterium | reverse complement strand
GTACCGACAGCAAACTCGCCCGATCCCGGAGGGGTCGGATCACCGGCAAGTATGGGGGAGTGAGACACCATGACCGAAGAGAACGCATCTGAGCAGACAATGAACGAAGACGCGGAGGCCGACGTTCAGAAGGAGGCCTCCGATGAGCGCATCATGTTCTTCGAGACCGCTCCGTGGAGTGACGCCGGTCTTGACGCCAATGAGTGTGGCCTCGACAGCCCCCTCTACGAATCGACCACGGAGCGACTGCAGGACATTCCCGACGAGGAGGTTGAAGACCTGACAATCGCCTCTGTGTTCATCGGGTCCGAGGTCGATGCCGAGCAGCTCGACCGCATGCCTGACCTGAAGCTGGTATGCACGCGTTCGACAGGCTACGACCATATCGATCTGGATGCCTGTCGCGAGCGGGATATCGTCGCGTGCAATGTACCGGCCTACGCGGAGCACACCGTGGCCGAGCACACCTTCGGCCTGATGCTGGCGCTGTCGCGCAAGATCCTGAAGGCCTACGATCGCACCAAGCGCAGCGACTTCAGCCTCGAGGGGCTTTCCGGCTTCGACCTGAAAGGCAAAACCCTGGGCGTTGTCGGCGCCGGAGCGATCGGCCTGCGCGTGATCCGCATCGGCGTGGCTATGGGTATGAACGTGCTGGCGTATGATGTGCAGCCCCGGCAGTTGCTCTCGGATGTGATGCAGTTCGAGTATGCGTCACTGGATGAGCTGCTCCGTAACTCCGATGTGGTTTCGCTGCATGTGCCGCTGCTGCCCGCGACCCGACACATGATCGACCGCGAGGCTCTGGCGAAGATGAAGGATGGGGCGCTGCTGATCAACACCGCCCGCGGTGAACTTGTGGACACCGATGCGCTGCTTGAGGCGCTCTCCAGCGGCCATCTGGGCGGAGCGGGCCTCGACGTGATCGAGGGCGAGGAGCGCATCGGCGACGAGGCGCAGATGGCAGGTTCGGACGCCCCCCGCGCGGAATTGGCGGTGGCCGTCCAGCGCTACGCGCTGCTCAATCGCGACGATGTCGTGCTGACCCCGCACATGGCCTTCTACTCGCGGGAGGCTCTGCACAGGCTGATGGAGGTTACATGCGCGAATATCCGAGCATTCCTGGCCGATGAGCCTACGAACACGGTGACGTAGCCGCCCGACAGTTGCTGAACGGAGAGGGCGGCCATTTGAGGAGTGGTGGCAGTGGCACAGTTGCAGGAGGGAGACCGGGCACCGGACTTCACGCTGCCGGCGGGACCGGATGAGACGATAAGTCTGGAGGATGTTCTTGCCGAGCATGACTACGCCGTTGTCGCGTTCTTCCCCGCGGCGTGGAGCCCGACGTGCAGCGATGAGCTATCCATATTCGAGGCGGTCGCTGACGAGATCGAGCGCCTCGGCGCGGGGATCGTCGGGATCTCAACGGACAACTACTGGTCGACGAAAGCGTGGAGCGAGGAACTCGGCCTGAGCTTCCCCCTCGGCTCGGATTTCGAGCCCAGGGGCGAGGTGGCCCGACAGTGGGGCGTCTATCACGCTAAGGGTGTGTGCAAGCGGGCGCAGTTCATCGTTGACAGGAACCGCACCGTCGTCTTCGCCTATGTGGCGCCTCAGGACAGGAGCCCCGGTGCGCACATGATCCTGAAGAAGCTCGAGGAGTTGAGTGATGGTGAGTGAGGTGGAGACCGAGCCCGTCGAGCTTGAGGACCCTGTGACTGATGAGGATCATCTGAAGGGCGATGAGAGCGCGCCGCTGACGCTCGTGGAGTACGCCGACTACCAGTGCGGGGCATGCATCGATGGCTTCCACGCGGTGGAGAAGCTGCTCGAGACCCACGGGGACAGCGTGAACGTAGTGTTCCGACATTTCCCGCTGGTCAGCTACCACCCGATGGCAATGCCGGGCGCGCTGGCTGCCGAGGCCGCCGGCCGCCAGGGGAGCTTCTGGCCGATGCACGTGCGGATCTTCAGCACCGAGGGCGAGTTCGACGAGGATGACCTGATGCGATTCGCAGAAGAACTCGATCTGGATATGGACCAGTTCAATGAGGATCGCCACAGCGACGAACTCGAGGATCACATTCGGCAGGTCCGCCTGCGGGGCGCACGCTCGGGGGTGAACGGCACCCCGACGTTCTTTCTCGACAACTGGCGGATCGACGTCGAACCCTCCCACGAACACCTCGCGGCCTACGTCGAGCACTTCATGGCGCATATTGGTGGGTGAGTCCGGTATACTTCACAACGGGACGAAAACCGCCGGCCTTGCAGGATTTGTCGTCTCGGGGTAGAATTGGGCCGTGACCCAACCGGCGGCAGATCGGTTCTGGTAACGAAAGGTGATCGCCTTGATGCGACGAGCGGCGAGTGTGTTTACAGCAGCCATCCTCACTGTCGGCCTGACCACGGTCGGCTTCGCCCAGGAATGCAAGGTGCCACTGTTCAGCGGCAACACAGAGTCTGTCGAACTGGGAAGTTGGGGCTCGGGGAGTGTGGAGGTCGACGACGAGGAGAGCTATCTTGAGGGCAAGGCCCTGAAGGTGGAGACCACCGGCTTCTTCGCCGGCGCTCGCCTCGATCCCAAAGAACCGCTCGATGCCGGTCGCTTCCTGTCAGATCCCGAGGGCGGCTACATGAAGCTCGTTGTAAAGATCCACGAGGCCGAACCAGTTGAGCAGGGACCGACCGGCCCCGAAGGCGGCTTGCCCGGAGAGGGAATGTTCCCCGGGGAGGGTGGCATGATGCCTGGCGAGATGGGGGCGCCTGCCGGAGAGAGGCCGCCCGACATCGACGCGCCGATCGAGCCGGGTATGGAACCGGGCATCGGTCCCGGTATGGGCCCCGGCATGGAGCCCGGGATGGGTCCGGGTATGGAACCGGGAATGGGCGGGCCGAGCGCCCAGCCGGAGCCACCGGAAAAGATCGAACAGCTCCGCGCGCTGATCGTGACCGACAGGGGAGCAATCGACTCGGGTCGCATCGAGATCGCTCAGTATACCGAGATTGTAGAGGACTGGGTCGAGATCGTGCTTCCGCTCGATCGTTTCGCGGGCCCCGTGGACATCTCGGAAGGAAAGATCCAGCATCTCGCGTTCTTCGGCGATGTCGAGGAGACGTTCTGGCTCGGCGAGGTGACGCTCGGTTACGAGGAACAGCCGCTGCTGGCCGATGCCGGCGAGAACATGACCACGCGAGTTGACACCGAGACGCAGTTTGAGGCCGCCCCGCAACCCGAAGGCGTGAATGGCACGTACGTGTGGGATTTCGATGATCTCGACGGCATTCAGGAGGAAGGCTTCGGCCGCGAGACGGAATGGCGCTTTTTGACACCCGGGTATTACACGGTCACGCTGACAGTCACCGCGCCTGACGGTGACAAAGTCAAGCGCGTTGACCGTGTCAATGTCAGGGTAACGAAGTGACGTCCCGCGCGGCCAAATGACCTGCAGAAGACCTTCCTTCCGGGAGGTCTTCTGCGTTTGTGAGGGATGTTGACGGCATGGCGTCACAGCCGATACTTGCAATCCGTCGCGGTCGGGTGCTGTGCCCGGCCACCGGGCGCGACGAACAGTCCGATATCTACGTGCGCGACGGCCGCATCATCGCCATCGGCGGGCAGTCCGCCCCGGCGCCGGAGATGGTCGTCAACGCCCGCGGGATGGTTGTCTGCCCCGGGTTGGTGGATCTGCACGTCCACCTGCGCGAACCGGGCGCCGAACAGAAGGAGACCATCGAGACCGGCACGCGTGCCGCGGTGCGCGGCGGCTTCACCACCGTCTGCGCCATGCCCAACACGACCCCCGCACCAGACTCGGCGCGGACCGTAGCGGCCATTCACGCGCGCATCAAACGCTCCGCGTGGTGCCGGGTCGGGGTGATAGCCGCCGCTACCGTCTCGAACGATCGCGAGAATCTGGCGGATTTCGCCGAACTTCGCGACGCAGGCTGCGTGGCGGTCAGCGACGATGCCTTCATGCTGCGCACACTCGAGCAACGGCGCGAGGCACTGACACGTTGCGCGCAGACCGGTCTGACATTCATCGCACATGCCGAGGATGAGGAACTGTCGGCGGGCGGGGTGATGCACCGCGGCGAGATTTCGGACGAACTCGGCGTCGCGGGACAGGATCCGGAGGCCGAATCGCGCGCCATCGAGCAGTGGCGCGAGGCGTGGGAGGCGACCCCGCAGCAGGCACGCAACGGGCTCCAGCGGCCGCCACTGCACATCGCGCACCTTTCGACCGCCGCCGGTGTGCGGGCCCTGCGCGAGTGGGAGAACGGTCCGACCGCGGAGACTGCGCCGCATTACCTTGCACTGACGCACACCGCGGTCGGCGAGCAAAGCGCGAACGCGAAGATGAACCCGCCGCTGCGGACCGATGCCGATCGCCTGGCACTGTGCGAGGCAGTCCGCGACGGTGTTGTCAGCGTCATAGCCACTGACCACGCTCCGCACACACCCGAGGAGAAAGCGGCAGGCCTGGAGGAGGCGCCCTTCGGCATCGTCGGGCTTGAGACCGCCCTGTCCGTCACACTCAGGGCACTCGTCGGCGAAATGGGGCTGCCTCTGGGCGAGGTGCTCTCGACTCTCACGCACCGCCCCGCCGACCTGCTTGGGCTGCCGGGCGGGCGGATCGAGGTTGGGGCCCCCGCGGATCTTTTGGTGTTCGACCCCGGCGCCGAATGGACGGTCGATCCGGAGCAGTTTGCATCCAAAGGCCGCAACACCCCCTTCGCCGAGTGGACGGTTCCCGGCACGGTCCGCACCGTGATGGTCGCGGGAAGTGTCGTCTTCGGGCGCGACGGTTTCGCGCGTTCACGGCCGCACCAGGTGACCACGAGGCAAGTATGACTCGAAGCCGACTTGCGATCATGGTTAGTCTCGCACTGCTGGCCCTGTCGGTGGCCGAAGCAGTGGGGGGCTGTACGGTCGTGATCAATGGTCGCGCCATCGATCCCGGCCAGGCGATATGCACAGAGGCCGACCGGCTTCTGCTGTCCGCTGACGCCCTCCAGCACGCACTGGGCCTGACCGTGGTGCCGGGGAATGATGATACCCCGTGGACGATCCGGGGCTTTGGCCGCAGCGTCCTCGTGAGGCCGGGGCAGAGCACATACTCCGTCGAACAGCAGCCACGCCGTGCCGACACATCGCCCACGGTGCGCGATGATCAGGTCTTCGTGCCGCTTGAGATGCTGGCCGGGACGTTTGAGATTCAGGCGGCCATGCGGGAGGACACGGGAGCGACCATCTGGACCCTGACCACCCCCGGCGCTCACGTGACCGACGTACGCGACGGGCGGCACCGCGACCGCGTGCGCATCGTGCTGGACGTGGATCGCCCAACGGGAATCGCATGGTGGACACAGCCGGGGCTGGTGACGCTGGAGTTGCCGGCGGCCGATGGCGAGGGTGCCTGCAGTGTGCGGCTGCTTCGGATAGAGGATGACCTTGGCGACCAGATACGGCAGGGACCCACCGCAACAGGAAGTACGCGGGTGGAGATTGCACATTCATCACAGCAACCGGTCGAGCTTTTCACGCTCCCCGAGCCTCCCCGGATCGTGGTGGACCTGCAGCGAGCACCGGAAGACATCTGGCCCGAACCCGAGCCTGAACCCGTCCACCCCCTACCCACCGCGGCCGGTGTGCTGGAGACGCGCAACTTCTGCACTCCGCGTGGACCCGTGCGCATCCACGTCATGGACGTGGACCCATCCTCCAGCGCAATTCGGGTGGCGCCGGCGCTGGCGTCTGACACCGTGCACGAGCGCTCTGCCGTGACCCGGATCGCCCAGCGCGTCGGCGCGTGGGGCGGGGTCAACGGCGGCTTCTTCGCCCGCGGCGGCCCGCCCCTGGGTATGCTGGTGATCGACGGCGAGTGGATCCGGGATCCGTGGGGAGGTCGCACGGTGCTCGGGATCGCCCGTGACGGCGCCCTGTTGATGGATCGGCTTCAATTCGACGGGCGCGTCGTATTCTCGGGCCACGGATGGCAGCCACTCGCGGCGATCAACCGCGGTCATGAGGACGAGAACACGCTGGTCATGTACAACCGCTACTGGGGGCGGGTCGTTGAGGGGGCGAAGGGGCGCACGCGCCTTGCCGTTGACGCTTCGGGCACGGTCGTGGCAAAGACGACCGACGGAGACGCGCTCGTGATTCCGGAGAGCGGGTTCGTGCTTTCCGGCAACGGGCGCATGGGCGCGAGCCTGGACCTGGTGGAGGCGGGAACCGCCGTCAAACTCCAGTTGCGCACAAAGCCGCAGTGGCCGGAACTGGCGCACGCGATCGGAGGCGGCCCGCGACTGGTCAAGGATGGACGCCCGCACATCACGGCCTCCCCGGAGGGCTTTCGCCCTGACATATACGCCAGCGCACCGTCACGCACGGCTGTAGCCATCACCGAGGAAAATCGGCTGCTGCTGGTTGTAGCGGAAGGAGTGGGGGAGACAGAGCGTTCGGGTATGACGCTCGAGGAGCTTGCGAGTACACTCATCAAGCTCGGGGCGCGTGATGCGATGAACCTCGACGGCGGAGGCTCGGCCACGTTCGTTGCCGACGGACAGCTTCGTAATGTGCCCAGCGATGGGCTTCAGCGGCGCGTGTCCAATGCATTGCTGGTATTCACCGAGGAAGCCACTCGGACTGATGCGGGCGAGGATTGAGGCAGGCTGGCCGGCCCGGGAGCCCGAATCTCCCGAAGGGATGACACGCAGAACACTGGTGAAAGGGAATGGCAGAACCATGGCAGATGCGACCGGCGATGCAGGCGGTCCTGAGAATAAGCTTAATCAGCAGCAACAGCAGATACTACTCAGACTCGCGCGCGAGACGATTGAGGCGTGCGTGAACGAGAAGGAAGCGCCGAAGCTGCCTGAGGGCGATCCTGCGTTCGAACGCCTCCGGGCGGTCTTCGTGGCACTGCACAAACATGGTCAACTCCGCGGCTGATT
>CAZAHB010000266.1:0-6959 GCA_964484945.1 uncultured Armatimonadia bacterium | reverse complement strand
CCCAGGACCTCTCAATTCGAGGCGCGAATCAAGACTTTTTCAACAGTCAGATTATTGCGATTCTGGCGGCAATCCTCTTCCCGGTGTTCGCTCGAGCGCGGGAGAAGGCCCGAACGAGCAGTTGCATGAGTAATGTCAAGCAGATCATGCTGGCGCACACGATGTACGCGCAGGACTATGATGAGATGTTTGCCCCCTCCGGCGGTGCAAGCCACGATCCTGACCATCCTGAGAACTGGCCGAACCGGATTGAGCCCTACCTGAAGAACGAGCAGATACTTGTCTGTCCAAGCAACCGTGGTCAATGGCCGCACTCCTACTATAACTACGACTACACCATGCGTCTCGACAACAACGGGATTGCTCTTTCTACAATAGACAGGCCGGCCGAATTCTGGTTGGTCGCGGACGGGGCACGCAACTACGCCTACCCCGGGAATCACTCCTCGTGGCCCTTCGCGAATACCTACGCCCAGTACTCAGAATATGGATATGTCGCGAACGAGAGTAGCTGGGACTCGTACAGCCATAACAACATGCTCAACTGGGGCTTTGCGGACGGTCATGTGAAGCTCATGGGGCCGGCCGCGATCAAGAAGCTTCCGAACGGCTGACGCCGATCGCGCGTAAACTGGAAGCTGTATGGCGGACAGGAAAGAACTGGAGGGCGGGCCGGCGAACAGGCATGTGCGCCGGCCCGTTTTCTTTATACTCAGAAGAAAAGGCGTGGTCAGAATGCGAACGATCCGATGGATGGGCCTCACCATTGCCCTCATGTCCGCCGTGACGTGTGCGGCGCAGACCGGCGAATACACCTGGAGCCCCCCGCAGGAGGGCTGGACGCTCGAGAACGCAGTTGTCGAGAGCGGCACGATCAGCCCGATGCCGGTGTACGAGACCGACGGCACAACGCCGCTGCGGATGGAAGCAGAGGCGGCCAGCGACATAACCGGTCCGGTCATCGGCGCGGAAGACGAAGAGTGCGGTGGCGACCGGTACATGTACATCCCCGATATGAGCTACCGCGGTGATGACGGGGCCGCAGTGTTCCGAATCAACGTCGAGCAGCCCGGTCGGTACCGGTTCTGGGTGCGGACCTTCTGGCCGAGTATCGGATCGAACTCATTCTACCTCGGCCTCGATGATGGCGAAAAAAATGTCTACGGCAACTCCGAGGAGCCGGGGCAGATCAAGAACTGGCACTGGCTCGACGGGCCCGCGTGGGACCTCGACGCCGGTCTGCACACCGTGACGGTGCGATGGCGTGAGGATGGGACGATGCTGGACCTCGGGATGCTCGCGCCGGCGGAGTACGAACCCTCTGATGCGACGGATCTCAATTCCCCCGCCGATTCGGTAATGCCGCCGCGGATGAGCGCCACCACCCAGGCCTTCGAGGGACACAATGTGCAGGACTGGGTCAGCGCGTCGCTGACGCCTGATGCCCTCTACGAGACAGCGCGGTTCGAGGCCTCGGCAGATCGCGGCGAAACCTGGCAGGATATCGGGCGCGGCGACCTCAGCGGCATCGCCGCTTCGGAGGATGGTTCGGGGACCCTGAGGTTGCGGGTCGAGATCCCCGACCCGACGCCCGAGACGGTCGTGCAGGCGATCGACCTGACCTACCGGGGCGAGCCATGGCGGGTGACGCTGGAAAATGAGCGCTTCGCATTCTCCTTCAGCACAGCGACAGGCGCACTGATCGAAATCGAGAATCTGCAGACCGACACGATCGTGTCACAGGGCGAGGCGGACATTTTCTGGCTCGACTACCTGCCGGTGGAGGGGGGAGAGGTCGCGTCCATCCCACCCGAATCGGTCCGCTTCGACCAGTATCATATCGCCGATGACCCGCCGCAGATCGATCTTCTCTACTCCGTCACGCTGCCCGAGGGCGTCAGCCGCGTGCGGTGCCATGCCGAACTGCCGCCCGACGGCATGCCCACGTTCCGGGCGGAGGTTGACAACCGCTTCGAGGGTCTCGATATCGTGGAAGTGCACTACCCGGTGATCTCGGGAGCGCGCATCGGCGATGATTACCGCGACGATCGGCTGATCTGGCCGCGCTGGGGGATGCGGGATATCCCCGAAGCGGCCAACAACGCGCCGGGCGATGTCGTGTATCCCGGCGGCGGTGCGAATATGCCGTGGATGGATCTTTACCAGGACGGCGAGAACGCCCAGGGGCTCTACATGGCCGCGCACGATGAGACGATCCTGATGGGCGAACTGCGCGCGGAGGGCATGGACAACGTTGACGCGCTGCGGATGGGGCTCAGCAAGGTCGCGCGCGTCAGCCCGGATGAGACGTACAGGACCAGTGACTTCATCATCCTCCCGCACGAGGGTGACTGGCACGCGGCGGCGGACGTTTACCGCGAGTGGTTCCAAAGCTGGACGCAGCGGCCCGATCATCCCGAGTGGGTCATCGACGCGGACGGCTGGCTCGGCGGCGGCCGCGGGACGAACTTCCTCGAGGACCTCCCCGCCCGCTATCGGGCGGCCCGGCGGCTCGGCCTGAACTACAGCGAAAACTGGGGGCAGATGATGTGGGGCCGCGCGGTCAGCGCCGGCGGCTGCAACCGTCTCTACTTCCCCGACCCGCGCTACGGGACCGAGGAGGAGTTCGCGGAGGCCATCGGCTACGTGAGAAAAGCCGGCGGGCATATCGGCTTTTATACCAACGGGATGGCCTGGAACCCGCGATATCCCCAGTTGCGCGAGTGCTATGATGGCCTTATGCCCGAAGACGTGCTGATACCAGACTGGGAGAAGGAATACCACAACTACGCCATCGTGCAGGCGAACGGGGAGTATCTGCCCCAGTACGCCAGGCCGGAGGACGATGATTCGCCGTATCCGGGCGCGTTCTTCTTCATGTGCTCGGCCTCCGATGGCTGGCGGAACTACCTGCACCACTACATTGTGGGCAGGTACGTCGAGCAGTACGGCGTGGACGCGATGTACATGGACATGGTCGCCGCCGCGAGGGCGAAGCGCTGCTACGCGAAGAATCACGAGCACGGGGACGCCATCGGGACCTGGGGGCGGGGCCACCTGGAGAACTTCCGGCGCATCAAGACGGACGGGCGCAAGACGGAGCCCGAGTTCGCTATCGCCACCGAGGGCTTCGTGGATGTGTACAGCCAGTACGTGAACATCTTCCTGCTCTCGCCGGTGGCGACCGAGGCGTGGACGCACTCGGCGCCTGAGGTCATCCACTACACGCTGCCTGAGGTCATCACCTACGACGGCTTCGCGAACGGGGTGCCGAACCGGGTTTGCAGCGACGAGCATATCCTCAACAATGTCTTCGTCAACGGTCAACGCTTCGACTACTGGCGGCGCGGGGAGGATGCGAACACCCACGCGCTGGACCTGATTCGGCTGCGGCAGGAGACCGGTCGGTTGCAGTATCGCGGCCGGTTCATGGACGATGTCGGGCTCTCGGTCAGCAACGATGCCGTCCGCGCGAAGCTGTGGCGTCTCGACAACGAGGACGCGCGGGGCTGGCTTGTGGCGCTGGTCAACGAGGGCGGGGTCGCTGGAGCGATGGTGACCGTGGACACCCCCGCTGCCGGACCACTCTCGGGGCAGGTCGCGACGATCGACTCGATGCTCACGCCCACCGACCTTGCGCAGGAGGGGGAGAAGACGACCTTCGTGGTGCCTGAGGCGGAGGCCTCGACCGTGCTGCTTCTGGAGGAGGCGCGGCCGTGGCTGCTGCGGGCGGACTGTCCGATGGGCATGCCCGGGGCGCGCGAGAACGTTGAGTTGCGCTACCGCCCCCTCGGTGGCACCAACGCGGCCGCTGCGAGCGTGACGGCGCAACTTCCGGATGGATGGGGTGGGGGAGAGGCGCAATTCACCCCGGATCGCTCGCAGGACGTGCAGGTCCCGGTCCAGATCCCCGGTGACGCCGAGCCCGGCGTGTATCCGGTGACCGTCGATGCCAGCATCGGAGACGAGACGTGGTCAACCGAGGGCAGCATCATCGTGGAGGACAGTATCGAGGTCTCCGCGACAGTCCGCGGCCGCGCGGTCGAGGTCGCGATCAGCAATCGCGGCGGCGCGGACGTCACCGCCACCTGCGCGGCAGAGGGGCCGGAGGGGCTGATATTCCCCGAAGGGCCCGTTGAGTGCGCGGTCGGCGCCGCTTCCGAGGCCACCTGTCAGCTACCGTGGACGGCCGAGGGCGAGATCCGGGAGGAGATGCAGGTCACGGTCAATGTGGAGGTGCAGGACCGCGCATATACGGCACGCGCGACTATCGAGCCTGTGGACCTCTCGCCTGAGAACTGGGACGAGGTGCACTACTCGGGCGAGATCGAGCACTCCCGCGAGGCCGATGGCACTGTCCTGAGCCTGACCGCGAAGACCACTGAGGCCCGCGCGAGTTGGAAGTGGCACACCACGCAGCTTGCGCCCGGGACAACATATCGCTTCAGCGCGGATGTAAAGGTCGAGGACGTGCAGTCGGACGGGCGCGCGTCCATCGTGCGCGTGATCCGCACCCGGCGCAACGATCCGAGTAAGGCGCAGGGCGAGTGGATCCTCACTCAGCCGCTCACAGGGAGCAGTGACTGGCAGGAGGTCGGCGTGGAAATCCCGGTTACTGAGGAAACCGGAGGTGTGCAGATCGAGCTGTTCCTGTGGAGTGCGTCCGGGACGAGTTCGTGGCGCAACATGAGCCTCGAGCCCGTTCAGGAGTGAGCGCCGATGTCGGCGCTATGTCACGCGGTCCGCGCTGATTCAGCGACGCCCCCAGCGTACGCGCTCGCACGAGGCTTGCGGTGCCATGAGAAGGGCGGGGCTGTTGGCGGGAGTCAGGCGGCCTGAAGCAGGCATCTGCCAGAGAGGCCGCGAACTTCCAGTGGAGACTTGCAGACGGACCAGCCCGCACGCGGGAGACCCGGCAGATGCGCTATGATGAATTGCGGGAAGCATTGAACGAGCCCGGCAGCGCGCTCTTCTGCGGGCGTGAGACCTGGACCGATGACAGCGATGCTCTCCTGCTGCAGGCTCCACGGCAGACCGCCGTAACGCGCAATCCGGCCCGTGTGCCTGACCTGCTGGACCTGGCGCAGCAGTGGCAGGACACCGAAAGCTGGGTCCTCGGATACGTCGGCTACGAGGCCGGTGCGGCCTTCGAACTGCCCAATCACCCTCCCGCCGGCGATGTGCCGCTGGCGTGGTTCGCCGCCTGTCCGTCGGCGAACGTTCGTAGGCTCGTCCGATCCACACACGCCGCAGAGGGAACAGCTCAGTTGCGGGACCCCGAGGTGACGCTGAATGTCACTGAAGAGCATTATGTAGGGGCGATCGCGCGGATCAAGGAGTTGATCGCCAGCGGCGACACCTATCAGGTGAACTACACCTGCCGCGCGTGCTTCGATGCGGAAATCGATCCAGTGGACTACTTCCTCGCGATGGTTCGATCTCACCCGGTGCCTTACGCAGCGTTCGTGAACCTCGGTGAGGCGCAGATCCTGAGCATGTCGCCGGAGCTTTTCCTGCGTCGCAGAGGCAGCACACTGATGAGTAAGCCGATGAAAGGCACACGCCCGCGCGGTCGCACTCCTGATGAGGACGAGGCGATGGCCGAGGACCTGGTAACCGCGGAGAAGGATCGCGCCGAGAATCTGATGATCGTGGACATGGTGCGCAACGACATCGGGCGTGTGAGCCAGATCGGCAGCGTCGAGGTTCCGGCCCTGTTCGAGGCAGAGAAATACCGCACCGTCTGGCAGATGACAACAACGGTGACCGGCGAGATGCGCGACGGCGCATCGCTGCGGGAGATCTTCGCGGCGACCTTCCCGGGCGCGTCGATCACCGGCGCGCCCAAACACCGGACGATGGAGATCATCCGCGAGCTTGAACCCGGCCCGCGCGGCGTCTACTGCGGAGCGCTGGGGCTGCTCGAGCCCGGCGGTGATTTCACCTTCAACCTCCCGATCCGCACGCTTGTCCACCGCAACGGGCAGTTCATGCTCGGTATCGGAGCGGGCATCGTGTGGGACTCGGACCCGCAGTCGGAGTACGAGGAGACCCTGCTGAAGTCTGAGTTCGCGTTTCGACTCGAACCAGACCTGCGGCTGTTCGAGACGATCCTCCTCGACGAGACTGGCGCACTGGCGTACCTCGATGCCCACCTGCAACGTCTCGCCCGATCCGCGGCGTACTGGGACTTCCCGTGCGAACTTGCGGAGATTCGCCGTCGGCTCGGGCACTTCGCGGACGAGACCGAGGCGCCGGCGGTGGTGCGACTGGAGCTGGCGGATGATGGCACGGTGTCTCTGCTGCCACGCCAGGCGCCCGACCCGCTCGATGAGCCTTTGCAGGTGGCACTGTCACCGGAGCGGACAGACGCGGGCGACCGCCTGCTGATGCACAAGACCACTCGCCGGGCGCTATACGACGATGAACGGGCACTGCGGACCGCGCAGGGCTTCGAAGAAGTCATCTTTGCGAACACCGACGGGAAACTGACCGAGGGCGCTATCACGAATGTGTTTCTGCGCATCGGGGAGCAATGGCTGACCCCACCGATCACCGACGGGCTGCTCCCGGGTGTCTGGCGGGAGGTCTTCATCGAAAAGACGGGCGCCGAGGAGCGTTCGCTCACACTCGACGACCTGTCGGCCTGCGATGAGGTCATCATTGGCAATTCCGTGCGCGGCGCAATGCGCGTGGGAGAGGTCGCTGACGCGAGTACGGGTGACGTGGTGTGGGCGCCGGGGTAGGTTCTGCCGGCACTCAAGCGCGGCCTGGATGCATGTCGCATCCCGACCGAGTTTGCGTGTCCCGGGGGGCGCGGGCGGCAGAGGGGAGTCCCGGCAATGGCACAGGCCGGGGCGGGGGCCGGCTTCTCCAACGAGAGACGAGAACGGCGGGTCCGGCGTGGGCCGGGGGCGGGGTGTGGGGTCTGCTTGCTGCCTCCGCCGGTCCCCGTTTCC
>CAZAHB010000265.1:0-7033 GCA_964484945.1 uncultured Armatimonadia bacterium | reverse complement strand
GGACGGGGCCACCAGACTGCACTGGCTTGGTCAGCACTACTTGCCGGACAGGCTCTACATTGCCGCCCGCGGGTCTGAGGTATCGCGGACAGACGACATCCGGTCCGGCTCAGCCCCGCCGGGGCCAGCCTCTCCGAAAGGCAAACGAACGCTTCGGTAGTCAGGGAGCACACCGTGCCAGCCGATGAGCAGCAGACAGAATCGGCCCCGCAACCGCCTCCTCCACCCGAGGAGCGCCGGGACGAGGACGAGCGGGAGCCGCTCCCCCAGTTCGACTGGCTGACCGAGGTCGCGATCCCGGTCTGCGTCTTCGGCCTGCTCGGGAGCCTCCTGTACTACCTCGTCGAGGTGCGCGCCACCCTCGCCGGTCAGTACTCGGTCGGGCCGCTGCGCTGGGTAGTCTTCTGGTTCCTGCTGGCCACCATTGGTATCGCCCGGATTCGGACCAAGTACGGCGGCGCCGCGATCGCGGGCTACTACTCCGGACTGCTCGGCCTGGCGATGTTCGTGTTCGTGTGGGTCTACACCGGCCGCGCGGGTTCCTTCTACGGGGGCGCGAATCAGTCCAACTGGCTCGCGCTGATCTTCAACTGGGCGCTGGTTGGTCTGGTGTGGTGGGCCGCCAGTGCGGTGACGCGCGAGGCCACGCTCGAGGAGAACGTGGAGACGCAGCTTGAGGGCGGGTTCTGGACGCTCCTGGCCGACGAGTGGCGGTACCCGGATGCCGAAGACGGAGAGTCGCCGGAAGACGTTGATCACGCCGCTGCCCGACCGCGCCATCCCGGCCGGCTGGTCCTCTGGGTGTCGCTCGCCGCGCTGATCCTGTTTGCGGTGGGGCAGAGGACCATCGGGGGCCACGGGGAACACGCGCGTGTCGCGTTCTGGTGCATGTCCGCGTATGTGCTCTTCGCGCTGGTGCTGCTGGCGCTGACCAATCTCTCCGCGTTGCGGATGCAGGTGCGCAGGCGCGGTATCTCACTCGCGCCCGCCGTGACCCCCGCCTGGATCATCGCCAGCGTGATCGTCACCGTCCTCATCGTAGGCTTCTCCGCCCGGATGCCTCGCTCGCCGACCCCGAAGGGGCATCCTCGGGTCGTGCAGGTGCCGGACTGGCTCACTGATTCTGAGCGACCGGGGATGGAGGAGGGGCCCGCTCAGGGTATGGGGCCCGAGGGTGAGACGCCGAGGGGCGAAGATGAGGGCGCAGGTGATGGCGAGGGAGAGGAAGGGCGCGGCTCCGAGGGCGAGCAGCAGCAGGCAGAGGGCGCCTCTGATGAGGGCGAGCAGGGGACCGGGGCCGAGGAGGGCGAGGCCGCGTCATCCGGCGGTGAGGACCAGGGGCAGGGCGAAGGCAGCGGGGAGGGCGACGGCGAAGACCAATCCGAGCATCCCGAAGGACAGACGGAAGCTCAAGAGGAAGCCCAGCGCACGGAGGATGCCGAGGGCGAAGAGACGCGCCAGGGCCATGGGGAGCCTGAACCTTTCTCACCGGAGTTCGAGGAGCCGTCGGGTCTCGCGCGGTTGTTGATGATCCTGCTGCTGATCGCATCCGCGCTGGCCATCGCGTACGTCCTGTGGGTCTATCGCAGGCAGGTGCTGGCGGGGCTGAAGCAGCTCGCACGAATCCCTGTTTATGTCGGCAGGGCGATCGCGCGGGCGTGGCGTCGGCTGATGGATGCGCTCTCGAAGCTGGGATTGCCGGTGCCGGCCCGGTCGGGCGCGAGGAACCTTCCGGACGATCCGTTTGTCGATATATTTGAGCAGGGCATCGCGGATGGACTGGCGCCGGCCGAAGTGGTGCGCTACGTCTACCGCGCCTTTCAGACGTACGCTGCTCGCAGGGGACACAAGCGACGCGACGATCAGACCGCACTGGAGTTTCTCCGTTCGCTTCCCTCCGAGTTGCAGCTGCCCGATCGTGCTGCCGAGCGGCTCACTCGCGCCTATGTCCTCGCCACGTACAGTCCGCGAGAGATTACTGCGGCGCAGGCGCAGGGAGCCCGACGGACCTGGACTGTTATGAAGGAGCAACTTGAAAGCGCCGAGGCCGAATCGGCGCGTAACGAGGGGTGACCAGACATGCGAATCAAGCGAACACTGATACTCGCTCTCTGCTTTTTGACGCTCGCCGCGCTTCCGAGCCTCGCGCAGGTGCCGGAACCTCCCGAGCCGCCTGCTGCCGACGAGCCGGCCGCGACGGATGAGGCCACCGCGGAAGCCGAGCCGGTGCTGTTGCAGCTCAAGTACGAGGAGGGCGAAAGCCTTCTCTACGAGACCAGCGTGGACGGGGTCGGCTCGGTGCACGTGATGGGACAGGCGCAGCCGATTGAGATGACGGGCGCGATGCAGGTGACGATGAATGTCGAGGAGATCGACGAGGACGGCAACTACATCATCGTTACCGACGTGGACATCGCCGAGCTTTCGGTGACGATGAGCGGCAACCCGGTCCCGCCGCCGAAGCAGAACCTGCAGATGCGCGCGACCATGAGCCCGCGGGGCGAAGTTGTCGATCTGCAGATGCAGCAGGAAGTCGATCAGCCCAACTCGGAGACACCGTGGAACGCCGAGATGACGAAGATGTTGACCGGTGGCTTCGATCTGAATCGAATGGTGCTGGGGCAGAAGGTGGCGGCCTTCCCCGAGGACGTGGTAAAGCCGGGGGATCAGTGGCAGGGCAATGCCCCCGAGGTGCAGGTGCAGGGCGAGACCGCGCCGCTGACGATCACCACCACCTACGACGGGAACATCGAACTGGACGGCCGGACCTGTGCGCGGCTGGACAGCTCCACGTCGCTTCAACCGGCGGCCCTGGGCGAACTGGCGACCACGCTTTCGATGGAGGGCTCAACCACAACGGACACGCGCACGTGGTTCGATATCGAAGCGGGGCGGATGGTGGCGTCGATGGAGCGCACGCAGGTCAACATGCAGGTGAAGCTGCCCACCGAGATGACGGGGGCCCAGCAGCCTGCGGGCGTATTCCTGGAGATGTTCGTGAACACCGAGAGCAATCTGGTGCCCGCCGAAGAGGCGGAGTGAACGGCAGCGCGAAGATGACCGCCACGTCTGCCTCCAGCGCAGACAGGTGACGCGAAGACGGGCCGGACGCATGCTCCACGCGCCCGGCCCGTGTCGTTTGCCTTTGCTGGCTTGCGCTGCCTTCAGCCGCCGTTCGCTGACGTCACGCGCCCCTGCCCGGTGTAGCTGACCGAGCCCTTCTCTTCCACAAACTCCACGATCATGTCAGCCATCTGGTCTGAGCCCTGGCGGATGATGTCATCCTCACTGAACACGATGAAGTAGCCTGAACCACCTTTTGCCAGCGAGAGCGGCATTGCGACCTGGTAGTCCTTGTTCGGAGCCAGATCCGCCCCGCTGATCGTCAGGTTCACGATCCGCTCATTGCGCGGCCTGTCCGGGTCGTAAGTCATCGCGATCCCGGAGACCTGCAGGAAGCCCGCCTGCGGCTGCGGAGCACGTGAGACGCTGCGCTCAAGGGCCTCGCGCAACTCGACCCCGCTGAGCGATACGACCGCCCATGTCTCCTCGGGCTTGGTCAGCAGCGCCGACACCTTCTCGCTGGTGACCGGGCCCGCGGGAATGGTTCCGCTCTTGAACGAAACCGCCGGGACGAACGCAATGGTAGTCCCGGCTGCTTTCACCACCGCGTCGGCGGCCAGGTCGCCAAAGGATGTCTCAGCCCGTTGGGCGTTTGCCGACGTCAGTTCCGTCTCCGTCGTGCCCTGTGCGAATGCCACGCATGCGGCCAGCGAGATTGCAACGGTGATAGCGGTAAAGCGCGTCAGTTTCATTCCTCGTCACCTCTCTGTCCGGCGAATTCGAGGAGATATGGTCTGATGAACTGACCAAGCTCACCATGCAGCACTCCGTCAACGTCTCCGGCTTCCACGTCCGTCCTATGATCCTTTACCATTCGATACGGCTGCATTACATACGAGCGAATCTGGCTGCCGAAGTCGATGCCCTTACGCTCACCGCGCAGCGCCTCGACCTCCTCCTGCCGCTTCTTCATCTGAAGCTCGTGCAGCCGCGCTCGGAGCAGGTTCATTGCAGTACGACGGTTCGCGTGCTGGCTTCGTTCCGCCTGGCACTGCACCACGGTCCCGGTCGGCTCGTGAGTGATGCGCACGGCCGAGTCGGTCTTGTTCACGTGCTGGCCGCCTGCGCCGGACGCGCGATAGGTGTCGACCTTCAGATCTTTCTCGTCGATCTCGACATCCGCATCCTCGCCAACATCGGGCATCACATCGACCGACGCGAAGCTCGTATGTCGCCGCTTGGATGAATCGAAGGGCGAGATACGCACCAGTCGATGCACGCCGGCCTCGGCCTTCAGGTAGCCGTAGGCGTAGGAGCCCTTGACCTGGAAGGTCACGTTGCGATAGCCGGCCTGATCGCCGCTGACCGCGGAGAGAACCTCCAGATTGTAGCCCTGCTCTTCGGCCCAGAAGTTGTACATGTCGAAGAGTATCGACGCCCAGTCACACGCCTCGGTGCCGCCGGCGCCGGCGGTGATCATCACGATGGCGTCCCTGGCGTCGTACTTGCCCGAGAGCATTGCCAGCAACTCGAGGCGCTGGAAGGTGTTCTTCGCCTCACGCAGCCCCTGCTGAATCTCGTCTTCGACGCTCTCGTCATCCTCGGCAACCCCCAACTCGGCGAGGACCGTGAGGTCCTCGGCCTGATCGCGGAGGTCCTGCCAGGGTTCTACAATATCCCGGATCCGGCTGATCTGCTGCATGTGCTTTTGTGCCGAATCGGGGTCATCCCAGAAGTTCGGGTCTTCCGTCTTTTTGACCATGCGCGTCAGTTCGTCTTCGCGCGAATCGAGGTCAAAGACGATCCCAGGCCTTATTGACCTGTTCCTCCAGTGAATTGGCCTCTTCCATCAGTTCCGACAACATGCGCATCTGCTCCTGTTCTTTCGGTGCCTGCGTTCAGGTACTATCATGACCATTGAAAGCCGGCGGGCGGCCGTCGGGCCCGTGGATCACGTGCAGGTCCGTTGGGGCTGTGGATGTGCTGCGACGAATGGAGCTTCAGCCCTTCGGGACGTTCGCCTTGTCGATGCAGCAATACTTATATTTCTGGCCGCTGCCGCACGGGCATGGGTCGTTGCGGCCGGGCTCTTCGTCGGCCACGTAGGTCTCGCCCTTCTCGGTCATCTCGTCGGCTGCCTGGGACATGGGCGTGTCCACTGCGTCGCCGCCCTGCTGCTGCTCGCCCTCCTGCAGCTCAGTAGCATCCGGCGCCTCAGCCTGCGAGGCTTCCATGCCCTCGACCGCGACGTCCTCCTGCTCGGTGGCGACCTCCGTGAGCAGCACCGCCTGTGTCAGTTCCTCGGCCACACTCTGCATCATCGCCTCGAACAGATCGTGGGCCTCGCGGGTGTACTCGATCAGCGGATCCTTCTGTCCGAAGGCGCGCAGGTGGATGCCCTCGCGGAGGAAGTCCATGTCCTTGAGGTGCTGCATCCAGTGGCGGTCGATGACGCGCAAGAGCCACGTGCGCTCGATCTCGCGCATCAGTTCGGGGCCGACCGACTGCTCCTTCTCCCGATACAGCTCCATCGCCCGCTCGGTCGCAAGCTCGCGGTGCTCATCGCGGTCGCCCACGGCGAGGTCCTCGACGTCGATCCGGTCGCCGAGGCCCGGAACGGCCTCGTCCAGCGCCATGTGGTAGCGTCGCAGCCAGATGCCCTGGCAGATCTCCTCCACCCGGGCCCGGCGATCGAACGGGTCCATGGACAGCAGGTCCTCGGGCGGCAGAGCGTTTTCGATACCGGGGATCTCCGTGCTGCGGAGCATCTGGCCGACGCCCTTCTCGGTCAGCTCGCCCTCCGCGCGTTCAAGCTCCGCCAGCGCGTCCTCTACCTGATTGGCCCAGCGCGCGGGCAGTTCGGGGTCGCCGAAGGTCTCGACCTTCTCCTCGACGGCCTTCTCGACCATCTCCAGCACCGGCTCCTTCAGGCTCTCGCCCTCCAGCACGCGGCGTCGCTGATCGTAGATGAGCTTGCGCTGGACGTTCATCACGTCGTCGTACTTGAGTGTGTTTTTCCGAATATCGAAGTTGCGGGACTCGACCTTCTCCTGGGCTTTCTCGATGGAACGAGAGACCAGCCGCGCTTCGATCGCTTCCTCTTCGGGCCAGCCCCCCATCAGCATGCCGAAGCGGTCGGGCGCGAACAGGCGCATCAGTTCGTCCTCAAGGGAGACGTAGAAGCGTGATGAGCCCGGATCGCCCTGTCGGCCCGAGCGGCCTCGGAGCTGGTTGTCAATCCGGCGGCTCTCGTGCCGTTCGGAGCCGAGGATGTGCAGACCGCCGATCTCCTTGACGCGCTCGTACTTCTCCGGGTCCTTCCCACCGTCCTCAGTCTGGCCCCCCAGCACGATATCGACACCGCGACCGGCCATGTTCGTGGCGATGGTCACCGCGCCGGCGCGACCCGCGTCGGCGATGATCTGACCCTCGCGCTCATGCTGCTTGGCGTTCAATATGTTGTGAGAGATGCCATCGCCGACGGCGCTTTCGAGGCGATCGAGGAAGTGTTCGCACTCGTCCTCAGCGCGCTCGTCCAACGTTGTTCCGATTATCTCCAGCAGGCGCTCAAGATTCTCTCGCTTCAGCGGATCGGGATCGATGTCGAGTTCGCGGAGGGTCTTCACTACCTCGCTGCGCCTCAGTTGCTGGATGGGCGCGCGCAGCGTCTCCAGGTACTCCTCGCGCTGCTCCTTGGTGACATCCGCGCGCTCCTCGTGCAACTCGAACTGGCCCAGCCGCGCCATCGCGTGCAGGCCCAGGCGTTCGGGGGTAAGGCGCGCCCCCACAAGCTCGGATACCTCCACCGATCGTGAGCCCACAAGCACGGGCTGCTCGCGCACATAGCAGTCGATGATCTCGTCCACCACGCCCCGGTACTTGGCCTCCTGGGTCTTGTAGACCGCGTCGGGGTGGTCCTCGCGGATCACGGGCTTGTTGGTGGGGATTACCACGACCGGCATTCCGTAGA
>CAZAHB010000264.1:0-7068 GCA_964484945.1 uncultured Armatimonadia bacterium | reverse complement strand
TGATCCCGCCCGTGGCCGGGATCACCCTCACGCCTCAAACGGCAAGGCGCGAGGGGCGGCCCTCCCGACGACGCAACGCCCTCACTCATCGTGCACTCAGATCCGCGCTGCTTTGACCAACCGCGAATTGCTTAAATATGTGTTCCAGCCTGCCGCTGACTTCGGTCTACCGCACCTCCACCGCCGCCTCCGCACGCACGCCGGTGGCCGCATCGTGCGCCACGAGCCGCCATGTGCCCGTCGCGTCGCTCAGAGCAAAGGGGATCGTCGCGGTGCCCGGCCCGCCGAAGCAGTCCACGTTCTGTGAGTACTGCCGATGCGGATCATCGGCGCCGGGAGCGTAGACGTCAACGCGCACAACGTGATGGCCGACATCCTCGGTGCCCCCGACCCCCGCGGTGCCCCCGACCCCCGCGGTGCCCTCGACCCCCGCGGTGCCCCCGACCCCCGCGGTGCCCTCGACCCCCACGGTGACCTCGACCCCCACGGTGACCTCCGCGTTCTCGCCGCGCTCGGCGGCATCCGGCGCGTCAATGGTCACATCCGTAACCTCGTAGGGCAGCAGCGCATACACCAGCGGATTGCCACGCGACAGCGTCACGTCCCACTCCTGCACCGGACCGTCGCCAATCTGCCTGTCCTCGCGCACATCATAGACGATAGCCGGCTCGTGCAGACGGATCTGCGCGGGCTGGTCCTCAGCCTGCGGCACGAGGATGTCCTGCTGCACGCACAGGTAGCGGGCGTCGCCCTCGCTGAATGCGAACTGGTGCGTGATCAGCGGCCGACCGCCATCCTGCAGCGTGATCTCGCTCAGTGGCCTCACACCGGCGCCGCGGATCATCGCATCGAGAATGTCCAGCCGCGGCTTCGGGTCCATGGCTGCGCGCCGCCCGGAGTACCCGTCCATCGTCATGTTCAGCGTCCACGCTGTCCCGTCGCCGAAGCTGTTGATGACGAGCGCGGGCGCGCCGTCGGCTTCTGCCAGCGCCTTGCCGCCATCGACCTCAATCCCCGGCTCAATCACGTGAGCGGGGAATGCCTGCAATTCCAGCGGGACATCCCCCTCGGGGCCGGTCACGGTGGCCTCAACGCCAACCTGTGTGCTGCTACCCTCGGCCGTGAACGCCTCCCGTCCGGCCGGTGACGCGATGCCGAGCACATCATCCAGCGGGCGGCCGTCGCGCGCCGCCCCGTCCGCGGTCAGGATCCCCGCGCGGCCATCCACGATCAGCGTCCCGCCGGCATTCACGTACTGTCGGACCGCCTCGGCTTCCCGATCGGACAGGCACGTCGCCAGCGGCAGCACAAGCACTCGGTAGTCATCGGGGCTTATCCCCTCTGCAAGCTGCGGCTCGGAGATGTGCTCGGGATGGTAGCCCAGATCGAACATCGCCTTCAGCAGGTCCTCGTGCTCCCTGTTGAAGCCTCCGTCACCCGCCCACGGCTGGCTCTCGGTCATCTGCCCCGCGAGTGTCGCGGCAAACATGTTGCGCTTCGAGTAGAGCACCGCGATCGGCGAGGTCTCGCGGTCGGCGTGCACAATCATTCGCCCGGGACCGGACGTGGTCTCACGCACCGCCTCGTAGAACCACTTGCCGTAGTCGCTCTGCGACAGGTCCGGGTAGAAGGGGATGTAGTCACAGCCCCAGGACGTCCACCACCACACGGAGTTGTCCCCGCGCATCAGGCAGGCCCACGGGAATGCGTGCCAGCCGGCCTCGTTGTCCGCGGTGCGGTTGCCCCATGCTCCGGTCAGCGCGTCATCGCGCTTGAAGTCCGTCACGAGGCGCCCCTGCAGCCAGCGGCGCAGATAGGTCTGGTTCATATCACACTCTTCGGTGAGCTTCGTGAAGTCGTAGCCGGACTTCCAGCCGTAGCCGAGGATACCATCCCAGCCGACCTTCGCGCCCGGGTCCTCCGCGCGCAGCACCTCGCGGAAGTAATTGTGCGTGTTGGCGAATGAGTCGTCGAGGAATATCTTCGCGTCGATCCACGGCGCGAGGCTGTCGGCGGCGTTCTCGCCCTGGAAGCGCGCGACCATCTCGCCGAGCAGGATCGGAGTAATCGCCTCGAAGTTCGCGTAGTCGGTCTCCCACACGCGATTGAGCGCGTCGATCGTCCCGTACTTCTCCTGCAGCCATTCGCGGAACTCGGCGATGGCCGCCGGGTGGTGGCCGACCTCGCCCTCACCGCGGTAGAGGAAGTTCTCATCGCCGAGAGTGTAGGCAGCCGGCTGATAGGGCGCGGCCTGCCGGCCCTGGATCGTCAGCCAGTCCGTCCATTTCTGGATGTACTCAGGATCGCTCAGCGACGGTCGCCGCTGATTGTCCACGGGATTCTCCGCGTGGATGCGCGTCACGTAGGGCACCATACGCAGGCCCGCGCGCGAGCGGATATCGTAGATCAGCGCCGCCCGCTCATCGTCATCGCGCAGCGTATTGGCCGGATCGCACATATCCGCGCCCCACTCGTAGCACAGCCGGTCGGTATGGAGCATCAGCGGCGAGGTCGTCGCGGAGTTCCACATCAGCGCGGTGAAGTCGTCGTGGGGGTAAGGCACGGTCATGGTGAAGCGCCGCCGCTCGAAATCAAGCTCGCTCTCGCCCTGCTGCAGTGCAACGTCCAGCATGTGGCAGACCGCGACGGGCTTCGGCACATCGAAGCCGGCTGCCACCTCTCCCCCACCCGCGGGGACATCGCTCACGCCCTCTGCCAGCACCCGGCCGAACGTGTCGCGAACCTCCCACCGGACCTGCGCGCCATCCAGGCGGCGCGGCGTGTCGATAGTCGCGGAGCATTCGATGGTCCCGCCATCGGGCAGATCGATCTGCGGTGGTGCAAGCGCATGAGTCTGCGTGGATGGCGCGACGCCCAGCGCGGTGATCTGCGGGCCGCCCGCAGGCTGCAGCGGTGTTGAGGCTACGCCGATGGTGTTGCCGCCGGCATCGAGGACCATCAGGTCGGCCTTGCAGACGCGGCTCGCGGGCAGTTCGGGCAGCGCCACCGCGTTGTCCTCGAGCGGCAGATCATACTCCTCGACCGCGAGCGTCCGGCCGAGGTCATCGGCGATGCGCACGCGTACCGACCCGTCCTCGGGCGCTCCATCGACCGTCGCGGGCAGCGAGCCAGCGGCGGGCGCGCCGAAGGTGATCGTCGCCGGCATATCGCGTCCGGCGGTCACGGCCGTGGCCCGGGCGTAGAGACCGAGCCAGCGATCCATTGCCTCGAGGATACCCTCCGAGCGGCTGTGCCGGGGCATCAGCGAGGAGTAGCCGCCGAGGCCGACATCGATGTTCACCACGCGGCCCTCGCCGTGCCGCCACGCGTGCACCACGTCGGCCGGGTCGGCCTCCTCCATGCCGGCCAGCGCGCTGGGGTCGAAGCCGGCCGTGATACGGTCGGCAAGCTCGGGCGCCTCCGTGGTGAACAGCTCGGGCGGCCACGAGTTCTGCACGCCGCGCGGGCCGACGAGCAGCAGGCCCGCGCCCCCGGCAACCCGTTCGGCAATGGCGGTGCGGGCCACGCCGGGGATGCCGCGGGATTCGAGACCGGCGACGAGATAGAGTTCCTTTTCGGCATCGGAGCCAAGCTGCGCGGCGCGGCGCGAGGCAACCCCGAAGGGGATAGCGCCCGTGCCTGTCGCGCTGGAGTAGGGCCATGCCCGCGGATACGAGAGCTTGTCCTCGTCATCCCAGTAGAGGTGCTCGACCTCCATCTCCACGCGGCGCGCAAGCTCCATCGTCTCCCACGCCTCCCAGCGGCGCACGAAGACCGCCGTGTCGATCGGCTCACCGGGAAGCTCCGCGGCCCACGGGAACTCCAGCGGCTCGGGATTGGGCCGCCACAGCTCCTCGGGCCGCTCGAACATCTCGCGCCCGGCCTCCAGCACCTCGGCCACGCGCGCTTCGTCGGTCGGCATCTCGCCGAGAGGCGCGTCCAGATCGCCGGAAGCGATCTCCTCCAGCGCCTCCGCCTCGGCGTCACCCAGGCGGCTGAAGTATTCGCGGGTGCGCTGGTAGTCGGGCATTGTCGGGAAGTCGTAAAGCGCGATGGCGAAGCGGCGAGCGTCGGGTGAGAGGTTAAGCGTGGTGACGGTGCCGTAGTGCCCAACCGGAATCCTCACCGTCTCGAAGGCGTCCGGCGTGCCGATGATCAGGCCCGCGGAGCCATCGCCGGTGCGGCTGGTGTCCTCATACAGCACCCAGCGCTCCTGCTCGAGGTCCATCTCGATCGTCTCTCCGGGCCGACGGGTGCCCAGCGCTGTGGTCGCTGCGCGCTCCCGCGGCTCGGGGAAGAATGCCGGATAGCAACTGAGCGTCACGACACTCTCCTCGATCTCCTCATTCGGATCGAGTTCGCCGAACATCAGCAGCTTGTCACTGCCCTCCACCATCGCGAAGCGGATAGAGACGGTGGCGTTGGGAAGCTCCCAGGTGTACTTGATCATGCCGCTCTGGCCGGATTCGCGGACGACTTCGGCCTCTGCCGGGCGCAGGTGAATGCTTTCGCCGTTGATCTCCCAGTTGAAGAAGGCCTGGTAGTACCAGTTCGGGCGAGACGGACCGGTCATGCCCAGCGGCACGTAGCCCTGCTTCCACCCCCACGAATCACTGAGAATCCTCGTCCCATCCGCCGAGTGCTCGGCAGTATAGGTTAGCGTGTAGTTCGCGACGGCATTCGCGAGGCTCACGGTCTGTTCGACCATCTCCCCGCGATCGGTGTTGGAGACCTGTGCTCTCCCGAGATTGACGTTAACGGCAGCGGTCGCACCTGCTGCCGATATCAGCGTGGTGATGACTGTCAGTGCCAGCGCGCTACGCAGACGCATGGTGAGGCCTCCCGGAGATCCGACGGTGCTGTCTCTCGGGTGTAGGTTCATTGAGAAAGGTGTGATGTCCTGCCCGAAAGACAACGGCGGAAACCTCGGCCCCTCCCCCTGCGATACACGACATCGCTTTCCCCCGCCCCCGGGCGGGACAGGCGGCAGAGGGGGAACAACGACCGACTCACCGCAGGAATGAGGCGGCGAAGCACGGAAACTCGCTGTAAGCGACCTGTGGGGGAGCTGTCTGAGTATCTGATGCGAGCCGCGCATGACAGGCCGGAGGTCCGAGATGCTGCGAACCCGACATGCCGCGATCCTGATCACTCTGCTGACCGCAATCGCTTGCGTCTGCGCCCGGCAGGCGGAGCCCGAGTTGCTTTTCCGCGCGTCATTCGACCTCCTGACCGCCCACGCGGACGTCGCGCAGGGCAACCCCAAATCCACGCTCACCGAGAGCCTCGAATTGCGCGCGCGGCCGGGTGTGGTGGGGCACGCGCTTGTCCTCGAAGATGATGAGCGCTGCGCTTACGAGGTGGACGGGAACCTCGACATGGACGCCGGCACCGTCTCGTTCTGGGTCAAGCCGGCGAACTGGACCGGCGAGGACGAGCGCTATGAGATGTTCTGGCGCGTGGCGAAACAGGGCTTTCGACTCTACGTCGATAAGGACCACAGGCCGGAGACCGTGCGCTTCTACTGCGCCTTCGGAAAGCGCGGCGAGCCAGGCTTCCACCAGCACTTCGTCCTTGGGAAGGCCCACTGGGATACTGAGACCTGGCATAAGATCGACGCCACCTGGGACTCCACGCACATGGCGCTTTACGTGGACGGGAAGTTCGCGAACCGCATTGAGCTGCCGAACGTGGACATGCCGGACATGACCGACAGCCGCTTCCACCTCGTCCCCACCCACCGGGACAATCCGCCCACGCACTCATCGGAGGACCGCACGTACATCGACGAGGTCGAGATCCGCAGCGGCACCCTCACCGAGCAGCAGATCCTCGCGAAGTACACCGCCCAGCACGCGGCGATGGCGGGGGATGTCACGCCCCCGACTGTGCGCGTGCCGCGCGCCGACGGCAATGTCGCCATCGACGGAGCGCTGGACGAGCCGGCGTGGCAGGGCGCATCGCGGGTGCCGATCCAGACGAACACCCGCACTGCCCGCCCCCACTCACTCGGCGGCACCGCCGCTGTCTGCTGGGATGACGAGGCGCTCTACCTCGGCATGACCTCGCGGCGGCAGCCGGGCGCGTTGAAGGCCGACGCGACCGAGCGAGACGGGCCGCTGTGGGAGGACGATTCGTTCGAGGTGATCCTGTCTCCGAAGGACACGCCGACACCGGACTTCGCGCACTTCATCTTCAACTCGACCGGCGTCATCTTCGACTCGAAGGGCCCGCAGGCCAGGTTCGACGCAGATGTCGAGATCGCGACTTCGCAGAGTGAAGATGAGTGGATAACGGAACTGAAGCTGCCTTTCGCCGAACTTGGCGTGGACGCACCGCAGCCCGATGACGTCTGGCGCGGGAACTTCTGCCGCGACTGGCCGCAGGAGCCGCCCGCCAAGCCGGCGTACACGTCATGGGCCTACGTCGGCCAGAGCTTCACGAAACACCCCGACCGCTTCGGCTACATCGTTTTCGGCGAAGAGCCGGGAGCGCGGATTGGCGTTGTGCCGACGCTCAGCACCGGCGCGCTGGAGGTCACAGGAGCCGCCGGCCCCGGCGCGGAGATGTCGGTGACGGTGACGGCGGACCGCGCGGTGGTGCTGGAGGAGACGCGCGCACTGGATGAGCCGCAGACCGTGACGGCCTCGCTGCGGGACGTGCGGAACGGGGTGCTCGCGGTCGCCATTACCTCGGAGACAGGCGAGACGCTGGCTGACTACCGCACGCGCTTCATGGTGCGCGAGCCCATCGCGGTGGAGTACCTGCCGCGGGTGCTGGATGAGACACTCGGCCTGCAGATCGATCTTCGGAACCTCGATGACGCGTGGAAGGAGGCCGTGAAGGCCGGTGGCGCCACACTTGCGCTCCATGTGGCCGGGCCGGATGGCGACGCGGCGAGCGAGCAGTGGCCGCTGGAGGGCCTGGGGCTGACCGTGGAGATACCGCTTGCGTTCAACGATGGCGTCTACGAGTTCACGTGGGCGCTGACCGCGCCGGGCATCGCGGAGCCGCTGACCGCGACGACTGAGCTTGAGAAGCCCGCGACACCGTGGCTGGGCGCGCAGG
>CAZAHB010000263.1:0-7158 GCA_964484945.1 uncultured Armatimonadia bacterium | reverse complement strand
AGGGGCGGCCCTCACGCCTCGCCGTGTGAGGCGTGAGGGTGAGGGGCTTCCGCTGCCGTGTAGCGGAAGCGACGAAGCTTCCTTGCCCGCCCGCTGTTGTCGGTTATCGATGTGGCAGACCGAACGACGGGCTGGCAGGGAAGCTGTCGCCCTCGTGCCGATAAACGACAGCGGACACTCGGGCGCCACTTTTTCCCGCCGGAGGCGCGAAAAGCAGCCCCTCCTACGACGTCCGTTGATGCCTCGCAATTTCTGGAATATTAGAGGGATGCCTGCGCCACATGATTCGAGTGTGCGGTTGCCGTCACCTGCCCCTGCCGTTACTTGCCACTTGCCCCTGCTTTGCCAGTCCGATCCCGGCCTCGAGTCCGCCCGCGTAGAAGAGGTAGAGCTTGCCCTCCCACTCGAACGGATACGGATCCCGCAGGTCGTCGCCCTCCCAGTCGAGATCAGGCTCCAGCACCGTGCCGAGCCTGTGCGCCTGCCAGTCCTCCGGCGCCGCGGAGGCATCCACGCGCGCGACGCGCAGGATCTCGCGGTCAAGCTCAGGGCCCGTGCGCGTTGAGTAGTAGACGTCCAGTGCGCCATCATTGCGCACATGCACCGCGGAGTGGCGGATTGTGCCCCAGTCCTGCTCTTCATCCGGCGCCAGCAGCGCCTCCTCGCGCACGCGCTGCCAATGCAGGTAGTCGCGACTGCGCAGGATGCCCTGTGAGTTATGCGCGACACCCGGCGCATCCACCCGGCCGCCGTTGCCCATGTAGAGACCGAGGATCTGGTCGCCGAGCCGGAACGGTCGCAGATAGGCGGTCGAGTTGCTGTCCCACCAGCCCTCGCGCTCGCTGGGGAGGATCAGCGGATCGGCGTTCTCCACTTCGAAGTTCCGCCCGTCGTAGCCGACCGCCGAGCCCATCACCTGCCCCTTCCCGGCCGCATTGCCGCCGTGGTAGTAGAGGTATACCCGCTCGGCCTCCTCGTCGATGAGCACATCCGGGGAGGAGATATGGCCCTCGATCATCGGCGCGTCATCGAGCGTGAAGACCGGGTCCTGCACGGTCCACGGGCCCTCCGGCTCTGGCGCGGTCGCGAGGCCGAGGCCGGCACCGTGATGGCTGGCGTAGTACATGTAGAGCGCATCCAGCGGATCGCTGAGCCACGGTGGCGCCTCAACGACCGCCGGGAACATCACGGACTGCTTGTTCGCCGGCCACCGGATGGCCTCGAAGTCGAGCAGCGGTGTCTCGGTCACGCGGGTGAACTGTGGTGTGTCGGGCATGGTGTGTCCTCCCGAATCTTCTGCAGCGGTCTTGCAGTCGTCGCTTGCGACTGGCGACTGATGACTTGTGACTGCCTTAGCTGTCGTTATCAGCCTTCTCCTTCAACCTCGCCAGCGCCTCCAGCGCCTGCAGCGGCGTCATGTTCTCGGGGTCGAGGTCCTTCAACTCCTCCACAACCGGGTGTGGCGCGCCCTCGAAGAGTTGAAGCTGCACCGTCTCCGCGATGTGCGAGGCCGCTTCCTGCGAGGGGCCGATCTCGGTGCCGATGTCCTCGCGTTCGAGGGTGTGCAGGACCTCCTTCGCGCGCTCGACCACCGCCTCCGGCAGCCCGGCGAGTCGGGCTACCTGGATGCCGTAGCTGCGCTGCGTCCCGCCCGGCTCGATCCGGCGCAGGAAGGTGATGTGGTCCCCCTCCTCGCGCGCGATGACCTTCAGGTTCTGCACCTCGTCGAAGAGGCTCTCAAGCTCGTTGAGGTGGTGGTAGTGCGTGGCAAAGAGCGTCTTCGCGCCGATCTGCTCGATCAGATACTCCACCACCGCCCACGCGATCGAGACACCGTCGAAGGTCGAGGTCCCGCGCCCGATCTCGTCGAGGATCACCAGTGACTGGGAGGTCGCGTTGTTCATGATGTTCGCGGTCTCGTTCATCTCCACCATGAACGTCGAGCGGCCCGTCGCGAGGTCGTCCGAAGCGCCCACCCGCGTAAAGATGCGATCGACGACCCCGATGCGCGCGTCATCCGCGGGCACGAAGCTGCCCATCTGCGCCATCAGCGTGATCAGCGCCACCTGCCGCAGGTAGGTGGACTTGCCGGACATATTCGGCCCGGTTACGATCTGCATCTGGTGGCCGTCGCGGTCCAGCAGCGTGTCATTGGGCACGAACGGCTCCTGCCCCGCCGCGCGCTCGACCACCGGGTGCCGCCCGGCGCGGATCTCGATCTCGTCGCCGCCATCGACCTCCGGCCGCACGTAGTCATCCTCGATCGCCACCTCGGCCAGGCACACGATGCAGTCGATGGCCGCCTGCGCCCGCGCGGCCGAGACCAGCGGCTCGGCGTGCTCGGCAACCTTCGCCCGAAGGTCGCAGAAAAGCTCGTACTCCATCTCCTCCATGCGCTCTTCGGCGCCGAGGATCTTCGACTCCTGCTCCTTCAGTTCCGGCGTGAAATACCGCTCGGCGTTCGTGAGCGTCTGCTTGCGCTCGTAGTCTTCGGGCACTTTGTCCGTGTTCGCGTGCGTGACCTCAATGTAGTAGCCGAAGACCTTGTTGTAGCCGACCTTCAGCGACTCGATCCCCGTTCGCTCGCGCTCTTTCGCCTCAAGCTCCGCGATCCACTGCTTGCCGCCGGTGGCGATGTCGCGCACTTCGTCGAGGTCCTCGGAGTAGCCCTCGCGGATGATCCCGCCCTCGGTAATCTCCACGGGTGGATCGTCTGCCAGTGCTGAGTCCAGAAGCTCCGTGAGGTCCTCGAGGTTCGCGATCTGCGCTCGCAGGTCGCCCAGCAGCGGAGCCTCGCACTCGTCGAGGATATCTGCGATTTCCGGGAGTCTTCGCAGCGATTCGCGCAGGGAGACGAGATCGCGCGCATTCGCGCGGGCGGCGGTCACGCGCGAGGTCAGACGCTCGACATCGTAGACATCGCGCAGGTGCTCGGACAGGTCCTCGGCGGTCAGCCGATCACACACCATCTCGTCCACAGCGTCGAGCCGCTCGTTGATGCGCTCGGGGTCCAGCAGCGGTTGCAGGAGCCAGTCGCGCAGCAATCGGCCGCCCATCGCGGTTTCGGTGCGGTCGATCAGCGACAGCAGCGAACCCTCGCGGCGATTCTCGCGGAGGGTGGTGGTAAGCTCGAGGTTCCGGCGCGTGGCGGCGTCGATGACGAGGAACTGTTCGGTGGAGTAGGTGGTGATCCCCGACAGGTGCGGCATCCCGTCGAGGTGCGTGTGCTTGAGGTACTCCAGCGCCTGCGCCGCCGCTGCGATGGCCGCCGGCATGTCCTCGCACCCGTAGCCGCGCAGCGAGTCGACGCCGAAGTGCTCCTGGAGCATCTCAGCGGGTGACATGAACACGCCGCCGGACTCGTCGGCGATGGTGACCGGGGCCTGCAGATTGTGATCGAGCAGTGAGCGCAACTCGTCGGCGTCGGCAAGCTCCGGCGGGAGCAACACTTCGGTGGGGGAGAGGCGCGTCGCCTCATCGACCACGGCCGCGATGGCCGGATCAACGCGCTCGGGGGCGGTCTCGGGAAGCTCCGGCTCGTCCGGTCGCTCGCGGGAGATAGGCTCAGGCTCAGTAACGAGGAAATCGCCTGTCGAGATATCGACCGCCGCGATGCCGAAATCGCCATTCTCGCGAGCGATTGAAAGCAGAAAGTTGTGATCGCGCGTTTCCAGCAGCGAATCCTCGACGAGCGTGCCGGCCGTGACCACGCGCGTGACGTCGCGGCGAACGAGGCCCTTGGCCCTGGAGGCGTCCTCCACCTGATCGCAGATCGCGGCGCGGTAGCCGCGGCGGATGAGCGTGGCGAGGTACTTGTCGATGGAGTGGTAGGGCACGCCGCACATGGGCAGTTCGATGCCCTCGCCGGCGCGGCGGGAGGTGAGCGTCAACTCAAGCTCGCGCGCGGCGGTCTCGGCGTCATCGCCGAAAAGCTCGTAGAAGTCGCCCATCCGGAAGGGAAGAAGGACGTCCGGATAGCGCTGCTTGGCCTCATGCCACTGCTTGAAGACGGGCGTGAACTTGCTCGGGTCGGGCAATTCGTTGGGCCTCCATACATTCGCGATTCATGTCGAAATGACCGTACTTCAGTCCGGCAGCGAAGCCCGCATGATCAGTCAGAGGGGACAAGCGCACATTCTTCCGGGCCAACCCACTGCACTGCCGATGGTCTTCTCGCTTCGCCAGCGCCCGGCCATGACCCTTCGGCTACCAGCCGGTGTGGGTAGTCCGGCCATGCGGCTCTGGGCGGGGCTCCGGACGCTGGCATGGCGTCGTCTCGCTCGGAGGCGGTCTCAATCGCCACCCGCCCGTACTTGTTGTCCCATACCCGGATATCCTCCGCGTCGCCGCGGAACTGGATTCCGACGCGTGCGCCGTCAATGCCGTTGTTGCGGGTCCACGCCCCTCCGTCGCCACGCAGACTCATCCCGGCCCGAAGTGTTGCGTTGCGCATCTGCACCAGATTACCGAATATGCCGACCCACCCGGCGTGCGGGTGTACGTCGATCAGTTGGAGGGTGAACTGCGACAGCGCCTGATCGTTCTGCCCCCACTGCGGCAGCACCGCGGCGTCATTGACCATCCGATTGTAGCGTGCAACGTAGGACGTGAATGGCGCGGCAGCCACTGCGTGGCGCTGGTTCTCGATGTTGTTGTCGTCGAAACACGCTTCGCCACTCTTACCCCCGGTGGTCAGCCCGTAGCCGAACCCGTACCGGAAGTTCTCGTGGACAAAGCAGTGATCAAAGACCACGTCACGCGATTCTGATGCGTACAGACCGGAGTGGCCAAATCGCTCGATCTCACAGCGGTCGACTCTCACGTTCTCGCATCTGAATACACCAATGCCGGAACTGATGACAGCGGCACGACCAACGTCCTCTGGCCTGGCGATCCCGTCGCGGTTGTAGCCGCGGAAGGTGTGCATCGGTGGCCCGACGAGGTGCAGACGGGAGATTCGCACATTCTGACAGTCGGCTATCTGAAAGACCGCCTGGTGATCCAGCCACTCCGCACTCAGGACAGTCGCGATGCCGTCCCCATATATACTCAGATTGCCATTCCCGATGTCGATCTTCCCGTCAAGCTCATATCTGCCTGCTGGGATGTAGACGACACCACCATCGGGCAAGCCGTTGATCGCCTTCTGAATGGTCGCGCCGGTACGCGGCTCACCAACTACGACATCCGGTTCGGGTAGCAGCTCCTCGACGCAGGTCAGCCGAAGATTGCCCACTTGCACGGCAGCACCCCGGTGGCGTACGCCAACGGTCCAGAGCATTGACGGAAGTCGCCCCGCCGCTTCCTCGAGATCGATCGACAGGTTTGCCTGGACCGCCGCATCGACATCTACCCAATCGGACACATATCGGTTCATAACGAGATCGCCGACTTCCAGCCTGACGGCCGCAGGGCCCTCGGCCGTAACCGTCACCTCAGCCGTGGCGTAGGCGCGGGGGCATCGCGCAAGATGGTCCCCTTCCACAAGCGGGACCCAACGCTGCTCACCTGGTCGGATTGAATGCGCCTCGAAGCCCGGCACTCGATAGCTCGTCTGCCGCACGAGCGCGTCCTCAGAACACAACGCCCGTCCTCCGGCCATCAGACACAGGGCGGCCGCCATCAATCCGCAGCCCACCAGTCGGATCACCATCGGCATCACCCTCCGACGCAACGACGGGCCAGTCGCCCGCGCCGCTACACGACAGCGGACGCTCACGGCGGCACCTCCAACGGCAACGGCTCTCTCAGGCCCCCGCCCGCTCACCGATCCATCCCCACAGATAGCCCTCGACCGCGCGCACCTCCACGATCTCGCCGATCAGTGACTTGTCGCCCGGGAAGATCATCAGCTTGTGCTGTCGCGTGCGGCCGCGAACATGGCCCTCCGACTTCGGGTCCGGCTCCTCCACCAGCACCTCGAAAATCTCGCCCTCAAGCGCCACGTTGATCTCCCGCGCCGTCTCGTTCTGCAGCGCCACCAGCTTCTCAAGCCTGCGCTGCTTCTCCTCTTCGGGCACCTTCGGCTCCATCGTTTCCGCGCGGGTGCCGGGGCGGTCATTGTACTTGAACATGAACGACTGGTCGAAGCGGATCTCCTCGAACGCCCGCAGCGTCTGCTCGAAGTCCGCCTCAGTCTCGCCCGGGAAGCCCACCATTACGTCCGTGGTCACCGACAGCCCCGGAATCGCCTCCCGCGCCGCGTCGATCAGCGAGCGGAAGTGCTCGTAGGTATACCCGCGGCCCATCGCCTCCAGCACCGCGTCGGAGCCCGCCTGGATGGGCAGGTGCAGGTGCTCGCAGGCGCCGGGCAGCTCCGCCATCGCGTCGATCAGGTCCTGCGTCATGTCCTTGGGGTGGGAGGTGGTGAAGCGCAGGCGGTCGAGGCCCTCCACGGCGTCCACCCGGCGCATCAGGTCCGCGAAGTCGATTTCTTGCGGCAGGTCGTGTCCATAGCTGTTCACGTTCTGGCCGAGAAGTGTGACGTCCCGGGCCCCGTCGGCGACCACCCCGCGCACCTCATCGAGGACGTCCTCGGGCGTCCGGCTTTGCTCGCGGCCGCGGGCGTAAGGCACGATGCAGTAGGCGCAGAAGTTGTCGCAGCCGTAGATCACGTTCACGAAGGTTTTCAGGTCGGAGGCGCGTTCCGCCGGCAGCCCCTCTGCGACGGGATGGTCCTCGCCCTCGACGAATGACACGCCCACCAGCGTCTCCTCCAGCGCGTTCTGGAGCATATCGTAGCAGCGCGGCCCGACGACGATATCCGCGCCGCGCTCGCGAAGCTCCTCCGCGGCGATCTGCGCCACGCAGCCTGCAACGACCACGATCGGCCCGCCGCGCTTCCCGCCGAGCTTGCGAAGCTCACCGAGGCGGGAGTAGACGCGCTCCTGGGGCTTCTCGCGCACCGCGCAGGTGTTGAGGATCGCGACCTCGGCATCGGCCGGGTCGTCACACCGTGACAGACCGAGACCCTCGCAGATTCCGGCGATAGTCTCGGAGTCGCGCTCGTTCATCTGACAGCCGCTGGTGTCGATCCAGTAGTGTCGGGGCATGGCGTGTAGTATATCACGCGCACGGCGGCAACGAAAGCAACGCGGCGACGGGGGTTACGTTCCACCGTTTGTGTATGGGTGGGGTTGTGCTCTCTGTTGCTGTTGG
>CAZAHB010000262.1:0-7200 GCA_964484945.1 uncultured Armatimonadia bacterium | reverse complement strand
GGGCGAGGCCTGGCGCGATGTGCTGGCGATGCAGGGGGAGTACCGCTCGGCTGCCTCCAACATCACGAACCCGACGGCCGAGGCCGTCACCGCCCGCGTCAGCGGCGGCCCGCGGGTGCACGAGGTACAGTACGTGCAGACCCAGGAGCGGAAGGTCACCTCCAACGCGCTGCCGGTCGCTCCCACCGACGACACCGGCGCGGCGCTGATCGAGATCCCGGCGGGGCTCACAAAACAGGTGTGGCTCACCTATCACCCGACCGACCGCGAGCCGGGTCTTCACGAGGAGACCATCACGGTCGAGGTCGCGGGCGAGCAGATCGCGCAAATTCCTGAGACCGTGGAGATCGCGCCCATCGAGATGCCGCGCCCGCCGGTAAGCGTCTTCTGCTGGGACTACGTGGGCGATACGGTGAGCTACGCGCCGGGCTTCACGGACATCGAGGCGATGGCAGACGATCTGCGCGCGCACTTCGTGGATGCGCCCTGGGGCAACTCTGGTGTGCTGGCGTGGCCCGAGGACGGCTCCATCGACGCGGAGGGGCATATCACGCAGCCGCTGGACTGGAGCGCTCACAACCGCTGGATCGCGCGCTTCCCGGACGCCGCGACATACTGCGTCTTCCCCAACTTCCGCTACGATCTGCGCCAGCGGATCGAGGACTACTCCCCCCGCTGGAAGACCGCGATCGGCGAGTGGGCGAAATCCCTGGCCGACAACCTACGCGCGAACGATGTGGATCCCTCGCGGGTGGCGCTGCTGCTGGTCGATGAGCCGCACAGCGAAGACGCGGAGCGCAAGATTATCGAGGTGGCCCGCGCTATCGAAGCGACGGCGCCCCAGTTGCGCATCTTCGAGGACCCGGTGCGACCGGACCCGACGGAGGCGCTGGCGGAGATGTACGAGGTCACCGATATCTTCTGCCCGAACCTCTCGTATCTGTTCCGCGGCGGGCAGAAGGGCATCGACTTCTACCAGGCGCTGCAGGAGCAGGGGAAGACCCTGTGGATCTACCAGTGCTCGGGACCGCACAAGCTGCTGGACCCGATCACCTACCACCGGCACCACTTCTGGTACGCGTGGGATCTCGGCGCCACAGGCGCGGGCTTCTGGGGCTACGTGGACGCGAAGGGCACCGGGTCAAGCTGGGACAACTTCAAGGGCGGTGGCACGAGCTACTCGATGGTCTACGCGGACGATCAGAACCACCTCGCCACCAGCAAGCAGTGGGAGGCCGTCCGTGAGGGCACGGAGGACTACACGACACTGTGGATGCTGCAGAGGGCGATCGAAGCCGGCCCGCAGGGCGGTGACGCGATAGCCGATGCGCGGAAGCTGCTGGCGACGCTGCCCAAGCAGGTGACGGGAGAGTACGATGCGGCCAACCGCCGCTGGGCCGCTGACAGGGATCGCTCAGGGACAGATGAGGCGCGCGAGCGCGTGCTGCGGGCGCTGATGCAGTTGCAGCAGTAGGATGCGCCGACCGGCGAAAGTTTCTGCGCAATCATGCAGGTAAGCTGCGGGGGCCCACGAACTCTATATCAGAGGTGTTCGGGCAGAAGCGAGTCTTCCCCCCTTGCATGCCCGGAATCTCGCGCCCCGGTCGCTCCACCCACGATCGGGGCGTTGTGTGTGGTCTCTCCTCCAGGCTTCCCCCTTCGTTTCGTGTGAACGCGTCATACATCACCAGCACGTTCTCGAGCGGCGTGTCGGGCTGGATGCAGTACGCCCTGCGCAGATCATTCGCATGTCTGCGCCCGCTCATACAGATACGCCTGCCCGTCCATGCCCACCTGCTCGATAGCGCCGATCTCGCGGAGGGTGTAGGCAATCTTCCCTGCCAGGCGCTTGCGGATGCCGCACTCGCGCAGGTCCCGCGTGGTGAACTGCTCCGGGAGGTCCTCCGGGAGCAGCCGCACGAGGTCCGCGGGGCGCTCGAACCGGTGGCGCTCGAGGATCGCCAGAAGCTCGTGGCCGCCGATCGACTCCCCGTTGCGGCGCCAGCTTCCCTCGCCATCGTCGATCCGCGTCTCGCGCTCGCAGATCACGATCAGCTCCAGCGAGATATTCTCGCGCGAGAGCAGCTTCGTGGCGTAGACCAACTCGTCGAAGACCTCGCAGGGCTGCCAGCGCTTCGGCGAGCGGCGGTAGGAGATCTCCTCACCGGTCTCACCATCATACTTCGCGATCCACTTGTAGCGCGGGATCGGGTGCACCAGCACCACCGGGTGCTCCTCCGCGAGTTCGTGGAGCTTGTCGCGGATGGCGGTGAAGGCGCCCGTCTGAATCTCGTAGATGACCCCCTCGCGGATCGCGTCCGCGAAGTAGCCGTCCACTTCGACCTCAATTGCCCCGTCATCGCCCGCGTAGAAGCGCTGCAGGGCCTGGTGCAGTGCAGAGGGCATTCTCGTCCTCCCGATCGGTCCGTCGATGCCTTTCCCCGATTCCCGTTTCCCGGTTCCCCATTCCCGACCGTTATGCGTATTCTTCGGCCAACTCAATCGACGCCTCGGCCCACTCGTGGAGGCGGTCTTCGTGGCCGTGGAGGGTCTCCAGTTCGCGCAGGACGATCTGATACGGGTGGCCCTGCAGCATCCGCAGGCCGCGTTCAAGGTGCTCGCGGTATTCATCGAGTGTGTCCGGCAGCGTCACCTGCGCCGCCGACTGCCGCCACATGATGCAGTAGTCGCCCCCGCAGGCCGCGATGACTTCCTCCAGGTCCGTCCAGAAGCTGCATACGAAGATCCGCAGGTTCGGGATCGCGAGGACGATGTCGGTCTTGTTCGAGAGGCTCTCGCAGCAGCCGTACTGCACGCGCCCGAAGCTCTGGAAGAGCACCTTCTGGTAGCTGAGCAGGAACTCCTCGTGCATCTCCGGGCCGACGGTGTCGAACTCCTGCGAGTTGGAGGCCACCCAGAGGTTGTGGAGCCCGACCGGGCCCTCCTCGGGCGGGTCGTTGACCGGGTCCGAGCAGAACATCGGCTCGTGGTTGTTGGGCGTGAGGACGCCCGCCTCCTCGGCACAGCGCATGCCGTTGAGCACGCCCTCGGTGAGCTTCGCCATCGCGCGGTGCACCATCTCCGGCCTGAAGGCGAGGTCCTCCATCATCGGCCCCATCCCGCGGAGGAACGCGAGGTAGTTCTGAAGCTGCGGCACACGGGGCGGGTAGCCCTCAACGCGTACGGGCATGGCGTCGCCGAGGATGTCCTGCATCCGCGAAGCCGACCGCTCGGTGGCCTCTGGGTCATAGTAGAAGTCCGGGACCCGCAGCTTCTCGTAGTCCTCGGGCTCCTCGATGGGGAAGTGATACTTGAAGCCGCCATCGGGTGTGGAGCCGATGGACTTGCGGATCTCCAGCCCCCACATGGGCGTCTCCCGGGGGCGGATCGCAGCGCGCACGCCCCACCACGGCTCGACGATGTGGTCATCGCCGACGGAGTCCTTATAGAGGTGATAGCGAAGAGTCTTCTCCACGTTCCGGCAGGTCTGGTCTTCGCACCGCAATTCGCTGTCGGGCAGCACCTCACGGCGCGCCAGCGCGATCCGGCACCACACCGGCGCCCGATCGGGCTCGCGAAGCTCGTTCACATCCCGCCAGCGCCGGCGGCGACGCTCGTATTCATCGCTTTCCGCCCGTTCCCTCAGTTCCTTCGCGAGGTCGCGGACGATCCGAAGATCGCTCTCGGGGAAGGTCGCGGACATCGCTTCGCCTCTTCCGGTTTGCGAAGATAACGGTGTGAGCATATTCCCGCCCGACGGGTGGAAGTCCTCGCTTTGCAGGTGTGCGCAGCTTTCAAGGAGAAGTCAATAATTCCACATATATTGCGGACGGGCTTACATGGAGGTGGCGCGGTGCGCATACTACTCGTGTACTACTCGCGAACGGGCGTCACGGAGAAGTCCTGCAAAGCCATCGCAGAGGCTTTGCAGGCGGCGGACGAGACTGCCGAGGTACATGTTGAGGAGCTTGTCGATACGAAGGATCGCACCGGCATGATGGGCTATCTGCGCGGTGGCAAGGACGCGATGCTCAAGCAGGCCACCGAGATCGAACCGGTCGAGGCAGACGTGGCCTCCTTCGACCTCGTGGTAATCGGCACGCCGGTCTGGGCCTTTACGTGCGCCCCGGCGCCGCGGACTTTCTGCGAGCAGTTCGCGGAGGACCTGGAGAGGGTCGCGTTCATCGCGACAATGGGCGGTTCCGGCGACACCGGGGCTTTCGAGGCCATGGAGAGGTACTGTGGCGCTGAGCCGATCGCGACGCTGTCACTGCGCGAGCGCCACGTCAAGAGCGATGACGCGGAGGATTATCGGGAGCCGCTGGAGGAGTTTGTGGGGCAACTTCTTGCGGCCTCGCCGAACGGTTGAGAGCCTGACGGGGCGAAGTGAAGAGGGAAGAGGGAACGGTGAAAAGGGGGACGGCGCCGGCTTCGTGTCATGTGCCTTCGTTTCAGGGGGGCGGGGAGGCCGTCCGGCGTGCCGGCGAGGGCGCCGGCGGTACTGAACCACACGGAGGCGGGGGCGTTTCTCAGCAACGGCCGGGCGGCAGTGTAATGCCGCGCCCTCCAAAAGGCTGGGCAACGGCCGGGCGGGGACGCAGCCCGACCCGCGCCTGCGGCCGGGTTGGCCCTCCAGACGACTGGGCAAATGATACCCCGGACGCGCCTACTCGCTCAGCAGCAGCCGGAAGTTGCGCTCGGCGATCGGGGCCGTCGTCGCGCCACCGTCGAGTTCGAAGACCTCGTCCGTCTCGAAGTCCCGCAGGGCTGACGCCTCCACGCCCAGCCCCTCCAGATCGAGCTTCACCGGAGCCCGCTGCTGCTCGTCCGTGTTGTTGAACAGCACCATCAGCAGCCGGCCGTTGTTGCGGAAGATCGAGGCCACCAGCCGCTCGCCCATCGGCTCGAGCACGTCCGCGTTGTCCCAGTACGCGAAAAAGTCCACCTCATCGCCCCAGCCAAGCTCGTCCTGAGCCGCCCAGATTGTATGGTAGGGCGTCAGATCCGAGTAGGCGGGCCAGGGGATTGAGTCGTGGAGGAAGATCATCCCCGCGAGGTGCCGCACCTGCGGGAGCTTCTCCTCGCTCTCATACAGCTGTTTCGCCTCGGGAGTGAGTTGCGCGCGCGAGAATTCGGGGAGGAAGATGCTGGTCAGCCCCCACTGGTGGCCCATGAACTCCGCACGGAACGTATCCAGCGGCACCAGGTCGTAGTAATTGTCCTTGAGCATCCCCGTGAGATTCTCCCCGTCGATGATCGCGTCCGAGAACGACTGCGTCGGCGTCCACAGGTGGCCGGACGTGTGATGGGTTACGAGGTGCTCCTCCTCAAGCTGCTCGTGCATCACCGTCCACATGCGCTTTTGCAGCCGGCGGCTGGCGAGGATCTGGGTCTCCGGCTGAAGCTCCCCGCGCTCGTTCGCGAACCCGCAGCCGTGATGTTCATTCATACAGAGCGCGGGCCGCGAGACGTCGTAGTAGACCCCGTCCGCGTCGATCTCCCTGAACGCCTCGCGGAAGGACCACGCCGTCCAGTCCTGCCAGCTTTGCGAGTTCTGGCAGACCGGGTTGGCCTTCCCCCAACTCGCGTCGGGATCGTAGTTCATCCGCGGCCCCGGGTCGATCCGCCACTCATCGCGGAAGTAGCGATACCACGGGCCCTTCACCGAGCACTCCGCGAGCCGGGTGTAGAGCATGGTCCTCCACCCCAGGTCGTGTCTCTGGGCGACAGTCCGATGGCCGGCCTCCGTAAGCGGCAGCGCGTAGCTGCAGCCCAGGCACCAGCCGGTCTGCCACAGGGAGATGTTCGGCGGCGGCTCCATCTCCGGGTCCCCCAGCGGTCGGAGCATCCTCCGCCCCTCCAGCGGCGGCTTGATCGGCGCGGGGTGCAGGCCGAAAGCGATCGTACGCGGCCTGGCGATCTCGGTCGGCTGGTCCACGAAGTTGATCACCAGCACGTTCGCGTCCTCGCGCGGGAGGATCTCGATGGCCCGCTCGGTGTCGGCGAGGTTCCAGCCTCGGCGAGATTGCATGCACCACTGCATCCCGCGCTCCTCGTCGGACAGCCCCAGGCATGCGCGGGGGCCGCAGGCCCATGGCTCCGTGGGCGTTGAGCCGGTCCCCTCCAGCCGGTAGTGGCCCGAGTACGTCAGCGTGGAATGCTCCTTCGCGAGCGGCACCTCCAGCCGGAGGCTGTCGAGGGTGGCGGGCTCGTCCGCGCCGAGCGTAAGCTCAAACCACATGAAGCCGTCGAACTCCATCCATGCGTTCACTTCCACCAGGACCGGGCCGAGGCTCGCGCGGCTGGCCCACGTGGCCTTCTGCTGGCCGCGGTCGCTGATCTGCATGGCGGACTCGGCGGCGCTGCATTCGGTGTTTCCGGTAGCCCCTCTGAGAGCGATCGGTCCGGCCAGCAGCGGCTCTCCCTGCGAGCTGATCTGCTCGGGGAACAGCGAATCTCCAAGCTCCACCGTCCGGCCCCAGACCGAGATGCGCGTCCCGTCATACTCCATCGGCGTCCACGGCTCCGGCACGTAGTCGATGATCCCTGCGTCGGTCCCGAGCCACTCGGGCTTGTCCAGAAGCTCGAAGGTGAACTGCTCGGTACCCAGCGTCTTCTCTCCCGCGCCCACCGTCACCGTGGCGGTATACTCGCCCGGCTGGAGCTTCCCCACGCTGAGCGCGGCGACGCGCGAATCGCCCGTACCGCCCTGCAGCGTCACGTGCTGCAGCGGGCGCGCCCCACCGGCCTGCACCACTTCGACCGTTACGGGTGCCGCTGAGGCCGCTCCGCGCGTGGAGATCACCACCTCCAGCAGGTCCTTCGAGGGGTAGAGGAAGTGGCCCACCTCCAGCATCGGCGGGTAGGTGAAGGGGCTCAGCATCGACAGCAACGTGCGGTCACCGCCGGTCGCGTCGATGGTCAGCGCGGTGACGGAGGTGTCGGTGAGCGTCTCCTGCACGCGCAGGGTCTCACCCGCGGCCACCGTCTCCTCGCGCTCGACCTCCGCGCTGTCGGTGGCGACCGCGACCTGTCCGTCAGTCCCGGCGGCGGTGAGCGAGACGTCCAGGGCGCCCATCGCGGGCTCGCCGATCGACCCAAGCTGCACCGCGCCGGCCGCGTCGGCCAGCGTCATCTGCGCGGAGGCGCCCGGCGCCGCGGCGGGCCAGCCGCACAAATCCTCGCGCAGCAGAGCGTGGT
>CAZAHB010000261.1:0-7211 GCA_964484945.1 uncultured Armatimonadia bacterium | reverse complement strand
GCGGATCCGGCGGGGGTCGCCGCGGACATGCTGGCCCAGGCCGAACAGACCGGGGACAACACGGTGGTGCTGGCGACCGATTCGGAGGATCTGGCGCGGGCGGTCGAGGCGGACGTGGAGGCGCAGACAGAGGAGCTTCAGCGCGCGGAACTGATCCGGCAGTCGCTGGCCGAGCACGGGATGGTGGCGCTGGTCGAGAGCATGGAGGCGGGTGCCCGGTTGGCGAACGAACTCGCCCCCGAGCACCTGCAGCTTTCGGTGCGCGAGCCGCTTGCGTTGCTGGAACAGATTGAGAACGCGGGCGCGATCTTCCTCGGCGAACTGGCGACGGTGCCGCTGGGCGACTATGCCGCGGGCCCCAGCCACGTGCTGCCCACCGGCGGGGCGGCGCGGTTCTCATCAGGCCTTTCGGTGCATGATTTTTTGAAGCGCTCATCGCTGATCTACGCGAACGAGCGCGGATTCGGGCGGCTGGCACGGGACGTTGAACTGCTGGCGGAGGCGGAGGGGCTGGACGCGCATTCGGCGGCGGTCAAGCTGCGACGCAGGTCAGGCTACGGTCCGGTCGATCGGGAGGAGAGCGGAGAATGAGCGAGCGCGAAGCGCGCATTGCGTCGATTCAGCGAAACACACAGGAGACGCAGATTGAACTGACCCTGAACCTGGACGGCTCCGGGGAGGCGAATATCGACACCGGTGTGGGCTTCTTCGACCACATGCTCACACACATCGCCCGCCACGGGTTGTTCGACCTCGAGGTGAAGGCGACCGGTGATACGCACGTGGACTTCCACCACCTCGTCGAGGACGTGGGGATCGTGCTCGGCCAGGCGATCGCGGAGGCGATTGGCGACAAGGTGGGCCTGATCCGCTACGGTCTTGCGGGCTGCCCGATGGATGAGGCGCTGGTGCTGGTCTCGCTGGACCTCAGCGGCCGACCGTGGTGCCGGTGCGAGCTTGAGTTCCCGACACAGCGCGTGGGCGAGTTCGACACGGAACTGGTGCGCGAGTTCTTCATCGCGGTCGCCAACAACGCGCAGATGACGCTGCACCTGGTGCAGCAATCGGGAGTAAACTCCCACCACATCGCGGAGGGTGCGTTCAAGTCATTCGCGCGGGCGCTGGATGCGGCCACGCAGATCGACGAGCGGGTGAAGGGTGTGCCGTCCACGAAGGGGACGCTTTGAAACGTCAGCGAACGGCAGCACGGGGCGGCGAACAACAGCGAACGGCAGCAACGGCGAACCTCGGACGCGTCTGAAGACGCGTCCCTCCGGACGACAACGGCAACGGCTTCGTGCCGATTAAGGAGACGCGCGTATGATCGCATTGATCGACTACGGAATGGGCAACCTCGGCAGCGTGAGCAATGCGCTGCGGTTCATAGACTGTGATTTCGAGATCACCAGCGCCCCGGATGTGCTCGGCGAGGCAGAGGCGGCGATCCTGCCGGGCGTCGGCGCATTCGGTGACTGCATGGACAACCTGCGCGAGTGCGAACTGGTCGAGCCGATCAAGGACTACATCGCCTCGGACAGGCCCTTCCTCGGGATCTGCCTCGGGCTGCAGCTTCTCTTCACCGAGAGCGACGAAATGGGAACGCACGAGGGCCTCGACGTGATCGAGGGCCGCGTCATTCGGTTCACCCACGATTTGAAAATCCCGCAGATCGGGTGGAACCAGATCGACACGAGGCAGGACTGCCCGCAGCTTGCGGGGATTCCGGACGGGTCATACGTCTACTTCGTGCACTCCTATCACGTGGTGCCCGAAGACGATTCGGTGATCGCGACGACCACGGACTACGGCTACGAGTTCTGCTCGGCGATCCGGAGGGGCAATCTCTTCGCGACACAGTTCCATCCGGAGAAAAGCTCGGACGTCGGCCTGCAGATCCTGCGCAACTTCGCGGAAGGAGTCGGGTGCGCGTGATTGTCATCCCCGCGATCGACCTGTCAGAGGGCGAGGTCGTCCGCCTCGAGCGCGGCGACATGAAAAAGCGCACCGTGTATTCGGATGACCCGCCCGCGATGGCGCGCAGGTGGGAGAGCCAGGGGGCCGGGCGACTGCATGTGGTGGACCTCGACGGCGCGATCGAGGGCCGGCCGATGAACCTCAGCGCGCTGGGCGATATCTGCGAGGCAATCGATATCCCCGTGGACATGGGCGGGGGCCTGCGGACTCTTGATGACATCCAGGCCGTGCTTGACCTGGGCGTGCGCTGGGTGCTGCTGGGCACGAGCGCGCTGACGAGTCCGGAGGTGCTGCGCGATGCGCTGGCCCGGTTCGGGGACGCGGTCTGCGCGAGCGTGGACGCGCGCGATGGTCGGGTCGCGATCGAAGGATGGGTCGAGACGAGCGACATCTCCGCCCTGGAGTTCGCGCAGCGGGTGGAGGATATGGGCGTGCGCGAGATCGTGCACACGGACATCTCTCGTGACGGCATGCTCAGCGGGCCGAATCTGTCGGCGCTGCGAGAGATCGCGCAGAACACGGACCTGCGGATCATCGCCGCGGGGGGCGTGAAGTCCCTCGACGACATCCGCGCGCTGAAGAAGCTTGAGCCGATGGGCGTGGTGGGTGCGATCTCCGGCCGGGCGATCTACACGGGGGATTTGCCGCTGGAAGAAGCTGTGGAGATCGCGGGGGCGTAGGGCCCGACGGACGTGACGACGGCACAGACCTCCAACGACATGCACTGACATACTCGGGAGCGACCACTCATGCTGGCAAAACGCATTATTCCGTGCCTCGACGTAAAAGAGGGTCGCGTGGTCAAGGGCGTCAACTACGTGGACTTCCGCGATGCCGGCGACCCGGTGGAGCAGGCCGCGTGGTACAACAAGGAAGGCGCCGATGAGCTTACATTCCTCGATATCACCGCGTCGCTGGAGCACCGCGACACCGTGCTCGACATCGTCCGGCGCACCGCCGAGCAGGTGTTCATTCCGTTCACCGTCGGTGGCGGGATTCGCACGATCGAGGACATCCGCGACACGCTGAAGGCGGGCGCGGACAAGGTCTCGATCATGACCGCGGCGGTGGAGAATCCGGATATTGTCACCGAGGGCGCCGAGCGCTTCGGCTCACAGTGCATCGTGGTCGCCATCGACGCCAAGCGCGTGGTGGGCGATGAGGAGAACCTGGGGCCTGCGCCGGATGACGAAATCGTCTGGCGCGTTCACACCCATGGTGGCACGAAGCCGACTGAGGTCGATGCGCTGGAGTACGCCCGACGCGTCGAGGAACTGGGCGCGGGTGAGTTGCTGGTCACGAGCATCGACGCGGACGGGACCAAGGACGGCTACGACGTGGAGCTTCTGCGGCGCATCAGCGAGCACGCCGGCATCCCCGTGATCGCCTCGGGTGGCGCGGGGAATGTCGAGCACCTGTACGAGGCCATCGACTACGGGAATGCCGACGCGGTGCTGGCGGCGAGCATCTTTCACTTCCGGGAACTGACGATCCGCGAGTGCAAGGAGCAACTCGCCGAGCGAGGTGTGGCCGTGAGGCTTTAGCAGAGACACACATGTGGATGTGGAGGGGTTGGGATGTCTGAGACGGAGTACTGTCCGGACGAGGTGGTGGAGGCACAGGATTTGCGCGATCGCACCGGTGTGTTCGTGGACCGCGCGGACGCAGGACGGCAGCTTGCCGAGCTGATGCAGCCGCTTGCGGATACCGACGCGCTGGTGCTTGGTATCCCCGCGGGCGGTGTGCCGGTGGCGGTGCCGCTGGCGGAGAGTCTGGGGCTGGAGATGGACGTGGCGGTGGTGAGCAAGATCACGCTGCCGTGGAACCCCGAGGCGGGCTACGGCGCGGTCGCCTTCGACGGGACGGTGAGGCTCAACGAGGACCTGCTGCCGCGACTGGGTCTGAGCGATGAGGATCTCGAGGCGGGAATCGAGGAGACGCAGAACAAGGTCCAGCGCCGCGTGCGGGAACTGCGCGGAGAGCGGCCGCTGCCGGATGTGAACGGCCGCACGGTGGTGCTGTGTGACGACGGCCTCGCCTCGGGCTTCACGATGATGACGGCGGTCGCGGCGATAAGCGAGAGGGACCCCAGGCAGGTGATTGTCGCGGTCCCGACCGCCAGCACGAGCGCGGTGGGCAGAGTCAGTGGCAGGGCTGACTGCATCTACTGCTGCAACATCCGCGGCGGCACGCGCTTCGCGGTCGCCAGTGCATATCAAAACTGGCGCGATGTGCCGCTGGACGAGGTGCAGGCGCTGCTGAAGGAACATCGGAGCAAAGAGCAAGGAGAGTAGATTGGCGTGTACATAGACGAACTTGAATTCAACGAAAAGGGCCTGATTCCCGCTGTCGTGTGCGACCACGAGACAGGCGAGGTCCTGATGGTGGCGTGGATGAACGAAGCGGCCGTGAAGCAGACGGTCGAGACGAAGAATGCGACCTACTGGAGCCGCTCACGGCAGAAGATGTGGGTCAAGGGCGAGAGTTCCGGCAACACGCAGGAGGTCAAGTGGATCCGGACCGATTGTGACGAGGATGTGCTGATGCTCGGCGTGGTGCAGGAGGGCGGGGCGTGCCACCTGGGCTACCGCTCGTGCTTCTTCCAGGAGTTGCAGGACGGCGAGTGGGAGACCGTCGAGGAGAAGGTCTTCGACCCCGACGAGGTGTACGGGAGTTAACGTCAGCAATAGTCAGCCAACGGCGGCGAACGTCAGCAAGCGTCAGCGACGGCGAAGACGAACGGCCTGCAACTACGTCAGTTCGCCGTAGAGACGGAGGACGGACCCGTTGACCGCGCCCGCTTCCTCGCTGATCAGCCACGTGAGGACCTCTGCGATCGATTTCGGTGTGACCCACTTGCCCGGGTCGGCGTCAGGACGTACCTCGCGCGTCACCGGGGTGTCGATGATCGATGGCATCACCGCTGCGCAGGCTACGCCGGTGCCGGCAAGCTCCATGGCCATGCAGGCAGTGAGATTGAGCACACCCGCCTTGGCGACCGCGTACGCCGCGCGCCCGGCCGGCAGATCATCGGCGGCCTTCGATGAGATGCTCACGATCCGGCCGAAGCCGGTGTCCAGCATGTACCGCAGCGCGTGCTTGCTGCACAGGAACATGGACGTGAGGTTGAGTTGAAGCATGCGCTCCCACGTCTGAAGATCTGTCTCCGCCACGGTGTCGCCTGCCGCGAAGCCGCCCACGATGTTAAGCAGCGCGTCGGGCCCTCCGAAGTCCTCGTGGACCCGCTCCATCAACCGCTCTACGTCGGCCTCGTCGGTCACATCGCACACGATTGTGCTCAGCGACGCGGGCGCGTCGAGGTCCTCTTCGAGCGCTTCAAGCTTCTCCGCGTTGTGCTCGCAGGCCACCACCTGCGCCCCCGCCTCCAGCAGGTGCTCGGTGACCGTCGCACCCAGGTGTCCGGCGCCGCCAGTGACCAGCGCTACGCGTCCCTCCAGGTCCATCACGTATCCTCCTTCTGAGCGATCAGGCGAAGCACCCGATGTCGATGCGGCTCCCCGTGGCTGTGATCGACGGTGGAGAGGTGCTCACAGCGCTCGATGCGCAACCCGGGGAACAGATCAATCAGTTCGTCGCGGGAGAAGTAGGTCCAACTCAGGTCCGCGAACTCGCTCTCCCTGGGGTCTTCGTCGGACAGTGCGGTCACGAAGAGCCATCCACCGGACGCGAGCGCCTCGACTACCCGGCGACCGATGGCCTGCGCCTCGACAAGCTCGAAGTGCCCGAGGACCGTATCGGCCACGATCATGTCGTAGGGTCCGGCGATGCAGTCGGGATCGGCGCAGTCGCCGACGCGCGCCTCGATGGGCAGATGGCCGCGTCTGGCGAACTCGCGGAGACGCTCGACGGCCTCTTCCGACAGATCCACGGCCTCGACAGTGAAGCCGTTGCGGGCAAGGAAGATCGAGTGCCTCCCGTCACCCGCGCCTATGTCAAGGGCCCGACCGGATGGCGCGTGCTCGTGCATGATCTTTTGAAGGGCCCGGTCAGGCCGAAGCCCGAAGAGCGGCCCTGAGCGTTCATACGCGTCATCGTATGACCCTTTGACTGTTGACCTGTCCGCCACGATGCCCTGTCCCCTGTGGTCAGAATTCAGTTACGCCCGAGAATCGGAAGTCGCGGATGCGCAGCGCGGGCGCCCACGCCAGCCGGTCGAGCCAGCCCTCGCGGCCGATCATATCCACGCGCGAGAGGGCCTCGAGCAGGTTCTCGGTGAAGCGCAGGTTCCGCACGCCACCGACGACTTCCCCGTCTTCGACCAGGAACGTCCCGTCTCGGGTCATTCCGGTCATGACGGCTGCGCTCGGGTCGAGCATGTTCGTGTAGTGGAAGCGCGTGACGACGAGTCCTCGCTCGGTGTCGGCGATCATCTCATCCACATCGGCCTTGCCGGGACTGAGGAAGACATTGAGGGGCATCGGGCCCCAACTGCTCGCCGGCGGCGAGGCGTGGCCGGTCGTCTGCGCATCGGCGCGGGCGGCGGTGTGACGATCATGGACGATGCCCTCGGCCACGCCCTCGCGCACCAGGGCTACCCGCCGGCGTGGGACGCCCTCGTAGTCGAATGACGTCCGGAGCCCGCGGGGATCGAGCGCATCCTCAACCAGCGTGATGTTCTCGCCGCAGACCTGTTCGCCGATGCGGTCAGCGACGGGGCTGCGGCCCTCGATACACGCGAGTCCGTTGAATGCATAAAGTCCGAGGTGGAAGATCACGTCTGTAACCGCCGGGGGTTCGAGGATCACGTCCCAGCGTCCGGGTTCGACGCTTTGCGGCTCCGCCGACTGCTCGGCCTTGTCCGCGGCCGTTTCCGCCAGCGCCCCCGGCGCGATCTCTGACGCGTCCTCGGCATAGGCTTCGGCGTACCCGGACGAGTCCGCGGCGCTGAAGACCGTGCGCATGTGCGCGACGGTTCGCTCCTGGCAGGCGCGCAGGCCCAGGGAGTTGGCGACCGCGCGTGTCATGACATCGGCCGAGCACGCGCCGGCCGCGGTCTGCCCGCGCGCGGCGGCGGTGTCGATGCACGTGCGGACGGCCTCGGCGCGCTGCGCCGGGCCGAAGCGGTCGGTCGCCTGAGCGCCCTCAAGTGGCGCAGGCTCCTCGCCGGGCGGCGCGAAGCCCGGGAAGTGCTCGTCGGGCGAGGTGGCGGCGGGCAGCGCGCAGGCGCGCTCGGCGGCCTCGCGCACGCCCCGCTCGGTGGGGGCATTCGTGACGGG
>CAZAHB010000260.1:0-7254 GCA_964484945.1 uncultured Armatimonadia bacterium | reverse complement strand
AGGGTGACACCTCCCCTTCTACTACCCCGTTACCTACAAAATTCGGTCGCACCCGTGGCTTGCCGATACATTTGACTTCGATGCAAGCGCTATGATAGACTTCCGGTTGCGGCGGTCGATGGGCACGAGAAGCCTGTCGGCCTCAAATTCCATGCGTCGGGCCTGCCCGCGCGGGTGTCCCCCAAAGACGAATGCTTCAGGGGGATGATCGACGGGCTGGATGAGCCAGTCCAGCCCAGGGAGGCAGCGAAAATGGTCAGAATGACAGTCCAGCGGGTAGGTATCGACCCCAACCGGCAGGCGCTGGTTATTCTCGCGGATGAAGAGGAACGACGACTGCTCCCGATTCTGATCGGCTTATTCGAGGCACAGTCGATTGCCATGGCGATCAGCGGCGAGGATATCGGTCGACCGCTCACACACGATCTGCTGCTCTCGGTCATATCCAGGTCCGGATGCGAGCTGTCGAAGATCGAGGTTACCAGGCTCGCCGACCGCACGTTTTTTGCACTCCTGCATCTTGAACAGGACGGAAAGACAATCGAAATAGATTCCCGCCCGTCTGATGCCATCGCTCTGGCTCTTCGGGCGGATGCGCCTATCTTTGTTGCAGATGAGGTACTCGCTCAGGCACAGGTGATCGATGAGGTCGTTGAGGAAGATGAGCAGGAACTGGAGAAGTTCAAGGACCTGCTCGAATCGGTCGATCTGCCTGAGGAAGATGAGACTGACTGACATCCCCGGGAAGCAGACACCCCCCTTTTCGTTGCGCGCATGGACTGCTGCCTGGCAGTAGCTTTCCCGGATTCACTCGTCGATCTGTCGCTTATGAATCGGAGGACCTGACACGTGAGTACATCCAATCGCTGGCTGACGTATCTGTTCGTCGCAGTCGTCGGGCTTATTCTTCTTATGAAGGGCCTGACGGTCTACACGGACTACCTGTGGTTCGCATCACTCGATCAGGTGGCCGTGTGGGGTACCATGTTCTGGACCAAGATCGTGCTCGGCCTGATCCTCGGCGTGGTCTTCTTCGCTTTCCTCTACGCCAATCTCCGCTTCGCTCGCCGACCGCTGCCCGATGACGTCACCTTCATCGGCAGGCGTCTTCTGCCCGAGGAAGAGCGGGAGCAGATCGAAGAGTACGCGGATCGCGCGCTGCTGATATTCGCGGTCGTTGGTGGGATTATGGCCGCGATCGTGGCCAGCGCTCACTGGATCGACTGGCTGCAGTTCGCAAACGCGGTGCCTTTTGACCGCACTGAGCCGATCTTCCAGAAGGATGCGGGCTTTTACGTCTTCAAGTTCCGCTTCATCAAGTACATCGCAACATCAGTCTATTACACGCTGCTGATTACCTTCGTCGCCAGCGTCATCGTACACCTCTACCAGGAGGCCATTCGCCTGGTCGGGAACTCGGTTCAGGCGATCAAGCGAGCACGCATCCACAGCCTGGGCCTGCTGGCAGCCGCCCTGCTGATGAAGATATACGTGTACCGGCTCAACCAGTATGAACTTCTGTTCAGCAATAAGTCCGGTGCGTTCGTCGGTGGTCCCGGCTGGGTCGATATCCACGCCCGACTGCCGGTGTTATTCCTGTTGATGGCGGCTGCGCTGATCTGTGCGATCATTGCGATCGTTACGATATGGAAGCGCAACTACAAGCTGCCGGCCGGTGCGATCGGCGGTTTGATCCTGCTGTCTGTGCTTGGCGGCACGGTGTACCCGCTGGCCATGCAGAAGCTCGTGGTCGATCCGAACGAACTTGCCAAAGAGCGCCCGTACATCGAACACAACATCGAGGCAACGAACTTCGCCTACGCCACTCACGAGGTCGCCGGGCAATCGTTCGAACTGGAGCATGACCTCGATGCCGATGTTGTGCGGGATAACTGGAACACGATCGAGAACATTCGTGTGTGGGACCACCGGCCGCTGCAGCGCACATACAACCAGGAGCAGGCTATCCGAGCGTACTACGACTTCCCGGATGTGGACGTTGACCGCTACACGGTCGATGGCCGCCTCCGCCAGGTCATGCTTGCACCGCGTCAGCTCAATGCCAATAAGATACCCGGGGCGAAGCAGTGGACGAATCGCCATCTGAAGTACACGCACGGGTACGGTCTGGCGATGTCTCCGGTCAACGAGATTGCCCCCGGTGGATTGCCGAACTACTGGATCGGCGATCTGCCGCCCCAAACACAGTCTGACTTCAATGTGACGCGTCCGGGCGTGTATTACTCCGCCAGCGTCGGCCCCCGGCTGATCGAGTTCACGAGTCCGCCTGAAACGCCTCTGCAGACCCAGCGCGAGCAGCAGCCGTCGAACGAGCCTGAGGCCGGCCCCGGAGGCGGGCCGGGTGACACACGCTCGGGCCCGAACGCCCCGCGGCCCGGAACCGGCGGCGTACCGGGCGACATTGCCACCCAGGACTTCGTCATCGTGAATACGCAGGAGCAGGAACTGGCCTACTCGCGCCGCGGCGAGGAAGGCGAGGGCACGATCGATAACGTGTATACTCACTATGAGGGCAACGGTGGCGTCCTGCTCAGTAGCTTCTTCCGCCGCATCGCCTTCGCGGCGCGCTTCCGCGACCTGGGGATCCTCTTCACGAACCAGACGACCGCCGAGAGCCGCATCCAGCTGAACCGCACGGTCCCCGAGCGCCTGATGGAGGTCGCGCCGTTCCTGCGCTACGACCCCGACCCCTATTTGGTTGTGGCCGAAGACGGCACGCTGAAGTGGATCGTCGACTCCTACACCATTTCGGGCAAGTACCCCTACTCCCATCCGCTGCAGCAGCTTGGCGAGCGGCGGGTGCCGCCGCTTGGCAACTACTTCCGCAACTCGGTGAAGGTCGTCTGTGACGCCTACGACGGCATTCCTGAGTACTATGTCGCCGATCCCGAGGATCCGCTGATCCAGTGCTACCAGGACATCTTCCCGACGCTCTTCAAGTCGATGGACCAGATGGGCCCGGACGTCCGGGATAACATCCGTTACCCGCAGTTCCTGTTTGCGGTGCAGCTCGGGGTCTATGCCAGCTACCACATGAAGGACCCGCAGGTCTTCTACCAGAGTGAGGACCGGTGGGCGATTCCGCCTGAGGTCTACTCCTACGGCCGCCGACAGATGGAGGCCTACTACGTGGTCATGGAACTGCCGGGGATGAAGAAACCGGAGTTTTTGCTCATGATGCCGCTGGTGCTGTCCGGCCAGGAGGAGCGCGTGATGGTGGCCTGGATGGCCGCCCGCTGCGACCCGCCGAACTACGGTGAACTGCTCGTCTACCACTTCCCGCGCCGGACCGTTTACGGACCATGGCAGATTGAGTCGCTGATCAGCCAGGATGCCGAGATCTCCTCGCAGATCACATTGTGGAGCCAGGCCGGATCACGCGTGATCCGCGGGAACATGCTGGTCATTCCGCTCGAGGAATCGCTGCTGTACGTCGAACCGCTGTACCTCGAGGCCGAGGACACCGGTATGCCTGAGCTGCGGCGCGTTATCATGGCCTACCGCGACAGCATCGTCTGGGGTGAGAACCTCCAGCACACTCTTTCCAAGCTCTTCGGTAAGATTGGCGTCCGCGAAGAAGCCGCCGAGACACCGGGCGACCAGCCGGTGACAGTGGAGGCCCCTGAAGCCCCCGAGGCCGGCGCCGGGATCAGCATGGAGACGATCGAGCAGTTCCGCTCGGTGCTCGAGGAAGTGCTGCGCCTTGACCGCGAGGCCACCGAAGCGCAGGCCCAGGGCGACTTCCAGACATTCCTGGATAAGAAGGAGCAGCAGTCCGAACTGCTGCAGGACCTCCAGCAGCAGATTGAGCAGGCGGGAGGCGCGGACAGTGCCGCATCAGACACAACAGCTCCCTGAGGTCGTTGAAAGACTGATCGACCCTGAGGTCGCGTCGCTGCGCGTCGTGGCCGACAGCACGGCCGCGGCCGGAAGCTCCGTCCGCGTGACGGTGCAGGCATGCAACGCCGTCGGTGGGACTGCCTCGGAGGGCGAGGGTGTGGTTCCTCTCGTCCTGATGGGCCCCAACGGGCACTCGAAAGCCGGTGAGGTCGAGGTCAACGAGGGCCTCGGCCACACCGAGATCGAGGCCCCGGCTTCTGGCGTGTATCGGGTGGAGGCGCTGCTCGATGACGAGTTGCGGGCAGTGTCAGACCCGGTAGAGGTGTCCGCGGAGGAGCCCGCTCAAGCCCTTTACTGGGGCGATATCCACTCGCATATCCGCGAGCGCCGGGCGCAGGCGCTCATCAGCGACGCGGACATGCTGATGGGCCCTCCCACTGTCGAGGCGGCGCTCACTTGGGCGCGAGACGTGGCCGCGATCCACTTCGCCACCGTCTCCGACCACGGCCTCAAGCTCACCGACGCTGAGTGGGCCGAGACCATCGAGGTCCATCGGAAGCTCAACGAGGACGGGCGCTTCATCACCTTCCCCGGCTACGAGTGGGGCAACTCTCGCGGGATGGCCAACAACTACGGCCACCGGCATGTCATCTACCGGCGGAGCCGGGCCCGCGGGGTCGATCCAGTGCCGCTCTTCCGAAGCACGGATCTTGAAACACGGACCGCCCCTGACCTCTTCGACGCACTGCACAGCACGGTGCCGACCGATGACGTGCTGGCCGTTCCGCATCACACCGCCCGGGGCGGCGGGACCACCTGGATGAACTGGGACTACACGGACCCGGAGATCGAGAGGGTCTGTGAGATCTTCAGCATCTGGGGAAGCTCCGAGAAGATGGGCGAGCCGTATCCGATCGACTACATTGCCAGTGGCGGCTACTTCGGGACGAGCGAAGCACGCGGCCATCACCTGCAGGACGGCCTGGCTCGTGGCTATCGCTTCGGTTTCACCGGGGGCTCGGAGTCGCATGACGGCCGCCCCTCGCGACCGATTGTGCACGGGCGCGATGTTATCGCCGAGACAGACTTCCTGCAGCCACCGGGTATCACGGGCGTGTGGGCCGACAGCTTCTCGCGCGACGGCATTTTCGATGGCCTGCGCGCGCGCCGCTGCTATGGCACGACCGGCGCGCGGATCATCGTGCGATTCTCACTCGGCGACATTCCCATGGGTGGCGAGATCAGCGCCGATGAACTCTCCGGGGCCACCGAATTCTCCGCCGAGGTCATCGGCACCGATGCGATCGAGTCCTGTGAACTGGTCAAGAACAACCAGGAGATCGACCGCGCTTCATCAGGCGATCCGGAAGTGACGGCTCAACTTGCTGACAGCGAGGCCGCCCGTCCCGGCGATTTCTACTACCTGCGCATCACCCAGGCCGACGGCGAAATGGCCTGGGCGTCGCCGATCTTTGTGACCTGATCGCAAACCCATGAGCGAACAATCCGCCATCCTCCAAAGCGACCAGTTCGATCCGGCCGCGATACGCGCGGTAATCTTCGACTTCGACGGCACCCTCGCCGAGACGGACATCGACTTCGGGCTCATGCGCCGGCGGGTGCTGGAAGTCGCGGAGCAGTGGGGCCTGCGCGATCACCTCGACGAGCGGCGGTACATCCTCGAGATCGTCGAAGATTCCGTGCAGATGCTGCCGGAAGATGGGGATCGCGAGCGTTTCCGCGAGGAAGCCGCCCGCGCAATGCGCGAAGTCGAACTGACCTTTACCTCAGTCGCGTCTCCCTTCCCGGGTGTCCCGGAGACCCTTGAGCGACTTCGCCAATGCGGCCACCGGGTGGGTATCGTGACGCGAAATTGCCGCGCCGGTGTGCAGTCCGTGTTCAGCCGGCATCCGATGGAGCACGAGGTGCTGCTCACCCGCGATGATGTCGAGCGCGTCAAGCCCGACCCAGCTCACCTGCATGAGGCCCTGGATGCGCTGGAGGTCGCGCCGGAGTATGCGCTGATGGTTGGCGATCACATCACTGACATCGAGGTGGGGCACGCGGCCGGGACGTGGACGGCGGGCGTGCTCACCGCGAAGACCACGCGAGAGCAGTTCGAGGAGATTGGCGCGCACCTGGTGCTGCCCTCGGCCGCGCACGTGACCGATGCCCTGTGCCTCGAGGAGGACGTCTCCTGGATGGAGCACCGCCTGCCCGTCGGCAAGCTGGAACCGGAGTTCCTCGCAACGCTGCTCAATGACCTGCACATCGACGACTCGCGCGTGATTGTCGGCCCCGGCATCGGGAGGGACGTCACGGTGCTGGAATGGGGGCGGACGGACAGCTATCTGATCGCCAAGACCGATCCGATCACCTTCGCCACAGACGAGATCGGCCACTACGCGGTCGCTGTCAACACCAACGATGTCGCCACCTCCGGCGGCGTCCCGCTGTGGTTCCTTGCCACGCTGCTGCTGCCCGACGATCAGTCCGATGACGCCATGGTCGAGAGTATCTTCCGCCAGGTCGATGAGGCCTGCGGCGATCTGGACATTGCCCTGGTCGGCGGCCACACGGAGGTCACGTATGACCTCGATCGGCCGATTCTCGTCGGCTTTATGCTCGGCGAGGTGCGCAAGGACGAACTGGTGACCAGCGAGGGCGCGCAGGTCGGCGACCGCATTCTGCTTACCAAGCGAGTGTGCGTGGAAGGCACATCGATCATCGCCCGGGAGGTCCCACAGCGCCTGGCCGAGCGGGAGATCGACGAGGACGCGATCGATCGCGCCAAAAACCTTCTCCATGATCCGGGCATCAACGTGCTGCGCGAAGCGCGTGTCGCCGTGGGCGCGGGCGAAGTGCACGCCATGCACGATCCGACCGAAGGCGGTGTCGCCACGGGGCTGCACGAACTGGCCATCGCCAGCGAGACTGGCATTGCGGTCGCGTTGGACGATATCCCGTTCTTCGCTGAGACCGAGTCATTCTGCGATGTGCTGGGTGTAGAGCCGCTGGGGCTGATCGCCTCCGGCTCACTGCTGCTGGCGGTCGCGCCGGATGATTCGGAGACCATCGCCGAGGCCATTCGCGCTGAGGGCATTGACTGCGCGGATATTGGCGAGGTCGTCGAAGAGGACAGGGGCGTGAAGATCCGCCGGGGTCTGAACTGGCACGACCTGCCGCGGTACGATCAGGATGAGATAGCGAAGGTGCTTTGAAAGGCAGCGGTCAGCGACCGGTTATCACTCATATTCCAGAGATTGCGAGGGCATCAACGGAAGTCGTACGGAGGGGCTGCTTTTCTCGCCTCCGGCGGGAAAAGTGGCGCCCGAGCGTCCGCTGTCGTGGCTCCCGCGTCTCGGGGGGCGGCGGGGCGCGGGGGGGGGCAAC
>CAZAHB010000259.1:0-7352 GCA_964484945.1 uncultured Armatimonadia bacterium | reverse complement strand
TGGTCGGTGATACGCACTCCCTCCGGCAACGTGGCCGGCGTCCTCGGCATCTCAGATCCACCTCCGGCGGTATGATGATCGACGCCGGAAGTATACCACATTTCAAGCTAAGTGAACAGTATTGGGGCTAAAGAGCCAATGTCCTCTTGCCAGTGCTAGGCACAAGTCCGAGAGGGCAGCGGGAGCGACGCAGCGGCGCAACCGGATGGTATTATTGATCTTTGCATAACTGCAAGTATTCGTTATCGGAGATGAGTGTAGCGTGTTTGATGAAGCTCAGTCCCATGTCAGGCCGTCGGCGCACGCGGCGCACTGAGCGGCGGAGGTGGTGATCGAGCTGTTCGATGCTGTCAGCAGGATAGTTGGCCACGTCTTTGCCTTTGAATGTCGCCCACAGGTATTCGAGCGGGTTGAGTTCCGGGGCGTAGGCGGGCAGATACTCGACCGTCAGCCAGCTGGCCTGCTCGTGCACATACGCCATGGTCAGCCGGCTGCGGTGAGCCGCCAGTCGGTCCCACACCACCACAACCGGCCCGGCGACGTGACGACGCAGATTGCGCAGGAACTCAAGCACCTCCGTCGTGCTGATACTTCCGGGCCGCGGCGACAGAAACAGGCGGGTCCTGGACGCATCGGGCCGCCACGCCACGGCGCCGATCGCCGAGAGCCGTTTCCAGTTGAAATGCTCCCTGAGCACTGGTGTTTGGCCTTCGGGTGCCCAACTACGCCGCAGGCTCGGACGCTGAGAGAAGCCGGTCTCATCGACGAAGATCACCGTCGCTCCGGCGTCCATCGCCCTTTTTTTATACGCGGCCAGTCCTCAGCGAGCCACTGCTCAATGGCCGCCTCATCGCGCTCTTTGGCCCGCCGGGTCGGACGCTGACAACTCCAGCCCATGGCACGAAGGATCTTGAAGACATGACTGGGATGGTACTGCACATCGAACAGCTTGACGATCAGCTTCGTGATCCGCTCCAGTGTCCACAACTGGGTCGTGTAACCCCAGTGGGTGGGACCGAGCAGCAGCGCGTCCTGCAACTGCTCCAGTTGCTCGGGCGAGAGTCGGGGCCTGGGGCCGCGGGGCTTCTGGGCACAGACGGCGCCGGCACCTCCCTGCTGCCATTTCTTGTGCCACACGCGCACCGCTTCATTGCTCACGTTCAGGGCTTCGGCGATCGTTCTGACACTGTGTCCTTCACTGAATCGAGCGACCGCATCTTCCTTGAGTGATAGCCATTGCTCCGGGGTCCGCTTCGGATAGTGACTGCGTGCTCGCTTTCTCATACCCCACTATTCGACACGCCGAAAAAATCCTTCTACACATGCAAAGATCAGTAGAGTGTAGAGCATTAATGTCGCGACTGGTCAGGCGGTCCGCCTTATCCGGCAGGGAAGCTTGACCTGCCTGGATGTCTTGGTTAGTAATTCAACTGAGATCTCTCAGATTGACGTCCGATTACGGATAGATTCCGCGAGCAAGGATCGCATCCGCGACCCGCTCGACGGCCACCGCCATGGCGGCATTGCGCATGTCCGTATCCAACTCACGCGAGCGTTCATGCACCTCGTGATAGGCCTTGACCATGATATTCTCGAGGCGGCGATTCACCTCGTCTTCGCTCCAGAACAGCTTCTGGATGCCCTGGCACCACTCGAAGTACGAGACTGTCACGCCTCCGGCGTTCGCGAGGATGTCTGGCACCAAATAGATTCCGCGATCGATCAGTATGTGATGCGCCTCGGGTGTAGTAGGCCCGTTTGCGCCCTCCACGACCAGCGTCGCGTTCACATTTGGTGCGTTCTGGGCGGTGAGTACGTTCTCCAGCGCCGCCGGCACGAGCACGTCGCAATCAAGGGCCAGAAGCTCCGAATTAGTAATTGCCTCCCCACCGGGAAACTCTTCCACGAAGCCGGTGCGCCCGACGTGCGCGTTCAGCTGTGGAATGTCGAGGCCGGCCCCTCTGTAGACGCCACCGCTGATGTCGGAGACCGCCACGACGTGTGCTCCGAGCTGGTCGATTAGTTCAGCGAAGGCACTGCCGACCTTCCCGAAGCCCTGCACAGCGACACGGGCGCCCTCGACCGGCATTCCGCGGGTCTTGAGCGCCTCTCGGGTGACGAAGACGATGCCGCGGCCGGTGGCCTTTGCACGCCCGCGGGATCCGCCGATGGCGATCGGTTTGCCGGTGACAACGGCCGGGACCGAAAACCCTTTCTGCATCGAGTAGGTGTCCATGAGCCAGCCCATGACGCGGTCGTCGGTATTGACGTCGGGGGCGGGGATGTCCTGATCCGGGCCGATGATCTCGACTAACTCTGAGGTGAAACGCCGTGTGAGATTCTCCAGTTCCCTCGCGGACATCTCGGCCGGATCGCAGATGACGCCGCCCTTCGCGCCGCCGTATGGTATGTTGACGACAGCGCACTTCCAGGTCATCCACATGGCCAGCGCGACGACTTCGTCCAGGGTGACGCATGGATGGTAGCGAATGCCGCCCTTACAGGGGCCTCGATCCATGTTGTGCTGGACGCGGATTCCCCTGAAGACCTCCAGTCGCCCGTCATCCATGCGAGTCGGAATGGCGACCGTCAGTGTACGCCTGGGCACACGGAGCTTGGCATGCACGTCGGGATGCAGGTCTACAAGTTTCGCGACCTCCTCAAGTTGCTGAAGCGCGCTTTCGAGCACGTTGGTCGGACAGGACAACTCCGCCACCATTGTCACTCAACTCCTCGTCTGCCAATCGCCCCGCACAAAAAAAGGTGGCGCGCGCCACCGTCCGGCGCGCGCCCCACCGTACAGCAATCGGTCGCCCCGGATAGACCCCGCCCATCTCCACGCCCGGCGCCACGCGGTCTACGGCGGCAGCCATCGCCGCCGCACGCATGTCACAGCCGCGCTTTTCGTGCTCGGCGTAGACCTCGTCGAAAGCGCGGACGATGATATCCTCGAGCTGACTATTGACCTCCTCCTCGGACCAGAAGTATGCCTGCAGGCCCTGGACCCACTCGAAGTATGAGACGGTCACTCCGCCCGCGTTCGCGAGGATGTCCGGGATCACGAACACCTCGCGGTCGTTAAGTATCTCCTGGGCGGCCGGACTCGTCGGGCCGTTGGCGCCCTCTGCGATCACGCGGGCGTTGATATTCTCGGCGTTGCCCTCGTTGATCGCGTTCTCGAGCGCCGCCGGGATCAGAACATCGCACTCAAGTTCCAGCAAGTCCTCGTTGGTGATCTCCTCGGTGCCAGGGAAACCGACCACTGAGCCGGTCTCCGCCTTGTACTCGGCCAACTCCCGGGCCGGAATGCCCTCAGGGCTGTAACAGCCACCCGACGAGTCCGATGCCGCGATCATGGTTGGTCCGAGCGGCTCACGCAGCCGGGAGGCCCATGCACCAACGTTGCCGTACCCCTGCACAACGAAGTTGGCGCTGGCCGCCTCGATACCCAGTCGCTTCATGGCCTCTCGGATGGTGAAGACGCACCCGCGGCCGGTTGCCGCCTCGCGGCCAAGCGAGCCACCCAGCGCGATGGGCTTGCCGGTGACGACCGCTGGCACCGAATAGCCCTTCTGCATCGAATACGTGTCCATGATCCATCCCATGACCTGCGCGTCCGTGTAGACGTCCGGTGCGGGGATATCTCTTTCAGGCCCTATAACCTCGACCAGTTCGGTGGTGAAACGCCGGGTCATGCGCTCGAGTTCAAGCCGCGACATCTCCTTCGGGCTGCAGATGACCCCTCCTTTGGCCCCGCCATAGGGGATGTTCACGACAGCACACTTCCAGGTCATCCACATCGAAAGAGCAATGACCTCGTCCAGGGTCACGTCAGGGTGGTAACGGAGCCCGCCCTTGCACGGCCCGCGATCCATGTTGTGCTGGGCGCGGTAGCCTGTGAAGACCTCGAAGGTGCCGTCATCCATCTGGGTCGGGATCGAGACAGTCATAATACGCTTGGGCTTGCGGAGCTTCTCGTGAATCCTCGGCTCAAGTTGAATCAGTTCTGCAGCGTCGTCAATCTGAGTAAGGGCTGCACCAAGCGGCCCCTCTCTGTCGGCGTCGGTCAGCATTCTCTCCATCGATATCACGTGCCTCCTCGGAATGGTAGCGTCCGGTCAGTCCCGTTCCCGCCCGGACCCTGAAGTGAGGTCTATTTGCGTTCAGCGAGGTCGAGCAGTTTCAATTGTATGCGCAAATTCTGCAATCCCTCGGCGGCTGTCGCGAGCGGACGGTCCGCGTCCCCTCTCACCGCCGCCACAAAGCGCTCTATGGAGCGCTCCATGAAGTCCTGGTAACAGCCCTCTTCGTCCTCATACGTCAGATACGCCCGGTACACGCCCTCGTCGTCATTGCGGCCCTCGTAATCAACAAGCAGGTCGTTGATGCCGAAGCGCCGGACAAGGTCGCCCTCAGGGCGGTTGCGGCAGACGATGTGCGCGCTGCAGACGCCGCCGCACTCCATCTCATAGTCAAAGCGGGCTTCGACCTTCTTCTGCTCAACTGTGCATGTGGCGCTTTCCTGAACCATCTCGCCGGGCCCGCAAAAGCCCATCATGACACTGATCGGGTGAGGCCCGAGGTCGATGAAAATCTGCTCGAAGTCGGTCCCCTCTTCCCCGCCGCGCGACTCCATCTGCATAAAGAACGTTTCCGGCGCCCCCGGGTCCACGCCACGCTCGGCCATCAGCTGGTGGTATACCTCCACACCGGCCACATACTGGGTGTTGACCGCGGCTACCACCCCGGCGTCGTCGGCCGCGGTGACCATGTCCGAGCCGCGCCTGAGCATTTCATCATGTGAGAGATTGCGGTCAAAGACAAGTGGCTTCTCGCATAGCACGTGCGCTCCGTGGTCAACGGCGCGCATAAAGTGGTCGTAGTGAAGCGCCTCGGGCGAGCACACGGAGACCAGATCGTAGCGCCGCTCGGCCAGCATCTCATCCACGGACGGGTAGCCGCTGCCATCGAAGCCAAACATTGCAGCGAGGTTGTCCGAGGTGGCTGCGACACTCTCGGGCGATGTGCCGGCAATGGCATCCAGCGAGCAACCCAGGCGGTGGAACCACCTGGCGTGGTGCTTACCGATGCCGGATGCGCCGATTACGGCTGCGTTAAGCTCAGGCGTCATCATCGTCGCCCTCCTCCGTCGAGTTATCGGGGGCTTCTCCCCCGTCCTGCTCGGCAACCGTTCCCGGTTCTATGATCTCAATGTCTACCCGCGCAACGCGCCCGTGTGCGTCAACCGCCAGCGCGAACTTTTCTTCCGCGCCCGGCTCCAGGCCTGAGAGTTTGACCCGATTCTGTCCCTGGAATGATCCCGTGCGGCTGTGTAGGGTTACGAGCACCTCGGACACGGGCGTGGGCAAGTCGCCGGAGTTTCGAGCCAGGCCGACAACGCGCACTACCCCATCATCGTCAAACCATCGGTGGGAAACCACCGATATCTGATCGCGCGAGCCCACCTCCGGCCCGCGGCAGCCGGAAATAAGCAGCGCTGCCAGCGAGACAGCAGCGATAAGCCCGAGCCTTTTTCGATGCAGGAATCGTGCCTGACGCATGAGGATTCGCGGCAAAGTATATCACACCGAAAATCGGCGCACAACCCCGCGGCAAATGCCGACACACCCCTGGCTGTGCTCCCACCGCCTACAGCCGCAGCAATCACCTGTGCGTATCTGACAGGTCCAGACAGACCCGATGATGGGGCTGGAGACGCCGAGGGACCGTCGGGAAGGGTCGATACACCTGATGTGGCCAATACTGTTGCATCGCAATGACTTTCAAGTTATAATGCTACCGACTTATTCCTCAAATGAACTTTAATGAAACATACGACACGTCGTCGGGTATGTATAGACAGACAGCAGTCGTGCCGCTTCATTTACAGCCGACTATCGCATTTCTGATCGTATTCGTCTCTGATCACCAGGAATCACGTCGAACCTGAGGGGTGAGACGGGTGCTCAAGGGAATGATACGGCTGATGACGGGAGGAGATCTGGCGAAGATGTTGATCGCCATTCTCCTCGGTCTCGGAGTGGGCGCCATATTTGCCGCCTGGATGGATGCGGGGGCCGGGAAGATTTGTGTCGAGTGCATCATCGGCGCACTCACGGCCGGGGCGGTGATCTACTCCGGCATGGGCGTCTTCCGCAGGTATCAGCAGCTCAGCGAGGGCAAATGCCCCAATCCTCTGTGCCACGGTGTCGTGCAGCGAAGCGAACTCGTGGGCGAGGACAACGTTGTTTGCCCCACCTGCAAGAAGCAGTGGCCGAAGCTGGACAGTATGAAATTCAAGGCGACCGCCCGGGGATGACAGACCCGGCGCGCCCACTGTCACGTGTGGTCGGAGCGGGGCCGGCCACATCCGTGAAGTGTACGACCTCTCCCCGCACTCCATGTTCGCCCTGTCGCCAAACCGTTCCGTTCGCGCACCGGTACCGACTGCATTCTCCGTTCAGTCCTTTCCGTCACGCGCGGAACGTCTCACGTCCGCACTAACGGCCTCGTCCCCCGTCGGCACTTGCGACTCCCGTGCTTTCGCCGCATTCCTTCTCGCCCCGATCAGACACTCCGCGCCTCCCACAGAGCCGTGCGTTGCTGTATTTTCGCCCTTCGTCCGCTTATGCGACAGTATCAGGCAGAGGGGTGAGACTCATGCTGCGCTCGCTCGTCAGACTCACATCCGGCGTTGAACTTGGCAGTATGGCCATCGCGGCGTTCATCGGGGCCGGCTTTGTGGCCCTGGTCAACGTAGGCATGCAGGGCAATCTGCGCCTGGCGGTCGCCGGCTTCATCATCGCTGCGACGCTTGTCATCATCGGCTACACAATGACAGGCATCTGGCGGCGATATCAGCGGCTTCTGCACGGCCGCTGCGGCCACCCGGTCTGCCATGGAACGGTCTCGGGCAGAGACGGTCTGCCCGACCACCTGGTGGAGTGCTCGAACTGCAAGCGGGTCTGGCCGCGCATCGCCCGCGCGGAGGTCGAGGCAACCGCTCATTAGGACGGGCGGGGCGCGCGGCCGTGCGCTTCATATCCGCGCGCCATCTCGGCAGGCGACGAGGTTCCCGAGGGGGGACTATTGTACGATCACAGCCATTGCTTCATGAAGCGCAGGCCCGTCTCGACGCGGATTTCGTGGCCTCCCTCGTGGAGGTCAAGCTCGCAGCGATCCGCGATGTCGAGGCGAGCGTAGTGCTCGCGGGTGCGCTCGAACTCCTCCTCCACCCACGGGAACCACGAGATCCCGTCGGCCCTGCCGGTCTGCGACATCACCGGGCGCGGGCAGATCAGTGAGACGAGGTCCGAATCGGGGAACTCCCGCAGGCATCCGGGGACGAAGAG
>CAZAHB010000258.1:0-7395 GCA_964484945.1 uncultured Armatimonadia bacterium | reverse complement strand
CGGCGCGATGGGCGATGTGACGCAGGTCAACCGAGAGCTTGACAGGCCGCAGAAGGGCACGGAGGGCGTCCAGCGCTTCGCGAGGAAACTCTCCGGCGAATCACTGAAGCTGCTGGCCGACATGCCGTTCACCGCCGAGGCACCGATCGCGGTCACGCGGGAGACGCTGGAGGTCGACTTCCGCCATCCGACGGAGGAGCAGCTTGCTCGCGACCGGGAGGTGGTGGCGGATGCGGACGATGACGATTACTCGCGACAGCCGGTCTTCGCGCGCTCGCGGCTGGCGCTGGCTGAGCACATCGAGGCACAGGGCCGGGAGCCCTGTCCACTGACATGCGCGCGGATAGGCGACCTCGCGGTCGCGGCGGGCCCGGGCCAGATGTTCTGCGAGTTCGGCATTGACTGCAAGCGGCGCAGCCCGTTCGAGCACACGATGTACGTGACGCTCGCGAACGGGAACGCGGGCTATGTTCCGACGCCGCAGGCCATCGCGGGCGGCGGCTACGAGCCGGTGCTTCGCATGGGCAGCCGACTTGCCCCCGGGGCGGGCGGACAAATCGTGGACGAACAGGTAGGGCTGCTGGAGGCGTTACGCCGAGCATCAAACCGACAACCTGGAGGGTGAGCAGCATGGCCGAGATCCCGAGAAAGCCGTGTCTGACAGATCCGGACTGTCCGACCTCGCTGGAAAAAGCAATCGCGGTCGAGGCGGTGGCGGAGGAATACGCCTACCTGGACGCACTCCAGTGCTCCTGTGGCGCGAGCGGAACGTTCGAGAGGCAGCTGCAGGCTCTTGTCGAAGAAGAGCGCAGCATGTTTGATCGACTCGATTGCGAATGCACTGACTGCGGGAGGACGTGCTCGCTATTCTTCAACGTGGATGCGGTCTTCGCAGGCTATGACGACATGTTCAGCGGCCTGATGGGTGATTCGCCCCGGGGCGACTGACCAGCGATCGCCAGTTTCCTCCGAACAGGAGACCAAGCGCTTAGAATTCGAGCGTCCCCGCCTCCCACTGCCGGCGCATCTGCTGCAGACGCGGCCGGTAGACCTGCGTCCATGTGTTCTCAAGCGTCCCGTCCTCGCCCGGCCAGCGCCGGTTGCCCTCGTCATCGCGGCCCGGGTTGGCCCCCATGCGTGCCCGCCCGGTGTACCCGAGCATGATCTCAAGCTGCCGCTCATACGGCACATTCCACTTGTTGCCCTTCATCAACCCGATCGCGTTAGAGACCATGCAGCCGGAGGCGATGTAGTCCACGTGGCGAGCGTCCGAACCATCGGTCTCGCGGCTTTCGCCCCGGAGGACAATGTCCGCGTACGTGTGGACGAACGGGCAGGACATATCGTGAATCCCCACCGGCGGCCCCCACGAGGTGTGCAGGTACATCGGGCCCTCAGGGACGCGAGCGGACATTCGGCCCTTCGTCTCACGCTGCCACACGTCCTCCACGCACGGCCGGAGTGCGCCGGTGCCTTAGTGGCCCGGCCATCGTGAGGATAGAAATGATTGACATTCAATTGACATCCAGTGGGTGCTCAAGTACAATGTTCGTGTGAAGAATTCGTGGAAGCGACGTGCCGACGCGGGCCCGAGCGAAACCGCTGTTGAACAATCAGGGCGTGGAGCCCATCTATACTCGCGAATAATGAATTACTCCATCGCAGATCTGATCTCGCGGGTCGTTGCCACAGCCTGCTGCCTGGCTGCTTTGCTGGCGGTCGCGCCTGCACACGCGGCCATGCCCGATTCCACTCCCGCCGAAGCTCCCTCAGTCGCCGAACGCGAGGCGGCGTACGACCAGCTTCTCAGCCGCATGTTTACTCCCGAAGCCGAGATACGCCTCGGGCCGGGCCGCGCGGATACCCGGCAGATCATGCGCCGCGCTTCCCGCCCCTCGCTGTCATACACCATCAGCTCTCTGTGGGCCGGCATCGTCGAGTACGTCTTCCCACCCCACGGCCTGTTCCGTCGCAGCGACCTGATTGCGCGGGTTTACGATCCTGAGCTTCTGTCCGACCTTGAGCACGCGAGAGAGCGTATGGGCGCCGAGGATGTGGCGCCGCTCACCATCGCCGCCCCGTCACCTCCACCTCCGCAGGAATCCGAGGCAGAAGCTCCCGCGGAACGATCGGATATCCAGGACCCGCCGCCCGAAGCTGCCGACGCCCCGCCGCCAGCATCATCACTCTCCCATGGCCGGCCCGAGGCATCCGCCGGAGAAGCGCCCGCCGAAGAGGCTGCTTCGCCACTCCCCGAGATACCGGATTTCGACTTCGAGGCGAATGGCCGGCGCCAGGATGAACTCCGGGAGCAGGCGCAACTGGTCGCGTCGGCGATCCCGGAGGCCCTCGAACAGTGCGCCGCTGCCCGGGAGAAACTGGATGTCGCACGGGAGGAGCTTGCGAGCCGCCATCGGCTGCTCGAGCAGGGAGCGCTCGCCCGGGAAGCGCTGCGGCCCGCCGAAGAGCGTGTCGCGAAGGCTCGTGCCGCCTGCGATCGCGCCGAGGCAAGGCTGGCCGAGGCCCAGGAGGGCTACGAGCGCATCTCCGGGCGGATTGCGGCACTTCAGGAGGAGGCCGAGGCCGCACATGAGGCTATCCAAATGGCCCGGGCGGCTCGGGCCGAACAGGCCGCGGCGACCTCCCGGCAGCAGGCTCCGCCGACTGCAGAATCGCAGGCACCGTTGCAGGAACCGCCTGAGATCGCTCTTGAGCCTCGCGGCGATGCCGAAACGGATGGCCGGGACGATCAGACTGCTGAGCCATCGTCTACCGAGGGCGAAGTGGAGCCTGACGACGCGGAGGCTGTCCGCGTATACCACATCACGGACCAGATGCGCGACATTGCGGCCGAGCGGTGGGAGGAGGTCGCAGCCGAGGCCCCCGGCGCGGTCAGCGAGGTGCTGGCGCCCGAAGGGAGCGTCGTGGAGGCCGGGGACGACCTTCTGCGGGTTGCCAACCTCCAGCTCGCGCGCGTGACCGCGACGGTCCCCGCCGACCACCTGCCCGACTTCCAGGTGGGCAGGTCCGTGACGATCACGTTCCAGGACTATCCTGATGTTGTGTTCGGTGGCTGGGTCGAGGACGTCGCACCGGTAGCCGGGACGGATGAGGCCAGCGTGTCTCTGATGGTGGTCAGCCGCGGGGGCCGCTTCGCGCACGATCCGTACCTGGCACTGCGCTGGATGACGCTCGAGGCCGGCGTCGGCGCGGACAAAGTCGAAGCCCGTTCACTGCAGCCTGCCCTCCGAGCGCCCCGCAGCGCCCGTACCGACGTGCATCTGGCGCGCATGTTCCCCACTATCGCGCCATCCGAGGCGTGGGAGCAGCGGGTCACGAAGCCGCGTGTGCCGGTCGAGGATCGGTTCACCGGGCGCCTGCAGGTGCAACCGATGGATCGGCTGGTTGATGCCGGCGCATATGAAGCGGACGGAGGCGGCCGCCTCGCGGAACTGTGCGAATGGCGGGAGACGTTCATCGACGGCATGACCACCACCATGCTCGAGGACGGCACGTGCATCAGCTACCCGGCTGATGGCGACGTCTCAGACGCGGTCCGAATGATGCTCGAGGGGAATGTCAGCCACCGCCGCAACCTCTGCGCGGCGACGATGCGCGAGGCGCTCGGATGGGGTCTCGGCGACGCCCATCAGTGGGCCACGCGCCTGCCCCGCAGGGGGTACGTGCCGCGCGAGGACGGCCTCCCGCGTCCCGGCGACATTCTCGTGTGGCCTTTCACCTACGGACCGAGCCACTCCGAGCACATCGGCTTCGCGGTCAGACAGGGGCGGAAGCTGATGCTCCTGTCGAACCTCGCGGGCCGCCTCGGCACCACCGAAATCCTCGGCGGCTACATCGCATTCTACAGGCCCGCAGCCGGAGCGGCCGGATGAGCCCTGACGCCCCTGCCGCTGTCGTTGCCGCCCCCTCTTCACTCTTCACTTGTCTCCCGGTCTCGCCAGCATCACCGGCCCGTAAAGCCCCCCGTTCGCGCTTCCATCTACTACGCGCACCGCGATGGTGTTCGTCTCCCCCACCCTCACCATATCCCGCGGGACCTTTACCGCAAACGGTTCGTCCCAGCCGTCGTGCTCGCCGATCTTTGTGCCGTTGAGGTACACCGTCGCGCTCGCGTCCGCGCCGTGGAAGCCCAGCAGCAGCGGCTCCGCGATGTCCTCTTCGGTGATCTCCACCTGCACCCGGTACCACGCGACCCCGTCGTAATCCTCGTAGCCCTGGTTTTCCCAGTAGTCGAGAACGCTGATCGTGTCCCAGCCTGAATCATCGAAATCCGGCGCGAACCATCGTTCCCGTTCGCCCGCTCGACGGTCTCCGCGCATCCCATCGCTGCGCACGTCAGTGCCAGCATGATCGCGATCTGTCGCATCGGCATTCACCCCGACGATGGCTGTCTCACTGGCCGATGTTTCCGTGCTCTCGCCTCACGCCCCTCCTGAGCAGTCGCCAGTCGCCAGTCGCCAGTCGCCAGTCGCCAGTCGCCAGTCGTTAGTCGTTAGCTGTTAGCTGTTAGCTGTTAGCTGTTAGCTCGTCGCTCGTCGCTCGCCGCTCGTAGCTCGCCGTTCTCCCTTGCAGCTTCCCGCTCACCCGTGTACAATCCCCCAAATTCCAAAGCACAGCGCCGTCGCGGAGGAGTCGCCATGCGCGCAGTCACCATCATCAGCATCACAGTTGCCGCAGTCATCACACTGGCCGTTGGCGCGCAGGCACAGTTGTGCCCCGACGTGGCGGAAACAGCGGCTGAGCTTGACGCCCTCGACGCGGAAATCGCCCTGATTCGAGATCTGAACAAACTCCAGCTCAGCGCGGACCAGATACGATCGCTGATGCCGGTGGTCGAGGACATCCGCGAGACCGCCATTGCCCACGAGAATGACCGTCAGGAGCTGCTCCTGCAGCTTAAGCCGCTTCTTCAGACCAGGCGCGACATGGCACTGAAAGACAGGCCCGTTCCCGAGCAGTTGCAGCAGCAAATCGAGGAGCTGAACAACCAGCTTCTCGAGATCGACAGGCGCCTCGATCGAGCGCTGCTGCCTCACGCGGAGGATCTCCGAGCGATCCTGACGGAGCCACAGATTGCGATTATCACCGGCGAGGAGGACGCGCGACGCCGCGTGATGGACCTGCTGGCATGGGTGCGCGGGCTCGATGACGCGGCCTTCGAGCAGGAGGTCCCGTCCCTGGCCGAAGAGTTAGCTGACCCCGAGATTGGACTGACCGAAGAGGAGATCGTGGACCTCCTCTCGGTTGCCCGAGCGATGTCCGACGAGCAGTACGAGCGGGCCGGGGAGGAAATCCGGGGCCGACTCATCGAACTGTATCGCCCGTCCGCCGAGGCCGCCGACCGGATCCTCGTGCAGGTCTTCTTGCACGAGTCGATGCCGACGGTTCTGGAGGACATGCTGGAGCACTTGTGAGTTCGGAGTGCTGAGTGGTCAGTCGGGAAGCGTCTGTCGTCGCCGTTCACTTGCCACATCGCCACTCGCCACTCGCCACTCGCCGTTACCGCCGTTCCGCCGTTACTGCCGTAGGGAGGTGGACGTACTGTGGAGCCTTTGAAGGCCGCCGTCGTCGGAGTATCCGGCATCGGGCGGTATCATCGGACCATTATGCACGAACTTGAAGATGTCGAACTGATTGCCGCCGCGGAGAAGTATCCCGAGCGGGAGAAAGTCGCGGAGCACGTAGAGGAGGTCGAGGAGTGGGGCGTGCCGCTGTTCGAGGACATCGAGCCGATGCTCGATGAGTATGCCGATGACCTCGACTACGTGACACTCGCGGTCCCGCACCACTGGCACGCACCGTATACCATCGAGTGCCTCAACCGAGGCATTCACGTGCTGTGCGAGAAGCCCGTGACCATCCAGGCCCAGGACGGCTGGGAGGTCGTCATGCTCGCGGAGGAAAAGGGCCTGCACGTCGCGGTGGATTTCCAGTACACCTCTTATCCGCACTCGCACCAGCTCAAACAGTTCCTGGCCGAGGGCGGACTGGGCGAACTGACCGACGTCATCGGCGTCATGCAGTGGAAGCGCACCGATGAGTATTACGATCGCGGTCACTGGACCGGCAAGCGGTACGCCGACGGGCTGCCGGTCTGGGACGGCGTGATGATGAACCAGGCGGTCCACCTGATCAACACCTCGCTGCAGATGGGCTCGCGGGTCGAGGACCACGCGATGCCCCGCGCGGTGCAGGCTGAGCTGTATCAGGCCCACCCCAACATCGAGGTCGAGGACCTCGCGGCCATCCGCGCGGACCTTGGCGAGGCCACGCTCCACTTCTACTGCACCACGAACTGCCACGAGCGCTTCCGCACGGACCTGGACATCTACGGCACGAAGGGCCGCGCGGAGTGGGACACCGAGAAGGCCGTGGTCCATCTCGACGACGAGGAAGAACCGATCGTCTTCGAGGAGGAGACCGATCGCGACGAGATCCACAAGAACCTGATCGCGGCGATCCGTGGCGAGACGAAGAAGCTCCACGCCCCCGTCGAAGAAGCCGTCAAGGCCACGCTGCTGATCGACGGCGCCTACGCCTCCGCCGGGCACATCCAGAAGGTCCCGTGGAACGATATGATGGGCATCAACTCGCTGATGGACTACTGCGCGAGCCAGCGCAAGCTCTTCAGCGAAGTGCTCGACTGGCCCTACGCTACGAACGCGGTCGAGATCACCGAGGACTTCCGCTTCGACGGACTGGCGGACGACTGAACGACAGTCATCAGTCGCAAGTCGCAAGTCGCAAGCAACGGCGACGGCCAGCGAAGGCCGTCGCCGTTGGCTTTGTAATGACCGTGTCCGTTGCTGTCGTTGCTGCCGTTCAGAACTGCTCCCCGTCCTCCTCGGGCCGGGGACTGAGCTGGCCTGCCTCCACCATCGCATCCAGGGCGTTGTCCTCGGCGTCGATCGGTATGTTCACCCGCGCGCGCTGACGCGCCGATTCCCAGCAGGCGAAGATCGCCTCGGTGCCGTGGATCGCGTTGTGGGCGTCCATCATCGCCCTGCCGCCCTCGCGGAACGCGTTCACCGCGTCGGCGACCGCCCGGTGGATGAATTCCGATCCGTGCAGACCCTCGCCGCCGGTGTCGGGCTCTTCCCAGTTTCCGTCATCGAACCTGCGCACGCGCAACACGCCCGCGCCCTCAGCCTGGCTGCCGATCTCGATGACGCCCTCGGTTCCCACGAGCTTGTTATGGCAGCCCACGGCGTCCTCGACATCTCCCGTGGCGACGAAACCGTGGACACCGTTTTCGTAATCGATCAGGCCGAGACACGCATTCTCGTTATGCGCGCCGAACCAGAGGTCCTCCGTGTGATAGTCAACCTGGGCCATCACCGAAACCGGGGGCGTCTCATCGCTGAAGAACTGGGC
>CAZAHB010000257.1:0-7403 GCA_964484945.1 uncultured Armatimonadia bacterium | reverse complement strand
GGGCGAAGCCGCCACATATCCACAGGCCGGAACGGCCACCCGGGCTCACATCAGTAAACACCACCCACGCGAGCGTGAGCAGGTTGCTGGGGAAGGCCCCATCCCAGCGACGCCCTGCCGCCCGACCGTTGCCGATAAGCTGCCAGGTCCCGTCCCCGGACCACGCGCAGTGGCCGTTCTGCACCATCGGCACGCCGGTGCGCTGGTTGGAGCCGTCGTAGTCCATCCACATGCGAGCGTGCTCGAATGCTCCGTCGAGGTGGCAACGGATGCTGATGAGGTCGTGTTCTGGATTGCACAGCGGGCGGTTGGCCTCGTTGATATCACAGATGCGCTCCAGCGTAGCGTTTGGTTCGATTCGCGCGCGGACGGTCTTGCGCGGCGTGTCGTCGGGGTTGTCATAGCGCCAGCGGTTGCCGAAGATCCAGCGGTCATGGCGATCCGTCGAGCCCAGCCACTGCATGTTGCGCGTCACCACGAACTCTTCGCCCGTGGCGATATCGTGGCGGATGACCTCCGCGTGGGCCTCCCACGAATCATCCGGTCCGCGATTGGTGCGAACGTAGAAGAGCCAGTTGTGCTGCTTTGCCCATCGCGGGGACGAGCCCATGCCGATGAGCCGGTCCTCGCCGGTGTGCAGGTCGATCACGCGCACCTCGTGCGGATCCAGGTGGTGCAGATCCCGCGCGGTGTAGTGAGTGTAGCAGACGTAGCGGCCGTCCGGACTGAAACAGTTCGTGTTATGGTAATTCGCGTGGTCGCGAATCGCGGGATCGTGGGTCAGTCGCCAGTACTCAATCACGTTTCCCCGGGGATGAGGGTCGTGGAATGTCGTGATTTCGGCTGGGGCAACCCCGGCGAGCAGAAGCGCGAGGAGAGCGATCGGGGTGACGGCGCGCAGCGTCTTCAACAACGTTCCCTCCGCAGTCAGGCAGACTGGGCGCCGGCCTCCGGCGACCAGGCCGGCGCGACGCGTATCATAGACTGCGCCGGCGGACGGTCGATCACCTCGTTTGTAGTGAGATTTGCAGCGAGGGACGGCCCGCGCCGCGCCGCCGCGTTGACATAGTGCAGGCGGTGGGGTTACGATACCGACGCGACGCCCTGAACCCAACCGCGTTCACGGAGGCCCTTTATGCCCTCCCCTCCCGATTCCAGTGTTCTCGACCGCAAGCGGCGTGACGTCCTCATTCTCGCATTAGTCGTGATCCTCGGTCTGATCTGTGCCTGGTTTGCCTTCCATTACGTGGATCAGCCTGTCTGCGACATGGAGAAGCAGTGGATCGAAGCGCCTCTGTGCTCGGTGATGCTCGTAATTGCCACATACGTTGGGGACTGGCAGCTTGGACCGCTCCTGATCGCCCTGCTGCTCATAGCGGCCCGCAAACACTGGCGGCGTTTGCTCAAGACCATCTTCGCCGCGTACATCCTCCGCACGGCGGTCGTGGAGTGGCTCAAGCTCATGACGGGGCGGCCGCGCCCGAGGCAGATCGCGGACGCCGCCGTCTTCGAGGGCTTCGCAGGCGGTTCGTCATTTCCCTCGGGGCACGCATCCTTCAGCTTTATGATGGCGGCGATCATTTCAGCGTGGTTCCCCCGCTGGCGGTGGCCGGCATGGATCGGCGCAATCCTCATCTCGCTCAGCCGCGTTGCAGTCCACGCGCATTTTCTCTCGGACGTCGTCGTTGGCGCGGTGATCGGCACATTGGCAGCGACGCTCGTTCTGTGGGCATGGCCCGCGGTGACCGAAGAGACGCGCGATGCGATCGAGGAGCAGGAGCGTCTCAAGAAACAGCGTCGGGAGGAGTGGCTGCGGTCGCCGGAGGGCCGGTCGGCCGTCGCGCGCTCGCGGCGCCTGGCGTTGCGCACGCTCACAGTCGTCCTGTTCATTGCCGGCACGCTGCTCGCGTACTGGTTCGTGGATCCGATTGAGGGCTTCTTTGATAACGTGATCTTCCAGCATCCGGTTGCGCAGGATCTCGCGCAGATCGGACGACACCTCGGGACGTGGGATCTCGCGCCGATGCTTGTGGCTATCGCGCTGATCATCGGGCGCAACTTCTGGAAGCGCCTGCTGGGGACGATTCTCGCGGGCTTTGTAGTACAGACCGCGCTCACCGAGGGGCTCAAGTGGGTCATCGGGCGCCCGCGGCCCTCGCAAATCCCCGACCCGGACCTGTTCTTTGGGCCGGGCACCGAGTATCACTCGTTGCCGTCGGGCCACGCCTCGTTCATCTTCGTATTCGCGACGATTTGCGCCCACTATTTCCCGAGAGCCCGAAAGCCGGTCTTCGCGCTGGCGGCGTTCGTGGCGGCGTCGCGGGTGGTCGTCGGTTCACACTACGTCTCGGACATCGCCTTCGGAGCGCTCATCGGAATTCTCTCCGGGTGGGTGGTCCTTGCGATCTGGCCGGTGCGCACAGGCAAGGATGGCAGGCAGAAGCCTTCGAGGCGCAAGCGCCGCGCCGAACCGGCCACGGCGCCGGCCAGGCGCGAGCCGGGTGCGTCCCCGGATGAAGAGCAGTCGGGGTGGCGATCGCTGCGGATGCGCCCGGTGGATGGCGACAGGTAACGGATGGCGCGGGCGACCGCTCTGGATGCGACCAGCGCGAACTGTCTGTACATGAAGTGAGGGATGCGCCGGGGGGAAGAGCGCATCCCTCGGCGCCCACAAGGGGCGCCAAACCTCGAAACCTGTTTATTTAGTAAGCGTAGAGTTTGCCGTAGGGCCGGCTGCTCCACGGATAGAGCTTTATGAACTCGTCACGCGAAAAGTGCTCTGCATCCAGCCCGAACGCCTGACAGTACCGCTCGATGATCGTCTCGAGCATGTCCCAGTCCTCGTCCTCGATCTGTGCGATGTCAACTTCCGTGCCAAGCTGGTAGTCTTCTACTTCGCCGCGGATGAACATCGCACCTCCATGCATTCCGGTTCCGCAGAACCGGCCGACCGGGGAGCCGTCCTCATCCTCGCGATTGAGCACAACGATCACGCCGCCGGCCATATACTCGCCGAGGTAGTCCCCGGCTGTCGTTCCCACGACCATGACCGGAAGTTTGCTCTCGTAGGCCTTGCAGTGGATGCCACATCGGTAACCGACGAGGCCCTCCACGAAGATCGTTCCGCCCCGCATGGAGTGCCCGAGGATGTCGCCGGCGTCGCCATGGATGATGATGGTGCCATCATTCATCGTGTTGGCCACGCCGTCCTGGGCGTTCGAGTTGACAATGATCTCGGCGCCGTCCATGAATGCGGCCAGGTCGTTCCCGGGGACGCCGTTGATCTCAATGCAGACGCCTCCTTTGAGACCAGCCCCAATATAACGATGTCCGAGAACGTTGTTAAGTAACAGTTCTGTGGCGCCGTCCGCAACGGCTTCGTGAATACGCTCATTAAGCTGCTTGTAGTGGATTCCGTCCGCGTCGATCCTCATGATCCCGATCCCGTCCCGGACAACACCTGCTGGCGGTAGTCGGCAGGTAGTGAGATAAGTCCGAATTCGTCGGTCAACAGCATGTCGCGGAAGCCGGACACGTCAATCTGCTCCCGGATCAGCCCCGTGATGATCCCGGCCCGGTCGATATCGCCGACGAACACCGCGCCGACGATGCGGTTGTCCTCGAGCACGATCTTCCGATAGGTGTATGTGTCCTCGTCGAGGTCAGACAGCACCTCGTACTCGTCGCCGAGGGCGTCTGTGACACCCACGGAAATCGTCGGCAGATCGACCACGGTAACCGAGTTCATGACCAGTCCGCCGTCCCATGTTGCGTCGGCGCCGGCCATATTGCGGCCGGCGATAGCGCCCTGCCGATAGGCGTTCGGGAAGATTGCGATGCATCGTTGGGTGCCGCACAGCAGCGCGCGGGCCTGAGCGACGTCTCCGGCGGCGTAGACGTCCTCGACGGTGGTGCGCATGTGGTCATCGACGAGGATGCCTCGATCGGTCTCGATATCGGTGTCCTCCACGATGCCCGTCGCCGGCAGCACGCCGATAGCGAAGATGACCAGATCGGCCGGAACCGTCTCACCGTCAGTGAGCTTCGCGCCGACCACGTGACCGTTCTCGGAGAGCAACTCCGAGGCGGTCGTCTCGCACCGCACATCAACGCCCGCATCGGCCAGTCGCTGCTCGGCCAGGCGGGAGGCGGTCTCGTCGAAGGTCGCGCTCAGCATGCGGTCCATCAACTCGAGAACTGTCGTCTGGATGCCCAGTTCGATGAGGGCCTCGACTGACTTCAGCCCGATCAGCCCGCCACCGATGACGACAGCGGATTTGACGTCACGCTCCTCGATGTATTCCTGCAGCGCCTCTGCGTCATCCCAGGTGGTGAATGTAGACACACCCTGCGCATCGGTACCCTCCACGTCGTCGGGCACGATCGGCGTGCCACCAACCGCGAGGAGCAGCTTTTCGTAGCCGAATGTCTCGCCGTCAGCGGTCTCGACCGTGTGCGCCTCGGGATTGACGGAGGTCACTTCGCTCCCGAGCACCGCGTCCACGCCGGTTTCGTCGTACCAGTCTTCAGGGCGGAAATGCATCTGGTCCTCATCGACCTTGCCGCCGAGCAGATAGGTAATCAGCGGGCGCGAGTAGGTGTGGTGCTCCTCCTTCGCGACCAGTCGGATCGACCCGGCCGGATCGACCTCGCGTATCCCGCCGGCACCGGCGATGGCGGCCACGGAGTTGCCGATGATGAGGTACTTCGACTTACTCATCGTCATCATCCTCGAGGACGAGGGCTTCATTCGGGCAATTCTCCACGCACACGGGTACATCTTCGCCAATGCACAGGTCGCACTTGGAGGCCGCCTTGCCGTCGGCGCCCTGGCGGATTGCACCCGCCGGGCAGGCCATGATGCACATCCAGCAGCCGACGCAACGGTCGGTATCACACAGGACCGCTCCCGTCTCCGGGTCGCGGTGCATGGCGCCGGTCATGCACGCTTCGATGCACGGCGCATCCTCACAGTGGCGGCACTGCAGCGCGAACGAGACGTAGCCGTCACGCTCGACCTGCACGCCCGGAACGATCGAGTCGCGCTCCTCGCGGAAGGCGCGGATGATGTCCTTTGAACGAGAGTGCTGCACCAGGCAGTGGACCTCGCACAGGCCACAGCCGATGCAGTACTCTTCATAGATCTTTATTCGCTTCATTGATTGCTCCCGATGTGGCAATTGGCTCCGGACGACGCGGCTCGCAGGCTGGAAGCCTGCGCCACATGTAATCATTGAGGTCATGTGGCCGGGTCAAAACAGAAATCACGTAGGGCAGGTGTGCTGCCCACCGGCGTGGGCGCTCGGAGGCTGCAAGCCTGCGTCATGACTGGGAACGATTATGGTCAGGCGACAATCGAGATCGTATGCCCACGTCACATAGTAGATCATGTGGGGCAGGCATCATGCCTGCCGCCGTTAACTTATTCGTGAAACGGCGACGCCGGACGGCCCGACCGCACCACGCTGCCGTTGCCGTTGCCGTTGCCGTTGCTGGCGACTGGCGACTGGCGACTGGCGACTGGCGACTGGCGACTGGCGACTGGCGACTGGCCCTACTCCCCCGCCATCTGGATGTCGAAGACCTCAAGTTCGCGGTCGGTCAGGTCCACGCCCCGGAGATGATCGCGGTTGCCGCGCAGGCTCTCGATGGCGTTGATGCCCATACCGCCCATAATCTCCTGGATCTCATGGCCCCAGCTTCGCAGCAGGTTCTCCAGGCGGCGGGTGGCGATGTTCGGATTGAGGCGCCGCACCAGGTACGGATCCTGAGTCGCGATGCCCCAGTTGCACTTGCCCGTGTAGCACTTCTGGCACAGATGGCAGCCCATTGCGACCAGCGCCGCGGTGCCGATGTAGCAGGCGTCCGCGCCCAGTGCGATGGCCTTCACCACGTCGGCCGCGCAGCGGAAGGAGCCGGCGACGATGAGCCCCGCGTCCTGCCGGATGCCCTCCTCGCGCAGGCGCGAGTCGACGGCTGCCAGCGCGAACTCGATGGGGATCCCGACGTTGTTGCGGATCATCGTCGGAGCCGCGCCCGTCCCGCCGCGGTAGCCGTCGATGGCCACGAAGTCGGCACCCGCGCGCACCGCCCCGGAGGCGATCGCCGCAACGTGATGCACCGCGGCGATCTTCACGCCGACGGGCTTGTTGTAGCGCGTGGCTTCCTTGATGGCGTAGATAAGCTGCCGCAGGTCCTCAATGGAGTAGATATCGTGGTGCGGAGCTGGGGAGAGCGCGTCGGTGCCCTCCGGGATCATCCGCGTGGCGGAGATGTCGGCCGAGACCTTCTCCCCGGGCAGATGGCCGCCGATGCCGGGCTTGGCGCCCTGCCCGATCTTGATCTCCACGGCCGCCGCCGCGTTCAGGTAGTCCACGTCCACCCCGAAGCGGCCGGACGCGACCTGCACGATCATGTTGTCGGCGTACTCAGCGATGTCCTCATGCAGCCCGCCCTCTCCGGTGTTGGCGTACGTCCCGACCTCCGAGGCCGCGCGCGCCAGCGCCACGGAGGCGTTGTAGCTGATCGAGCCGTAGGACATGGCCGAGAACATCACCGGGACGTTCAACTCAAGCTGTGGGCCGATCTCGGTAGTCAGGTTGCCCTCATCATCGTACTCAAGCTCGCCGGGCGTCTTCCCGATCTGGGTGTAAAGCTCCATCGGCTCGCGCAGAGGGTCGATCGACGGGTTCGTGACCTGCGAGGCGTTCAGGAGCATCCGGTCCCAGTAAACGGGCAGCCCCTCGGGGTTACCCATGCCGGTGAGCAGCACGCCGCCCTGCTCGGACTGGCGGTAGATGTTGCGGATGGCCTCCGGCGTCCAGTTCTGGTTGGGCCGGAACTCCAACTCGACCTCAGTGATGGAAATCGCGTCGGTGGGGCACAGTGTCGCGCAGCGATGGCAGCCGGCGCAGTCCTCGCTGGTGCTGAAGACCTCCCCAAGCTCCTCGTCGAACTCGTGCACCTCGTTGGCGCACTGCCGCACGCACACCTCACACTCGATGCACCGGTCCGGGTCGCGCTCAACAACAAAATCAGCCTGCTCCAGCCAGTTAGGCAACGCTGACAGCTCCTGTCAAGATGTGTCGTTCAAGTCGTTTGTCGTGTGGCGTTGTTCGTTCCGTTTGGAGGGGCCGGTTTCCATCCCGGCCCGCGGCAGAAACAGCGCCATGGCGTCCGCGTGCCCCAAACGGAAGACGGCCAGGAGGGCCGTTCAGCCCACCGTGACTCCCGCCTGCAACTCACCCACGACCGGCTCGCCGCCGTCGGGGTGCCAGACGCGGTCCGGGTCCGGGCAGATCGTGCGGATCGCGGCCTCCTCGGAGGCGATGTAGAGCCGGTCGCCGCCGCGCGCGCAGACCTGCGGGGGCACCTTGGTGCGGTGCGAAAAGCCGATCATGCAG
>CAZAHB010000256.1:0-7422 GCA_964484945.1 uncultured Armatimonadia bacterium | reverse complement strand
GCGAAGATCTGTTCCTCCAGTGGGATCGACGAGTCGCCCACACTCACCCGGATGACTGCTTCATCACCGGAGCCCTGTTGATACAGGCGTGCGGAGATCGCCTGCCTGGGGAACTGCACATGGTCAAACTCGACCCACGCCGACGGCCCTGCCGTGGTGTACTGCGCCCTGATACGATACCAGTACGAGACGCCCGAAGTCACGTCGAAGTCAGCGAACGCGGTGTCATCAGGCAGTACGTTGCCCTGTGAACCGAGGACGGGGTTCCACGTCGCTCCGTTGTCAGTCGAGCGCTGAAGGTCGTAGCGCAGAAGTGTCAGAGAGGTGTTCGGCGGCTGCCAGAACAGTTCGATCGCTGAAGACTCGATCTCCACGCGCAGCGGCTGCGGCGGCAGCGCCTCACTGCCCGGTCCCTCGGCAGGAGGACGCTCGCCGTACTCGTCGGCACCGACACGCGCGTAGACCAAAGATTGCTCGTGAGTTCGGACTGTCGTCTCGTTCTCCCTGGGCTCTCCGGTAAACCGACGCGTCTCGTGGCCGAAAGAGGCGACTTCGCCGACGCCCATTGCGAAACACTTGTGCTCGACGTCAACATGTGTCTCACCGCCGCCGGTGCTTTCGGAAACCCCAGGACAGAGCGATGTTGTTGCCCAAACCCTCGCCGGGTACCTCTACGTCGATGTCCTCGCCGGCGAGTTGAACGGTGAGGGTCATCTCAGCCGGACAGTCAGCCATGAAGTCGCGGACTTCGCCGGCGCCCTCGGAATCGTGGAAATCGGCCAGCGTCAGGTCTGCGGCCAGTGTGCAGTTCAGTTCGGTGTACGTGACCCCGGTGGTCTGGCTGTGACTCTCCCCAAGCTGCATCTCCGGCAAAGCAAGGGGCGTATCGAATACGCAGCCGACCACGCGATAGGATTCGTCTGCGTCCTGCACGACCTGCGCTCGTCCATACCAGACGACGCTGCCGCCGTCGAGCGCGAAGAGCATGCCGTCGGCGACCGGCTGCGGGTCCGCGGTCTGCACCGCGTCGATGGCCGCCGGTGTGCCGCCGGGGTCGAGCACGAGAAACACCTCGGCCCCGCCCACGTCCGCTGTTCCCGCGACCACTCCCTGCCAGTCACTGTCATGATGCCATGAGCCAGCTTCGATTCCCCAGCCGTTACCTTCCATGCATCTCATGTCGCCGACATTCAGCGGCATGTAGTCCGCGGGGTCGACTGCAGGCTCCGGATCTCTTGATGAACCGTCGGGGCGCGTCACCCTGTTTTCGTTTACCGTTACTGTCGTGGGTTCAGATTGGGTGAGCCTGTCATCCTCCGCGGGGGACCTGGCAATGATTGTAATCTCGCCTATTGGTTTAACACGTAAGTATCGCTACATTTCACTTGACGTTTCGTCCTCGTCGGGTGCATGATCTGATACATGAATACACCCTATCGCCTTCGTGAGCTGTCTGAGGACGAGTTGGTGCGACTTCAGGACCTGCTGCGCGCCGCGAACACGCCCGCGAGGTTGTTCACTCGCTGTCGGCTGATCTGGCTTCTGGCCGGCGGCTACAGCATCGCGCGGGCCAGTGATTACGTGAGCCTGCACAACACCAACGCCCAGAAGTGGGTCCGGCGCTTCGAAGTCGAGGGCATCGACGGGTTGTACCCTCGGCCTCGGTCAGGGCGACCCCGCGTCTACGATGAGACAGATGAGGACCTTGTCATCGACCTGGCCACATCGCGGCCCAAAGACCTGGGCCTGGACTTCACGACATGGTCGCTGCAGAAGCTCACGGACTACCTGCACGAACACGAGCATCTGCCGGATATCAGTCATGAGACGGTACGGCGCATATTGCATTGGCGCGGTCTGCGTCACCTCACCGGGGTGACGCAGCAGCATCGTTTTTTGGCTGTGCAAGTTTTTGGTGGTAGGGGGAGGTACTCGTGTATAGGTTTGCGAACATTGATATGTGTGCACTGAGCGAACCGAGCAATGGCAGGTAGTGCTGGAGGACCGCGAGGCGGTCGTCGCGGCCCTTGAGCGTGCCGAGTGCGAGGGGCTCATCCCCGCCGCTGAGGGTTTTTCGACCGCTTCGCGGACTTCTGCGGTGAGGTCGGCCTGCTGGAGCTTTTGCGCATTCTTCCCGATCCCCGCGCCCGCGCGTCCATCCCCCGTGCCTTCTTTGGCAACGTGCTGATGCACAAACAGCTTCTGCGCATCCCGTCTTTCGCCCGGATGGGACGGGTGCTGTTCAAAAGCCCCGCGGTGCTGAGGCGGCTGGGCTTCAACTGGCGCCAGGCCCAGGAGGGCTTCTACGCCTCCGAGGGCCGCACGCCGTTCAACGAAGAGGCGCTGGCGGACTTCTTTGCCCGCATCGATCGCGACGCGCTGTGGAACTTCCAGCTGCGCATGTTGCCGGAGCTGCTGGATCGCTGTCCGGAGCTGTTCGGCGACGGCACGCTGATGATGGACTGTACCGACGTGACCATCCCTGCCGGCCATCACGAGCGCGAGGGCGGCACGTACAAGGCGTGTGTGCTGGCGAGCTACCGCGACGGGTGCATCTACCCCTTGCTGTGTCTGTTCGGCGATGAGCATGCCGCGGACCTGACCCTGGGCAAGCAGGTCATGGAGGCGCTGCTGGAGCATGCGCCGGACCGGAAATGGAAGCTGCTTTTGGATAGAGGCTTTATTGACGGGCAGTGGATCGGCGAACTCAAGCGCAATAACGTTGATGTGGTTATCGGCGTCAAAAGCAACATGCACCTGTATGAGGATGCGCTGGGGCTGACGCTGTCGGAGGACACGACGTGGCACTCGGTGCCGGCGCCGAAGTATGAAGACGGCGAGCGCCCGCAGCGCCGGGTGACCGGCTGGCAGGGGTTCGAGACGTGGGACAGCTGTCCGGTCCCGCTGTCGGCGGCGGTGATCGTAGGTCGGCTTCGCCAACTTGCAGAGGATCGCTTCAGCGACCGGACCAAACAGTACGTGATAGCAGGCACCGCGGAGCTTGAGGCCACCGAGCTGCATGAGCAGTTTCGCAAACGGTGGGAGATCGAAGAGGCGTTCATGGTCCTGACGCGGTATGGGAATATCGATGATCTCGGCTCGTGCCGCCATGAGGTGTACCTCGCGCAGGTCTACTTCGCGCTGCTGGCGTATGCGCTGCTGCGGGTCTTCTCGGACCGCTACGGCCCGGTCGTGGACGATACGGCACCTGTTCCGGGCCAGGAGCTGGTGGTCTATTGGCGCGACCGCTACGCGATCCTGCTGCCCAGCGAGTTGTTTGAGGTAGTCTTCGACAACTTCGACCGGTGGCGAGCAAACAGGCAGCGTTTGCTCGAGGCGATGCGCCACTGCGAGGGCCGACCACCACCGTAAGCGCCTCACACTGACCATCCACTCGAACATACCCAACCGATACCTCAAGCGCTCACCAAACGAAAAACGATGCTGCTGGTTGATTTTCGGCTCCCATTCTTTGTCGTCTCGGATCATAGCGTTGAGGATCACGACTATCTTGCGCATGCAGGCGACGATCGCGACCATTTTCTCTTTGCCGTTGGCCAGCAGCCTCTGATAGAACTCGCGGATTACCGGGTTATGTCGGGTGGCTGACATGGCGGCCATGTAGAGGACACGGCGGACCTGAGCTCGTCCGCCCCCACAGCGCAACGGAGGCTACAACCCTCTCACTGTAACTGGTCCAACAAATGGGGGGCGGTCACGGGGTAGACGGCGTTGTACCACTGACTCTCAACAGATCGGTGCTGTCCGTGCGGGAATCTCTCGTCGTAGTCCTGCACGTACATGAGCATACCGAGACAGATCTGCTTGATATTCGACATGCAGGAACTGCGTATAGCCGCACCTCGACGGGCTTGGAAGTCCTCAATCAGATTCCCGAGAACTACTGGAGCCTTCGCTGCGACAAGAAGGAGCACAACAACCCCGGCGATGATTCCCAGTTGCTTTAGCATCGCTCGCGAGACCAAAGGACCGGAATCATGAGACTGTGCGGCTCCGCATGCATTACAATACTTCGCGTCGTCCGCCAATTCGTGACCGCATTCCCGGCAGAAGGGCATGGCTGGTTCACTCTCCCCGTTTGAGCGACACGCGGACAGCTCTCATGCTTCGACATTGGCTGTTCACCGCGTCCCACTTGCTCTATGCTGGCGTGGTAGAAACAACTGCTTCGCTCACTGACTCACACGCCTGCGACCAACGTCCGACCGTTTCTCACTAATGTGTCTGGACCGTCCGTCGAGCGTCACTTGCGGCCGCCCCGTGCCTGCAAGAGTTCGGCCGTCTCGTTTTGATCGTTTGCGATGGCGATGGACAGTGGCGTGTCACCGTCTTGGTTTCGGGCATTGACGTCAGCGCCGTGGTTGAGTAGGAGCGCGCACGTCCGTTTGTTTCCGTACCAGCCCGCCGCCTCGTGAAGTGGTGTCGCGCCACGGTCGTTCCGTATAGTGACATCAGCGCCACTATCAAGCAGAATTCTGGCAGTTTCAGTATTGCCGTAAAGAGCGGCAGCGCGGAGTGGGGTATTGCCTCTGTCATCTCGGGCATTGACGTCAGCGCCGCTGTCAACCAGTAGTTGGACAGTACCAGAAGCCCTTGTCCGCCCCGCAGCCTGATGGAGTGGTGTCTCACCCCATTCGCTCCGAGCATTGACATCAACGCCCTGATCCAGCAGGAGTCTGACAGTATCAAGGTCACCAGATTCTGCTGCCAGGTGCAGAGGTGTGTAGTCATTCAGGGTGCGGGCATCGACATTGGCTTCGTACATAAGCAGTTCAGCGCAGATATCGGCGCGACCCTCTGAGGCGGCCTCGTGCAGCGGTGTCCGGCCACCGTCGGTTTGAGCATCAATGTTGGCAGCATGTTCAATGAGCAGTGCGCACATTTCAGGATGGCCCAGCCAGCCTGCTGCCTCATGTAGAGGCGTTAGGGTCAGGCCATCAGTGAGGGCATTGACGTACGCACCCCGCTCCAGTAGCAGTGCCGCAAGATCAGTATTGCCCTGCCACCTGGCAGCAAAATGAAGTGGTGTGTAGCCAGAGTCGTCCCGGGCGTTTACATCAGCGCCCCGGTCCAACAGGAGCGCGGCCACGTCGCGATGCCCCTGTTCGGTCCTGAAATCCATGGTGACCGGATACTCGCCTTCCGCAAACTCCCGGGCTATGCGGGCCGTCTCCGTGGGCGTCTTTCCCGCGGCCCAGTGCAGCGGTGTGTCACCCAGCCCTGCATCGGGTCCCTTCTCGTCTACAATCATGTCGTCACCGAAATTGTATCCGAATAGCCGTGCGTTCGGATCTGCCCCCGAGTCGAGTAGAGCACCAACCCGTTCGACCGATCCGAGTGCGGCAGCTTGATGCAAACTAAGAGGGCCTGCACCGTGCTCAAGCAGCACTTCCGCGGTCGTACCATGTCCTCTATAGATGGCGGAGGACAAGGGAGTGTCACCCAAGACCATCGATTCTCGTCGCACATCAATATCGGCCCCGTATTCAAGCAGCAGTCTAACGGTGTCGGTACGGCCAGTCTCAGCCGCGTGGTACAGGGGCGTCATCTGCTGGAAATCAAGGGCGTTTGGATCAGTTCCCCTCTCAATCAGTCTCCCAACGGTTTCCGTGTAGCCTCCTCCTGCAGCGCCATGGATGTCGGTGGAGCTTTCCGGCACGGACAGGGTGACTTCACGGTCTCGGTGACGAATAGTCGCGACTCGTCCGAACGTAGTCCAAGCCACCTCAGCTCCAAGGGCCTCTGCCACCAGGCGTAGAGGTACGAACGTACTTCCGTGGCGATTCGCCACTGGCGCGGGTAGCGTGGTTTCACGGCCGCTAATCAGCGCAGATCGTTCGCCGATGCGCAGGCGAATCTCCGAATCCTCACGCTCTGCGGAAATCGTCTGTGTAGCTGTATCGAAGCCAACGGACGCACCGAGCCATTCAAAGATCGGGCGCATAGGCACCATCACCGTGCCCTGGTGGGTGTAAGGCGCCAGGCGCAGCTGCAGACGATGGCTTCTCTCTCCGTTGAGTGTATTAGTGCCATTCTCCGTTTCACTCGCCACGGCAGGCGTCAGGGTGGGCCCAATGGTTTCCGTGTCAGTGCAGCCAAACAAGCACACGGATGCCGTGATAAGCGAGAGGAACCACAGCGGCGATATGATCAACGAATCATTTCGGCCTGTCTGACGGCGCCCAGCACTCGGCCTCCTAAGTTGCCATCGCATTGCACGTCTGAGAATCATGAACAGGTAACTTTTCGATAAGATATTCATCTTCCTTTCACTCCTCCAGTCGCGAAGGCGCGAGTGCGGGCGTATACACTCAAATCGGTGCACCAAACGACACCACAGGAAGAGCTTGCGCCCTGGCCAACGCGAACGCGCAGAGAACCTGATCATGGGCATTGCCGGGAAGAGGCTATTGCTCTGCGACGGTCTCAGCAAGCTGACGTCTCACCTTGCCGAGCTCTTCGCACGCTTGTGAAACCTCTGGATGCGATGGGAACCGCTCAACGAAAGCCGAGTAGTAGGCGCAGGCACGCCGCTTGAATTTGGGCCGCTTGTCTCCAGCGATATTGCGTGCTCGGAACAGCAATTCGTCAGCCGAAAGATCATCTGACACCGTCTCATCAGGTGATGCCTGGTCACGCCCCGAAGAGACGGGAGCACGTTCACTAAGCGCCTCACTTTCTGTGTCCGCCCGCTGATTGTCCCCGGATGAGGTATCCACGCCGTCGGGCATGGGGTCGCTTAGGGATGCAATCGCTCTCTCAGTGCGCCTGGTATTGGCCTCAATGTCGATGAACACCGAGATGAGTTCTCCCAGGGCCACCCAGACCAAACCCATGCCCACGGCCCAGCCTATCGGTAGTAAGGCCGCACCTGCGGCCACCTCGTCCTGAAATATCTGCGTCAACGCCCACAACGCTCCGAGCAGGCCGCCCGTTATTGCGATGTATCCTATTGTGGTCAGGATTTTCGATATCCCTCGTAACGTGGGGTATCTTTCCTGCATCATCGGCCCTCCAGCCTTGGATCCATCTACACCAAGAACAAATCGTCTCAGCAATCGCTTAGCTAAGTTCCACTCGTGGCATCGTCCACAACCTCACCCAACTCGCTTCCATCCGGTCGGATGATCCAAATGGAAGCATCGTACTCAAGGCCACCCTTTGGCTCTTTCCCGGACAGCAATAGCCATCTTTCATCCGGGGACCATTCGCCGACGTCATGCTCGATGGACCAACTGTCCGCGCCAGCCTTGTCGTCTTCGCAGATCACTTTTGGCTCCCCAACTGGCGGCAGGTCGAGAAGCGCCACTATCTGTTTGTCGTGGAATCGACTAGCCCCAATCCTATTCACTTAGCGATGATGCGTATTGTGATCGTCGGGCGGGATGGTGGCGTTTTGCA
>CAZAHB010000255.1:0-7423 GCA_964484945.1 uncultured Armatimonadia bacterium | reverse complement strand
CGGGACCTGCTGGGACGGCTCTCGGATGCCCGGCGCCTACCTCAGCGCCAACCGGCTCGTGTTCGCCGAGCGCATGGTCGAGATTATCGAGTTGTCTTCCAGGCCCTACCGCGCCAGCACCGCCGTGCTCGACAACTGGCGCCTCGCGCTTCCCTCCTACGCCCAGATAACGGCGACGCTTCTGCCTGACCCGCGGGTTCCGATGCAGAATCGCGATGAAGCTATTGCCTGGCAGCGCATGTGCCTCGCCGCACTCGAGATCGCCGCCTGCGATACGGCCCCGCGAACTCTCGCCACCCTCCGCCCTCCTGTCGAGGACGTCTGGGTGCGCGATATCTTCAGCGGCGACCATCTCCGCTACCGCGCGGGGGCAGACGGCTTCACGCTCTACAGCATCGGGCGCGACCTCGATGACGACGATGGCACAGCCCAGCGCCACATCGGCGGCGTCGCGAGCACCGATGGCGACCTCGTCTGGTCCACCGAAGCCTGAATGCCACCAGCCCACAGCTATCAGCAAGCAGCGAGCGGTCGTTAGTCGTTAGCCGCAAGCCGCAAGCCGCAAGCCGCAAGCTGGCGACTGGCGACTGGCGACTGGCGACTGCCTCCCCTGCAGGTCCCCCGCCGGCGCTCGCCGAACTGTACTCCCCCGACACGAACCCTGAGGAGGCTTCTCCATGAATCTGCGACAGATCGGCACATCGGACATTCATGCCACCCCGGTCGTCTTCGGCGCCTGGGCCATTGGCGGATGGCTCTGGGGCGGGACCGATGACCAGGCGGCTATCGAGGGCATCCACGCCGGCCTTGACGCGGGCATCAATGCTATCGACACCGCGCCGGTATACGGCTTCGGGCACTCCGAGCGCGTGGTGGGCGAGGCGATTCGCGAGCGCCGCGATGACGTCCACGTCTTCACCAAGTGCGGCATCCGCTGGGACCTCGAGGAGGAGGGCCAGCATCACTATGACACCGAGGACGCGCAGGGCAATCCGGTGCGCCTGATGCGCAACCTCTCGCGTGATTCGATCCTCTCCGAGTGTGAGCAGTCTCTCGAGCGCCTCGGGATCGAGCAGATCGATCTCTACCAGTGCCACTGGCCCGACGAAACCACCCCGCTTTCGGAGACCATGGGTGCGCTGACCGAGCTTCTCGACCAGGGCCTGATCCGCGCAATCGGTGTGAGCAACTTCACTCCCGAGATGATCGAGGAGTGCCTGCAATACGGCCCGGTCCACTGCTCGCAGCCGAAGTTCAGCCTGCTGCACCGCGAGAACTACGATACCGCGATCGCCTGGTGCCACGAGCACGACATCGCGTCGATCGTCTACAGTCCGCTCGAGCAGGGGATGCTGACGGGCAAGGTGACGGTCGATCGCGAGTTCGGTGAGGGCGACCAGCGCAACGACCGCCCGTGGTTCACCGAGGAGAACATCACGCGCGTGAACGCGGTGATTGATGACGTCGTGCGGCCGATCGCCGAGGCGCACGATGCGACCGTGGCGCAGATCACGCTTGCGTGGACGGTTGCTGCTGAGGGCATTACCTGCGCTCTGGCCGGCTCGCGCAACGCGAAGCAGGCTGCTGAGAATGCGGGGGCGATGTACATCGATCTGTCCGACGACGAATTCGCCGCCATCAAGGACGCGTTCTGGGCCATCGAGGGGCCGTAAGTGTCTCGCCGTCCCGTGGCACGGGCCCGCTTCGCTCGTGCCACGTCATTGCCTTCTGCGGGACGGCCCTCCTGCCCGTCGGCGCTGCATCACCGGGGAGCCGCTCCGCGGCCCCAGACTGCCGGATCGGCCACCAGGTAGGTCTGACCATACCGCACCTTCTCTACGCCCAGGCGCACCATCACGGGCATCAGTGACCAGGTGTCCTCGAACGGACCGTAGTGTGCGTCGGTCTCGTGCCCGAAGGTTCCGCCAAAGCCGTCGGCGGTCCTGATGCTGCCATCCGCCTCGGGCGGGTGGCCGCTGAGGATCCACCAGTCCTTCTCCACCGGGCCGCCCATGGTGCGGGTCAGGGTGACGTGCACGAGATAGCGTGGGTATTCGAAGGTGTGATTCGGCGGCCGCCCGGGCTGGTCCGGCTGATCGGGCTGAGGTGGTGTGTCCGGTGTCGCCGGAGTGACCGGTGTGTCCGCTACCACCGCCGGCTTCTCGATCTGCTGGACCATCTGCGTCAGCACATCTTGCAGCGCCCGCGCGACCTCTTGCTTGGCCGGCACTTGCTCGAGTTCATCCAGCTTGTTGAGCAAGAAGCGTCGCGCGGTCAGGTCGAGCAACTGGTCGAGATCCTCGATCGCTGCCTTCAGTTTCGTCAGCAGGTCTTCACGGTCTGCTCGCTGAAGATCGCCGACAAGGTATATTGTTGCTTTCGAAGCGCCACGGGCGCCTGCCCAGGTGTCGATGACCTGATCGTTTGGCGCATCTGGCTCCAGCGCCCACAGTCGCATCCGGGCCGCCTGGAGGGATGCTATCGACCGCTCCGTGCGGAACTGCAGGTCGCCCCTGTTGCGGAACACCGCCTTCAGCTTCGGCCACAGGTCTGTCTCCACCCAGCGTATGATCGGCTGTCCGACAATCTCGATCACGATTTCATTGGTAGTGATATTGACAAGCAGCTTCCCCACCAACCGCCGCACCGCCGCCCGCCCCTTCGCCTTCACCGTGGTCCGGAAGGAGAGAGCGTCATGGACGTTGACGCCCAGTTCGTCCTCCGTGATCTCTCCTATGCTCTCCACGGCTTCCTCGCCCAGCCGTCCGATGACCTCGCTTTTGACCTCCTCCACACCGTCAACCACCAGCACCTCAAACAGCCCCTCGGCTTTGAGCTGGCAGTCAATGTGGCGCGCCAGAATGCTTACCGCGCGTTGCTTGAACTGCGAGGCCTCCTGTTGCAGGTTCTGGCGGGCGCTGTAGGCATTGATGTCAAACTGTGTATGAGGGTCGATGAATCCACCGGAGTCAGCGCCCAACTGCAGGCACTCGTCGATCAGTGTAAGCTCCTCATCGAGGCCGTGGCGGGTGGGGGAGTTGATGAAGTCGCTGAGCGTGGCCCGAAATGCGCCTATCTCGGCGGTGAGGTCATTGCCGGCGGCCTTGAGCTTGCGGACCCACAACTCGGCCGCCACCTGTGTTTGCGGAGGTTCATCGGTGATCTGCCTGATCCGATCGTGGAGCTGCTGCAAATCTCGCTTATGTTGGCGCAATGGCCCCAGGAAAGCCGTGAGGCTGTCGTCGCCGGGAGGGATTTCGATCAGGGGCACCAACTCAGCGGGTCCAACTTCCGGATCGGGAGCCAGCCCCGCGTCGCTGGCGTCCGGGTCCCTGATGATCTCGCTGATGCCTGCCGATTCCTGGATGTCGGTGACGGCCTGCGCGGCGTCCTGTCGGATGAACTGGTCGGGGTGGTTCTCGGCCATCTCCGCCAGTTTGGAAAGGGCAGGCGCGGCCGCCTCTCCCAGCCCCCCCATCGCCCGTACCGCCAGCCCCTGAATGAAGTGATCTTCGTTGTAGAGCAGCAGGCGCACTTCCGGTGCGGCAGCCGCGGCGGTCACTCCACCCCGCTGGACGAGTAACAGGGCATCGATCTTCGCATCCATGTCGCCACTTCTCAGTTCGGTGCGGATGTCCGTCAGTGGAACCCCATCAATAAGCACATCGTCTTCTGCGACGCACGCTCCTGCAGTCAAGAGGCCAATGAACACCGTCGCGGCGAGGCTCCGTGTCATGGCAGATCCCTCCACATGCATCCCGGTGCGCTCATTGCTTAGGGGAGTTGGGAAAGCTTACAAGTCATATTACACTATTCTCCTCAAGGTAGCCTCACGAAAGCGGGATTGTGGACTGCGGATCGCCGAAGACACATTCGCTGCGGACTTTTCGTCCGAACAGTCTAATAATCAGCATCTGCCCCGCGCGAAGCAACCTGACGTCAGCGAAGGGGCAATGGAAAGAGTGGACGGTCGCCGGTGGATGGCGGGCCTGATCGTTGACACCGATCCGGGGACCGTACAGGTCCAAAGGGGGGCGGGGCTTCGTATCAACGATTAGAGGGTAGCGCACACGGGACGTGCCGGGTGGGGGAAGCCGACGCCACCTCAGGCCGTCCCGTGCTCCGGACGACTACTGTGCCGTGGTCTTCTGCAGCACGGGCATCCTGCCCGCCGTTGTTTCGCTGCGGCCGTATCGAGTTATGCGCTGCGGCATGCCCCAGCTTCGTACGTCGAGTCCGCACGCTGGCGGGGCAATTTTCTGGTAATTTGGTGGGATTTGCGGTATACTGATGATACGGAGAGTGTGTCGGATGGTCGCGGGGAGATGCGGGTGCATCTCGGAGATGCTACGCCATCTCTCTGAGGAAAGTCCGAGCTCCACAGGGCAGGGCGCTGGGTAACACCCAGGCGGAGTGATCCGACGGAGAGTGGCACAGAGACGAGACCGCCCATGTGTTACGGCTGCGCTGCAGACAGTCGTAAGTGATGGGTAAGGGTGAAACGGTGGGGTAAGAGCCCACCAGCGGTGTGGTGACACACCGGCTGGCCAAACCCCGTCCTGGAGCAAGCTCGAATAGGGGAGCGTTGAGGCGGCCCGCTGAGCTCCCGGGTAGAGTGCACGAGGCGCGTGGCGACGCGCGTCCCAGCCAAATGACCATCGCCGGTGCCCTGCACCGGACACAGAACTCGGCTTATAGACACACTCTCCGTGTCAATAAGCCAATTACGGGCGATGAGCCGTCTATCAAGTAGTCTTATGCACACACTGTAGGGACACTCTCTGGCCAGCGATCAGGGGCGTAACCGGCACCCGAAAGGATGTGCCGAGAGATGCTGATCGAAGACGTGGCGAGAGAGTTTTTCGTGTACCTGGATGCCGAAAAGGGCTGCAGCCCCGCGACCATCGAGGCATACCAATCCGACCTCAAGCTGTTTCGCAGGTTTCTCCGAAGTGACGGCACGCCCCAGCAGATCGAAGCCGTCACGCCGGCAGTGCTCCGCAGATACATCGCGGGCATGTCAGAGGATGGCCTCGCCGCCTCCACGAGAGGGCGTCGGCTGTACGCCCTGCGATCGCTGTGGAACTACCTCGAACGGGCCGATCTCGTCTCCGACAATCCCACGCGCAAGGTCGCCACACCGCGCAGGGAGCAGCGCCTGCCCACCTACCTCTCTGCCGAGGAGTGTGGGAGGCTCCTCACCGCCTGCGATGACAACCACTACATTGACCTGGCCTTCCGCGACCGGGCCATCCTGACCGTGCTGATCTATCAGGGCCTGAGGCGCGCGGAGTTGCTGGGTCTGCGAATCGGCGATGTAGATCGAGAAGCGATGACGCTACTGGTGAGGCGCGGCAAAGGCGGGAAGTCGAGGCTTCTACCCCTCGCTACACAGAGCGCAGAAGCCGTAGCGGACTGGCTGGAGTTCCGCCCCGCGGCGGATCAGTCCACGCTCTTTCTCACCCGAGGGGGCAATCCCATGTCCCCGAAAGACCTCAACCGCATGTTCCGGCGCACTGTGGACCGCTCCGGCATTCAGCGCGATAATGTCACGCTGCACACGCTGCGGCATACATTCGCGACGCTGCTGCTGAAGGAGGGGGTGAACGTGCGGACGCTGCAGCGCCTTTTGGGTCACGCGTCGATCGAGACGACGGCGCTCTATCTGCACCTGCAGACCGACGACCTGCGCGGGGCGCTGGCGAGGCATCCGTTGGGGTAGGGTGTCACTGCTGCGCTTCGACGAGCTCGAGGATGTGGACGGCCCCGGTTCCGTCGCCGGCGATAATTCGGCGGCGAGCGATGTCGATTGCGACGCACTGCGTTAGACCATCGGCGGCGAAGTGGGCGATCTCCTCGCCGCTCTCAAGGTCCCATAGGCGGACCGTGCGGTCGTCCGAGGCGGAGACGGCGCGGCCGTCTCCGGTGACGGCCACAGCGTTGACCCAGTTCTCGTGTCCGGTGAGGGTGCGCACCTCACGTCCGGTCTCTAGGTCCCACACGCGGAGGGTGGTGTCGCGTGAGGCGGACACGGCGCGGCCGTCGCCGGTGAGGGCCACGTCCCTGACCCAATCCTCGTGTCCGGTGAGGGTGTGCAGCAGCGCGGGGGATGCCTGGATACTCGCGCGCACGGGACGGAGCCATGTTGCTGTGCCAGCGTTCCGCGCCTCTTCCAGCACAGCCGCCACCTCGGCATGCCGGTCAGCGTCGACCCTCGCCAGCAACTGCTGCGCGAGAAGGTCGGGGTCGCGCTGCAGAATGTGCCCCGCCTGGCGGATCGTCCGCTCAACCACGCGCGTCGAATCATCCTCGGACACGTAGTCGTAGTCGGCGACGACCGGCGCGACGCCCATCACCCGCAGCTTCGCCGCCAGCCAGGGCAGATCGAGCAGCAGTTCAGCCAGCTCATCCCCTCGCCCGGCCTCGCGGAGGTGATAGGCCAGGTGCGTCCACGCGTAGCCGTCCTCCGCGGGCAGGTCGCTCCACCGATCCAGCCGGAATGAATCCAGGAAGCGCCCGTGCAGTCGCGGCAGTTCGTCGCCGATTTCGTGGGCGAGGTAGTAGCGCATCACGTCGTGAATGCGGATGATGCGGCTGCCAAGATCGCACTCGTTCAGCAGATTGAACCGGTGTAGCATGCTGCACAGTTCCACGGCATTGTGCTCGTCAACAACGCCGGTTGCGCGCCAGAGGCGGGCAACCGCGTCTACAGGTATGTCCACATCCTCCGGGAAGATCGCGAGTTCGTGGTATCGGCGCCCCTGTTCGGCGGTCAGGAGGTCCAGGCTGACGCCGACGGTCGCTTCCACTGCCTCATCGCGAGCTTGGGGATCAGTCACGTCGAATGCCGTCAGACCCCTCTCGTCGAGCACGGCCTCGACGTCAGAAACGGCGTCAGACAGCTGCTGTCCCATGTGGCTAACGCGCTCACGGAGCACGCTGTTGACGATCCTCAGCAGCACCGCCCAGCGCCCGAGCCGGTCCGCGAGGGCGCTGAGCTTCTCCTCGGCCCCCGCTGGCAGCCCGGCCCCGAGCAGCTCCTCGGCCTCATCGGGCTGCATGCGATCGACCGTGACCGCGATGGCGTCATCCTGCGGCAGCACCGAGGTGATGCGCGTGGTGATGAGGCAGGCGCAGCGCGGACCTCCGCGCGGGAAGGCGTTCAGGTGCGGGCGGCTCCAGACGTCGTCAATTGCGATGAGCACGGTGCGGTCGCGCAGCAGCCTCTCAAGCTCAGCGCGGGCGGCGTCCTCGGTCGCGAACTGCACGTCCCCGCCCAGAGCGGTGATCCAGTCGTTCAGAGCCAGCGTAAGGTCGCCGGGCTCCTGACCGACCTCGACCCACACGATGCCATCCTCGAACCGCTTGCGAACTTTCGGATCGTGGCAGATCGCCCTGGTAAGCGCGGTCTTCCCGGACCCGC
>CAZAHB010000254.1:0-7455 GCA_964484945.1 uncultured Armatimonadia bacterium | reverse complement strand
GATGACCTCACACGACATCGTTGACGGCGTGCGACGGATCACAGGGATGCGCAAAGTCGGTCATACCGGTACACTCGATCCGGCAGCCGCAGGCGTGATGATACTGGTGCTCGGCAGCGCGACCCGCCTCAGCGAGTATCTGACCGGATGTGACAAGACCTACCGCGCGGAGATTACGTTCGGGCTTGCCACCGATACCCTCGACGGCGAAGGAGCGATCGTCGCCGAAGCCGACGCCGACGAAGTGACCGAAGAGCGTGTCAACAGGGCAGTGGCCGGCTTGACCGGCGAGATCGAGATGGTGCCTCCGATGCACTCGGCGGTGTGGCACAAAGGGCGCCGCTTGTATGAGATCGCGAGGAAGGGCGAAACGGTTGACGTCGAGAGCCGAGATGTCACGGTTCATGAGTTTCGGCTGCTGGACTTCGAACCGGGGCGACGAGCCCGGGCGCTGGCCGAAGTGAGATGCTCGACCGGCACCTACGTCCGAAGCCTGGCCGCGATGGTCGGCGATAAGCTTGGCTGCCCGGCCTATCTTTCGTTTCTCGTACGGACGCATGTCGGATCGGAGGCCGTTGATGAGGCGATGACGGGGCGCGAGTTGATCGCGGTGATGCGCGAGGACCGGCTCGCTGAGGCCGTGCTGTCACCCGATGCTCTCCTGTCGGACTGGCCGACCATCGAAGCCGACCGCGAGACAGCGATCCAACTGTGCCGCGGGATGCAGACGCCTGCGCCATCCGCCCTCACATCCGGCGAGCGGGTGCTGGTGATGTGCGAGGGGCGGTTGTTGTGTGTGGCGGAGATTGTGACGGATGAGAATGCCACGCTGATCCAACCCAGACGTGTACTTGTGTCAGAGGATGACGTGTGAGATGAAGCAGGTGCGGTGGAGCCCCGATCTTGAGCTTCCAGACACGCCCCGCGTTGTCGCGCTGGGAGCCTTTGACGGCGTTCACCTCGGGCATGCGAAAACCATCCAGGCCATGCGAAGCATCGCGCGCGAGCGCGGTGCTGAGGCCGCGATCCTGACCTTCGACCCAAGCCCCCGCGAGTTCTCCGCTGGTCAGCGCGAGCCCGGCCGGCGGCTGACGACCGTCGATGAGCAGCGCTATTACCTCCGCAAACTCGGCGTAGACCTGGTGATCGTCTTTGAGTTCCCCGGCGAGATCCACTCGATCGAGCCTGAAGCATTCGTGCGCGATATCCTCGTCAACCAGGTCAACGCCGTACACGTGACCGCGAGCCGAACCCATCGTTTCGGGCACAGGGGGAAGGGCGACATCGATCTGCTGCGATCCCTGGGCGAGGAATTGGGCTTTCAGGTGGAGATTGTCAGGCCCCTGATGATCGGCGATGAGCGTGTCAGCAGCACCCGGATCCGCAACCTGCTGGGGGACGGCGATGTCCACGAGGCCGGTGCGCTGCTGGGCCGGCCCTACGCGATCTACGCGCCCGTCGTCAGCGGCCGGGGCCTGGGGAGCGAGCTGGGCTACCCTACCGCAAACCTCCAAATCCCACCCGAGAAGATCCTTCCGCACGACGGGGTATTCGCGGGCCTGTGCGGCCAGGTACGCGAGGGAGATTTCGAAGCCGTCGAACAGCCGCGGCCGGGCGCGATCAATGTCGGACTGGCGCCGACAGTTCGCGGCGATGAGCACATCGTGGAAGTTCACCTCATCGGCGAACAGTGCGACCTCGAGGGCACCTCGATCAAGGTGGAGTTTTTGCGCTGGCTGCGCGGTGAGCAGAAGTTCGATGACGCTGAGGCTCTCACCACTCAGATCGGCCGCGATGTTGACGCGGTGCTTGACACGCTGAAGTCCCCGGAGGCCGAGGCGCACAGGGAGTTCGAGCGGGTCTGCGCGACGGATTACGTGGTGCGACGGCCGAGTTGGGAGTAAGCGGCGGGCACGAGTGGCAAGGCGCAAGTCGCAAGCAAGACAACTGACGGCTACGGCGACCGCAGCCGACCTGCTCGTTTCGCTCGGGGTTGCCCCGCCAGTTGCCCCCGAACGCATTTCCCGCTATCATTCATTCCTGTATGCTATCACTCATTCATCGTCAACTGACGCCCCTCACCGTGGTCCTCGCTATCATGCTTGCCGGCGCGTGGTGTGCTGCGCAGGAGCAGCCGGACCTGCCTGGAGACAGGCTGCCGGTCCTGGACCCCAACGCCGACGGACTGCCGGACAGCAGCCTCGTGGACTTCAGCAGCCTGTTGGACGGCGCGTGCGGCAGGCGCGGACGTCTCTTCACCGGGCGCGACGGGAACTTCTACTTCGAGGACGGGCGCCGCGGACGCTTCTGGGGCATCAACGTCGCCAAAGGCTCGGTCTTCCAGCCTCCCGAGCGCATCGATGCCGCGGTGGACGCCATCGCCCGCGCCGGCTTCAACCTCGTGCGCCTGCACCACCTCGATGGCGTGACGGGGCTGCTGCCGCCCGAGCGGGCCGGAACGGCCCACCCGATCGACCCGGAGAAGCTCGCTGCCGTTGACCACTGGATCGCCGCCTGTGGCAGGCGAGGCATCTACGTCTACCTCGACCTGCTGGATTTCCGGACCTTCCATGAGCGTGAGGGCGTGCCTGCCGCCGACCAACTCGACCGCGGCGCGAAACCCTACGCGGTCTTCAATGAGCGGCTGATTGAGCTGCAGATGCAATACGCGAAGTCGCTGCTGGTCGACCATGTGAACCCCGAGACAGAGATGACGTACGCCGAGGATCCGACGGTATGCCTGGTTGAGCTTTGTGATGAGAACGGCCTCTTCGCCGCTCGAGACAGGCGGACACAACTGGTCTCGCCCTACCGCGAGGAACTGCAGCGGCGCTGGAACTTCTGGCTGCGCGCGAAGTATGAGGATACCGAGGACCTGCGTATGGCGTGGACGGACTGGCGCGGCGACTGCGCACTCGAGCCTGACGAATCGCTTGAGCAGGGCACGGTTACGCTGCACGGTGCCTCCGAGGCGGGCACACTGGCCACGCTCGTCGGTTCCGGCATTCGCGCATCTGCCAGGCTGAATGACCTGACGCTGTTTCTGGCTTCGCTTCACCGAGAGTACTTCGAGCAGATGAAGAACTTCCTGCGCGACCACGGCGTGGAGCAGCCGATCACCGCAGTCACAGACTTTGAGTCAGTTCCCGATCTGCGTTCCGTCTACGAGAAGCTGGACTTCATGGGCTCGAACTACTACTACGACCACCCGCGCCTCAATAACGGGCAGTGGCGACTGCCCATGTACTTCGTCAATCACTCCCCCATCGGAGACCCGACCGACAGCTTCGCGCCGAAGCTCGCACGCAGCGCATTCGTCGGCAAGCCGATGGTCGTCCGCGAATGGGGCGTCTGCTGGCCGAACAAGTTCCGCGCGGCCGGAATGGTCGATGCCATCGCATACGCCTGCATGCATGACGTGGACGCGATGATACTCTTCACGTATGACATCCGCCCTGAGGTCGATCGCATTGATTTCTTCGACGTGAGCCGCGATCCGACGCGATGGGGCCTCGCATCACTGGGCGCGCGGGCGTTCCTGAAGCGTGACATCACCGAGGCGAAGCGCCGCGTCGAGGTCGGCTACTCACACGTGGACAGCTACTTCGTGGACGGCGAACGCACACTGGAGCAGCTTCACCGCGCCGCCCACATCGCCGCGATGCGGGGACGGTTCTTCGACGAGGCCTTCGACGGGGAGGCCGACCTGATGGTCGCCTCAGGCCTGTCAAGCGGGGCAGTCTACCCGGGCGAGCGGACTGTCATCAGCGCCGAGCAGCGCGCCGAGGACCTGCTCAACCGCCGCCATCAGGCGACCCTGGCGGAGAAGAGCGGCTATCAGGTCGGAACGACTCCCGCCGGGAAGGTTGCTTTCGATTGGGGCGGGACACTCTACGACGCCGGCGCGAGCCTCGTGCGCGCGACACACCCGGGCTTTTCGCTGCGCGAGGTCGAAGCTTACGAGGACTACCGCCCGATCGGTCGCGGTGCCGATGGCGTCCGCGCCTTCGGTCTGCGCGACATGGACCGAGACAACTGGGTCTATCATGCCCTCGAGCCTGAGGACAAGCTGCGCGCAACGCTGGATGCATTCGGCCAGCTTTACGATGAGCGCATCTCGCATGACTATCTGGAGACAGGCCGCTTCGTTTCCGACACCCGCGAGATCGTCCGCGACGAGGAGGCGGAGCTGCTCGTGGTTAACACCCCGACCTTTCAGGCGATCGCGGGCGCGCTTGGGGAGGCCGATCGGGCGACGGGCCGGATGAGCGTGCAGTCCAGCAGCTCGATCGGCGCGGTCTGCTGGGTGAGCCTTGACGGCCAGGGACCGGATGAGTCGCGCCGCTGGGTGCTGAAGATGGTCACGATCGCGCTCAACTCGGGCGAAGAGAAGTCGCTGCACGTCGGTGAGCGCGACCGCGCGATTTTCGCACTCGACGCGGTCGGTGATGCCCCCATCACCACGCTCGGGGAGCCGGTCAGCGAAGGGACAATCGTCCGCTTCAACGGCACGGAGGTCGCGCGGGTCGGGATGGTCAACGGGACATGGGAGATCGTGCGCGACGGCAATCGCTACCACGTCTACTGCGACGCGCCGGGCGTGAAGATCGCGCTTCCTGAGGCCGATGGGGATGCCGTATCCTACGCGGACGATGGCGAAGAGATGCAACTTGATTATGACGGAACACTTATATGGCCGGAGGGCGCGCGGATGGTGACGATACGGTAGGTCGTTTCGTGGCACGTGCGTCCCGCCCGGGGGTGGGAGCGCGGCGCCCCCTCCGTACAGCCGACATCCGGCCGCACCGAGATCACCGAGCGACATCAGGAGGCCCTTCCGATGGACCGTTTCGACTGCGTATCACCGCTGGATTTCCGCTACTACTCAGACAAACTGCGCGAGGTCTTCGACGAATACGTGACCGAGACGGCCCGCGTGCGCTCGGAGGCGAGGGTCGAGGCCGCGACGACCCGCGTTCTCGCGAGGATGGGCGTGTGCTCCAACGAGGTGGCCGACGAGGTCGCCGAAGCCGCCGAGAAGGTCACGCCGCAGGAGGTGGCCGAGGAGGAGGCACGCATCCACCACAACATACGGGCGCTCGTCAACTCCATGAAGAAGTACGTCTCGGATGAGGCCAAGCCCTACATTCACTTCACGCTCACCAGCTTCGACGTGATCGACACCGCGACCGCCTGGCGCTTCAAGCACGCCGCCACCGAGGGCCTGCTGCCGATGCTCGAGGAGCTGGAGGGCATCCTGATCGACCTCGCGCGGCGCGAGGCGGAGACGCTGCAGGTCGGCCGCACGCACGGCCAGCACGGCTCGCCGGTCACCTTCGGCCTCGCGATCGCGGAGTACGTCTCGCGCCTGGGCGGGCGCATCGAGAAGATCCGCGAGACCGCCGAGGACCTGCGCGGGAAGATCTCGGGGGCAGTCGGGGCGTACAATGCATCCTCTATCATGATCGAGGATCCGCTCGAGTTCGAACGCCAGGTGCTGGCGGAGCTTGGATTGGAGCCCTCCCCCGCCTCGACCCAGGTCGTGGAGGCGGAGTTCGTGACGGACTTCATGCACTCGCTGGTGTCATGTTTCTCGGTGCTGGCGAACATGGCCGATGACATGCGTCACCTCCAGCGCACGGAGATCAACGAGGTAGCAGAGGCGTTCGAGGCCGAGCAGGTGGGCTCCTCGACCATGCCGCACAAGCGCAACCCGTGGAATTTCGAGAACGTGAAGTCGATGTGGAAGCAGTTCATGCCGCGGATGATCACGGTCTACTCCGACCAGATCTCCGAGCACCAGCGCGACCTGTCCAACTCCGCGTCCCAGCGCTTCCTGCCCGAGATCATCGTCGGGCTTGCCAACTCCGTCGCGCGGCTGACGAAGATCATGGGGCGACTTGTCACCGACAGCGACGAGATGCGCGAGAACCTGCGCCTGACTGAGGGCATGATCGGCGCGGAGCCGGCGTATATCCTGCTGGCCGCGCACGGCCACCCGGACGCCCACGAGGCCGTCCGCAAGCTCACGCTTCGGGCGCAGGAGACCGGCCGCCCGCTGGGCGAACTCCTGCAGGAGTCCGAGGAACTCGCGGAGTACTGGGAGCAGATCACGGATCGCCAGCGCGAGATCATCCTCGACCCGGCGCAGTACACGGGCATCGCCGCCGAGAAGACGCGCATGCTCTGCGACATGTGGGAGGAAAGGCTGGGGCTGTAGCTGCGAGCGACGGGCTGCGAGCGACGAGCAACGGCTCATGCGAATCGTGGGAGGGTCATCGATGCACCTTATGGGACTGGACGTGGGCAGCACCGGCGTGAAGGCCGTCGTCTTCAACCCCGAAGGGGCGATTGTCGGCAGCGCATACCGGGAATACCCGGAGGTTTACCCCAACGCCGGGTGGATCGAACTGCGCCCGGACGACGTCTGGGGCGGCACGCGGAAGGTCATCCGCGAGGCCGCTGCTGAGGCCGGGGGCGATGTGCGATCGCTCGCGATCTCCGCGCTGGGCGAGGCGTTCACGCCCGTCACGCGCGATGGAGAGTTCCTCTACAACACCATCGTCTCCCCCGACAGCCGAGCGACTGCGCAGACCGAGCAGCTTCGCGAGGCGCTCGGCGCAGAGCGCGTGTTTGAGCTGACGGGCATGCCGCTGAGCCCGAGTTTCACGCTGCCGAAGCTCATGTGGATGCGCCAGAATATGCCCGCTGTTCACGAGAAGGCGTGGAAATACCTCCTCTGGCCGGAGACCATCCACCTGAAGCTCGGCCTGACGCCGCGAATCGATCACTCTCTGGCAGGCCGCACCATGGCCTTCCACGTGCACTCGCGCGGCTGGTCGGCGGAGATGCTGGAGGCGGCCGGTATCGACCAGGAGATGCTCGCCGCGCCCATCGGCCCGGGCGAGATCGTGGGCGAACTGCCCGCGGACGCCGCGCGGGATGTCGGGCTGGAGCCGGGATGCCTGGTGGTCGCGGGCGGGCACGATCAACCCATGAACGCGCTCGGCGCGGGCGTGGTGAAGCCGGGTATGTGCGTGGACGGGATGGGCACCGTCGAGTGCATCACGGTCGCCTTCGATGAGCCCGTGCTGACCGACGCGATGCGCGAGCACAACTACGGCTGCTACCCGCACGTGGTCCGCGACCAGTACGCGACCATCGCCTACAACTACGCCTGCGGGGCGCTTTTGCGCTGGTGGCGCGATCAGTTCGGCGCCGAGGCGCTGTCGGAGGCCGAGCGGCGCGGCGTCGATGTCTGGGATGTCATCATCTCCGACCTGCCCGAGGAGCCCAGCGGCCTGCTGTGGCTGCCCTACTTCGCCGGCTCCGGCACCCCGTATCTCGATGCGAATGCGAAGGGCGCGATCCTCGGCCTGACGCTTGACACCGACCGCAAGCGCCTCGTGAAGGCGCTGCTGGAGGGCACCTGTTACGAGCTTGACCTGAACATCC
>CAZAHB010000253.1:0-7467 GCA_964484945.1 uncultured Armatimonadia bacterium | reverse complement strand
CATCCCTCCGGACGACAACGACGCGCCTTTGGATAGCAGGCCTGCTCGAAACTCACAGTGCTTCTGCAGGATCGGCAGTCGCGCCAAAGCAATAGCAGCGGGCGGCCCTGATGATCCGGACCGCCCGCTAACAGCAATACTGCGCATGCGCTCCTCGACGGCGCCTGTTGCTTCGGCTTAGAACTCGCCGCTCACTCGCAGCCCGACACCGACGGACTGATCGGGCGTGCTGATGAGGGATGTCGCCGCGGTCGGGCCGATCGCGTTGGTGACAAACAGGTCAACGCGCAAATCGTCTTCCTGTTTCTGCCACGAGCCGCCGGCCGCCCAGATGAACTCGTCCGTCGGCTCGTTCGTGTTCTCATCGATGCTGTTGTCACCCTCGAGGATCAACGCAAGGTCGCCGCTCAGCGAGAACTGGTCCATCGGATGCACTACGCCGCCCGCCAGAGCAAACACATCACCAAAACCGTCGATGGTCGTATCGGCGGCGACGCTCGGGGTCTCATCGAAGCCGACATAGCGCGGGACGACGCGGAAGATCGTACCATTCTTGTTTACGAACTCGAATGGGACGGAGACTGTCGGGATCAACTCGTCTGAGATCGCGGAGCCCTCGCGGTTGCCCTCCATGTCATCGAGGGGATACTCAGCGCCGGGGATGACCGAGATGGTCAGGGCATCACTCTCGTATGCCAGCCACCTGTAGTTGAGGCCCAGCAGTGTTGCCTGAGACTCCACGACCTCCGTTCCGATTGGATCGCCGCTGTCCGTGTCCATATGGAACAGCGTCAACTCGACGTCAGACTCCTCGCCCGCAGCGACGCGGGCGCCGGCTGAGTATGTCCAGTTCTCGCCCTCCCAGGTGCGCAACTCCCCCCACCACTGAGCGCCGTCGTGCGGCCATGGCTGGGCCCCGGGCACATTCGTATTCGAGAACTTCAGCTCTGTCATCTCATCCATGTCCACCGACATTCCGTAGCCCTGAGCCCAAACGGCACAGGTCGAAACGAGGAGCGCGACGACAACGACCATCATCAGAAAGTGCAAATGGTTGCACCGATCCACGTCGATCCCTCCAATTCTGACAGGCGAAACGGTCGTCGTCCCGCCAATCTGCTTCCGCCACTGTGAGGATTACGCACGAGTACCGCCAACATCCATGGAACACTTGACCGCCTGTCTTCAAGAACCCTCCCAGACCTCTGAGTTTTGTTCGCCTGGCGTCCAATCGTCACTGACTGAGAGTTCGTGGCGGTCCTTCGAAGTCCTCCCGGGATAACTATAAAGCTCACTCGGGAGCTGAGGATGACCAACGCCGGCTCGCCGATTGGCACGCTCATCCCCCACCGGCAGCACCGCCTCGTCCCTCGCTGATCGGCACGCAGCCGCTCTCGGCGATCACGGTCCAGCGCTTCATGGCAAACGCCCCCGAACACGGGATTGTACCGCGAATGATAAGACAGCCGCCGGGTGCCGACCTCTCCAACGACTTCACCGCCCCACGATCATCTCCGCCATGCGCTCGCGGGCGCGGTCGTAGTCGGCCTCATCGTGGCTCCAGTCCTGGAATGACGACGCCACGTTCTTCACCAATTCGTTCACCTGCTCCTCCGGATCGCCCCGGCGCACCACAACCATCGTCTCGCGTCCCATCTCGGTGGTGATTCCATCTCCACTCTCGCCCTGCGACGCCAGCACCATGTACTCGTAGTCCTCCATCGCCTCGCGGATCAGCTTCAGGCGGATGGACGTGACCGGCCCGCCGATCCCCGCCGGCTGCCCCGGATACAGCAGCATCCCCTCGCCCATGAACTTATCGCGGAAGTTCGGCGCGTTCCAGATGCCCTCCATGCCTTCGTAGGCGCTCCAGTACACGCTCGACCAGTAGAGGAACCCCGTGATGTCGTAGGTCCAGCTTGTCCAGAACGGGGCGCGGTAGTTCAGCGGGTGGCTGTCGATCTGCCACCACGGCGTCCCCTCCGGGCCCTGGCACAGCGCCGTGTAGCTCCACAGCCGCTCGCCCAGCTTCAAGCGCTCGTTCGCGGTCGGCTCATCCCAAAGCCCCCACAGCGGGCACCAGATGTCGACCGCGCCGTAGAGGTCGCCCCACTCGGGGTTGCTGGGCTTGGTCTGCTCGGTGCACATGCGCGCGATCTGAGGATCCGCCGTCTCGATCAGCGCGCCCTGCTCACGAACGGTCTCGTATTCCTCGGCGTCATTCGGTTCGTCCTTCATGTAGATGTACGCGAGATCGAGATAGCCAAGCTCACGCAGCCAGTCGGCGATGTCCGAGAGATACGCCTTGCACTTCTCCGGGTCATCGCGGTATCGGAACGGAATACGGAGGGCATTCACGTGTTTCTCTTCGACCATGATGCGCAGCCGCTGGGCCTCGCCGTCCTCGATCAGACCCTCTTCGGGGTTCCAGTCGGGCCAGATATCGCCCAGCGAGCCGGGAACCGCGCGGTGATCCAGAAGTGTGTCGATGTACTGATCCTCCACCGCCGCGAACTCCTCTGAGCCCGCGTCCATACCGATGACCTTCGCCACGCGGCTTCCCAGGCTCCCGAAGCGCGAGCGCATGGCGATCTGCTCGGGAAGCTCAAAGTCCCACACGCGAAGATCGAGCGGCACCTGCGCCAACTCCACAGCACCGGCCGCAACCGTAATCGTGCCGGTGTACCGACCGGCCTCGGTACCGGGCGGGATGAACAGGTCGCACCAGACCTCCTGATTCAGTCCCGCCTCGACGTCGAAGGGCACCGCATCGTAGGCCGCGCCCTCAAGCGCCTCGCCCGTCTGCGGATCGTTGAAGGGGATCAGCGCATCCGGATACATCCCCGTCGGGCTGTCAATCCGGTGGCTGGACTTTGGTATTTCGAGGTAATGGGCGCGGTAGAGCGTGAGGTTGAACGCGGATATCGCCCCACCGGGACCGTTGAGCGAGCTTGCGACCACGCGCACATCACGCAGCGGGCGCTCGCCGGCGTGCACGATCAGCCGGAATGGCTCGTACTCGTTCGCCGCGGCCTTGATCTTCACGGCAGTCTGCTCGCCGGGCGGGGTGTCCTGGAGCACGCGCTCCCACGGCGAGGCCACCCAGACTGTGGCATCCTCCTGGGCAAGCGCGAACATCGGCGTGATGACAAGCAGGGCGATGAGCAGCATGGTGCGCATGGCGAGACCTCCTCGGTAGATTCTGTGTCATTGTGTTCGCCACGGGATGCCTCAGCGCCTGCACAGATCACGCCTCACCCGTGGACGCAAGCAGCCTCTGGATGCTCACGGTTATGGCCACCTCGTTGAGCTTCTGCTGGAGAGCAGGCGGCGTCTTCGGGTTATTGTTCTGAATCTCAGACGTGATCATGTGATACTGATGGTAGAACTCGCCCCAGCGCTCGACGAAGTACTGCCGCTGCTCGCCCGAGTAGCCGAGAGGCTTGATCTCAGGCATCGGATTCGCGCCATCGACGTCCTCCCACGCGCTCACGACCTCCCCGGCCCACTCCCGCTCATAGCGCTGGATCGGCTCCGGCAACTCATCGTGGAGGCAGGGCAGGATGATCATGGCGTTGTAGTCCGAGTTCACGAATTCCGTCTGGTGCAGCGAAAAGAGCATGTCCGGGACAAAGCGGTCGGTCAGTTCGAACAGCCACTTGAAGAGCGTCGATGAGTGATGTCGGTTGGGCTCGACGAAGTGGTGCTCGTCGATTTGCTCGTACACGATCCCCCGCCGGGTTGGGAGAACCTCTTCCTCGCGATCGTCGTAGATGTCCACCCGCTTCCACATCTTCCCGGTCTCCGGATCGGGCCCGCGCATCCATGCCCAGAATTCATCATTCGTGTATTCGGAGCCATCCCACGCCTCGACCGGCGCGCGGGCGGTGCCCTCGGGGTTGGCATCCGGCATGAACACGAGGAGGCATTCGCGCAGTATACGCTTGCGGTCGAGGTCGGTCGGCGATCCGTCGAATCCCTCGCCGGTGAGAAGCTGCTTAATCACGTTCATCTGTCCGGCGATCGGCGCCGGTTCGTGGGCATGGGGCTTGAAGAAGATCGCCTTGCGCTTATCCGCGTCATCGACCGACTGATCGGTGACAGTGAGGGCCCAGACGGGGTAGCCCGCGAACTGCTCTTTGCTTTCGGCGCGGAAGAGATCCGGATACGCATCGGTCCATTGAGCGACCGTCGCGCTTACATCATCAGGTCGAGAGATCCACGCTGGTTCCAGCATCGTCAAAGTCACCTCTGGCTGTGGCGCTGCCTGCGGGCTGATCGGTGGGGCATACGCTCGCGTCCCGTTCCGTTTCCCCGCCGACCGCAGATTCCCTCGCCGAAGCGTCATCGGCGCGCATTTCCTGCAGCGAGCACCCTGCCACCGCAAGTGGCAGCAGCGTCGTCAGAGCGGAGGAAATCGACGCTGAAACGGCGAAACATACTTGCGAGCGCATCCGCGAGCACCACACAGTCAGCACATCGACCGGAGGTCCACCAATGGCCGAGGAGACTGCCCGCACTGATCGCCCCAACCTGGTTTTCGTATTCGCCGACCAGATGCGCGCGCAAAGCTGCGGTTTCATGGGGAATGAGCAGGTCAGCACACCCAATATGAACCGCATGGCACAGCAGGGCGTGGTCTTCGAGAACGCGGTCTCGAGCTGCCCGGTCTGCACACCGTATCGGGCATCGCTGCTCACCGGGCGCTATCCTCTCACCTGCCGCACCGCTATGAACGACGTGCGCCTGCCCGTCGATGAACTTTCGATCGCGGACGTTCTGGGAGATGAGGGCTACGCCACCGGCTACATCGGCAAGTGGCACCTCGACGGCTCCTACCGCGGCGGCTTCATCCCCCCGGGTCCGCGCCGGCAGGGCTTCGACTTCTGGGCAGCCAATGAGTGCACACACGCGTACATGGATACGTTTTATTACCGCGATGCCCCTGAGCCGCTCTACATCGACGGCTACTCAGCGGATGGCTTCACCGACATCGCCATCGACTATATCGACGATCACACCGACGACCCGTTCTGCCTGTTCCTCTCGTGGGCGCCGCCCCATAACCCGTATCACCAGATGCCGGATGAGTACGATACCTACGACCCCGACGAGATCGAACTTCGCCCGAACACCGTCGAGGCCGCTCGCGACGACATTGTGGGCTACTACGGGCACATCACCGCGCTTGATCGCAACCTCGGGCGTCTGCTGGACGCGCTGGAGGAGCGGGAGCTTGCCGAGGACACGATCGTGGTCTTCACCTCCGATCACGGGGACATGCTCGGCGCGCACGCACTGCAGCGCAAGCAGAAACCGTGGAACGAATCGATCATGGTGCCATGGGTGATGCAGTGGCCGGGCGAACTTCCCGCGGGGCTGCGCACGGACACGCTCATTAACGCGCCCGACGTGATGCCCACGCTCCTGTCGCTGATGGGCGTGGATGTGCCGGATACGGTGCAGGGCTACGATCTGTCGCCCGCCGCGCACAACCGGGGCGGTGTGGAGCCGACCTCCACGTATATTGCCAACCCGATGCCCTTCCCCGGGGACAAGCATGAGGGTGGGCCATGGCGAGGCGTGCGCACGAAACGCCATACCTACGTCGAGAACGAGGACGGCCCGTGGCTGCTGTACGACAATGTGGCTGATCCGCATCAGGAGACGAACCTGATCGACAGTCCGGACTCGGTTGACCTCAGGAATACGCTTCACGCGGAGCTTGTGGGGTGGATGCGGGAGATCGGTGACGACGGCGCCTCGAAGGAGGAGCTTGTGGAGCGCTTCGGCTACGAGGTGGACGAGCGGGGCGTGGTTCCGTATTACAACGAGGTGGGCCTGCACGACCCGGACAACGAGGGTTGAGCGGGGAGTGGTGGAGGGGTATACTGCAGGGAGAGGAGTGTGAAATGAATGGCCGACACGAGAGCTGACAGGAAAGAGGAGACTGACTCGGACGACCGCAGTCACCTGTCGCCGGAGAACCGGCGTATGCGCGAGTGGCTGGATGACTATCTCTCGCGGCCACTCACCCAGGAGGAGCACGAGCGATGGGAGGAACGCAAGCGTTTCGCTGAGGAGCACCCATTCACGCTGCGGGGGGCGGATGAAGAGTGATTGAGGCGTACGTGCTGGATACAAACGTCGTTTTTGACTTACTGAATCAGCAGACGGTCGTGATAGATCAGTATGGCGACCTCGTTGACCAGGAAGCCAAATTCATCATGTGCCCGCTGGTCTATTTCGAGGTGATGCGAGGCTTCGCTCATCGACCGGACGCTGAGGATGAGCGAGTCTTCTCACTGCTGGCCGCAGGCTGGCGATGGGAGGAGTTGGAGCGGTCGGACTGGCACCTCGCCTGCGAATTGTGGGCGGATGGTGAGGGGCGAGGGCGGCGGCCTTCTGACGCAGACGTCCTTATAGCTGCATTCGCCCGCAACCGTGGTGCCATGCTGGTGACAGCCGATACGAAAGCGTTCGACCATCTCGCGGTCGCGACCGAAAACTGGCACGCCGAGGACTGACATCGCCCCGACGGGCCGAGCGTTTGCCGCGTCCCTCAGTAGTCCTCCAGCAATCCCTCCCACCTGCTGCCCTCGAGCGATCCACCGGCCTCCCTGAAGGCCGCAAGGTCCAGTTCCTCGATGTCGAAGGTATCCTCTCGCGCCAGCGCCTCTTCGATGCCCCGCCCCGGCGGCTCAAGCTGATCCTTCATCTCGTCCGGAATATAGTTCACCCAGTGCGGGAACTGGCTGTTACGGCGCTGCACGGGCTCCGCCACCCCGTAGTCCGCGAAGTCATCGCCTTCGAGCGAGCTTTCGGGGAAGCCGTTCTTTCTCTCCCACTCGATCAGACGCGCCCGCATCTCGTCAGCCACCTCGCGAGCGCCATTCTCTCCCTCCAGCAGCAGGTTGTGCTCTTCGTCAGGGTCAGCGCTGAGGTCATACAACTCCTCCCAGCCATTGTCGCAGTAGTAGTTGTATTTCAGACCATCGGCTCGCCGCAGGGTCAGCCAGCGGCTCTGGCCTCGCCCGTAGCAGGTCACCCACTCATCGCGCGGCTCGGCGTGGCCGCCGCCGTCTTCGCTGAGCAGGCTCTGCCCGGGCAGTTCCTCGAGCACCGGGTGATCGAGCCCCGCCGCCTCCATGACCGTGGGGAAGATGTCGGTGCAACCAACAAGCTCGTCGCGGACGCGTCCGGCCTCGATCCGCTCCGGCCAGCGCATCAGCAGGGGCACGCGCACTGCCGACTCGTAGGGATTTGCCTTCTGGCAGGCGTTGAAGTCGCCGAGCATTTCACCATGGTCGCCGGTAAAGATGATCAGCGTGTCATCGAGGATGTCCAGTTCCTCGAGCGTGTCCAGCATCCGCCCCACCTGGTGGTCGATGGGGCTCACAGCCGCGTTACAGGGCGCCACACAGCGTCGCAGGCGGTCATCGGAGGCGTTCTCGTAGTTCGCGTAGT
>CAZAHB010000252.1:0-7477 GCA_964484945.1 uncultured Armatimonadia bacterium | reverse complement strand
CCCAGAAGCTCTGGATCGACTGTGGCGTCGTCCACCACGTCCTGATCCAGCCACTGAGACAGCGCATCGGTAAGCCTCTGCGACTGTCCCTCATCGAGCTGTTGCGGGGTCGTCACGTAGGCGCGCAACACGCCCTCAGCCTCATCGACAAGCTGCTGGTAGACCTCATCGGCCACTTCCAGCACTCCCAGGCGATCGTTGTCGATAAGCACTGCGATCAGGTCCCGCAGTGGGTCCACGGGCGGCTCATCGAGGAGCTTCTCCAGCGCCTCGAGCTTGCGCTCAAGGGCCATCGTGGGGTGGCGCAACAGCCGGCGCACGTCAGGCGCCTCGTCCAGGATTCGCTGCAACTGGCCGAGTTGCCGGCCGAGCTGCTCGCGCAACCCACGTTTGCGGGCGGCCTGCATTGCGGCCTCAAGGTAGCGCCTGGCCACGGAGCGGCCTATCACGAGGTATCGCTCCCCGCCCCACTCGCGTCGGCGCCGCTTCTGGCAATGCGCTCTATATCGTCGATGAAGGCATCGACCAGCGCAGCCTGGCGATCTTCGTCGAGAGCCTCGCGCAGAGCGCGCTCGGAGACCTCGACTGCGATGTCGGCAGTCTCCCGGCGCAGTTCGGTGCGCGCCTCTTCGGTGGCGCGTTCGACGCTGCGCTCACCTTCGGCGATGATCTGCTGGCTCTGCTCCTCAGCGCGCTGGAGTATCTCTTGCCGGCGCTCTTCGGCCTTTTGCTCCGCGTCGGCGACGATCGCATCTGCGCGGTCGTCGAGCTTCTCCAGCTCTTCTTCCATGCTGCGCTTGTCGGCGAGGGCCATCTCTTTTGCGCGCTCAGCCTCCTCGATGTCCGCCTCCACCGAGCGCTCGCGTTCGGCCAGGATCTCTCCTACAGGCCCGAACGCGAACTTCTTCAGCAGCGCGAACAGGACGAGAAAGCCCGCAAAGTTTACGACCATCACGCGCCAATGTATTCCGAGCTGTTCAAGTACTTCCATGGCACCTCAGTCCGTCATCAGGTGTGCGTGTTCGCCGGGACGGCAACCGTCATTGAGCGACGTTCTGCAGGTATTCCGCAACTGCGGGCAGCTTGCCGTTGAGCAAGAAGAACGCCAGCAGAACGTAGATCACCAGCGACTCGATAAGTGCCAGCGAGAGAATCAGCGCACCGCGGATCTCGCCCGCGGCCTCGGGCTGGCGGGCTATCGCCTCGGCGGCCGAGGCGGCGGCTTTGCCCTGCGCGATTGCGGCGAATGCGACGGCGAGCGGCAGACCGAAGCCGACCGCCAGAGCTAACATACTCGCATAATCCATCTGGTCCAACCTCCTGTAGCTTCACGTCCGAGCCTGCGGTCAGGCCGCCTGCTCGGCCGACTGTGGCTGGTGGTGTTCCTCGGCTTCGGCCTCTTCGTGGTGTCCACCCTCGTGAGTGGTCGCCATCTTGATGTAGGCCGCGCCGAGCGCGAAGAAAATGAATGCCTGGATCGGTCCGATGATCAGGTGCAGAATGACGTTGATGATATGCACCGGCAACGGGATATAGGTGACCGCAAAGATCGATGCTCCCAGTGCAGCCACCTGAACCAGCGCCGTCTCCTCACCGAACATGTTTCCGAAAAGTCGTACCGCCAGTGAAAGCGGTTTGGCGATCTCTCCGACGATGTGAACCGGGATGTTGATCGGCGCCAGCCACACCGGATCACCGACGAAGTGCATCAGGTAGCCTCCCAGCCCCAGTGCCGCCACGCCCGCCCACTGTACCCACACAAAGACCACTATCGCGAGGGGGGCGGTCATGTTGAGGGTCATGGTCGGTGTGATAAAGCCCGGCACCAGGCCGAAGAGGTTCAAGAACAGGATATAGACGAAGATCGTGCCCAGAATCGGCGCATGCTTCTCGCCACCCGGGCCGATCTCCTTGCGGCAGAAGTCGCGAACCCACTCCACGTACATCTCCCACAGGTTCTGCAGACCTTTGGGCTTGAGCCGCAGGTTGCGAGTGCCCAGCCAGGCGAAAAGAACCAGCAGGACGATGACCAGCCAACTATTGACCACATACACGTCCACCCAGTGCTCCTGCCAGCTTTCCGGCAGCGCGTGGAGGACGGCATTCAGCCAGCTTCCATGTTCAGCGTGCATAGGCTATCTCAGGATGTGTCCCTGTCGCTATCATTGTGAGATGCGTCTTCTCGGGTAGGCTTCAGGCCGTTCGAAACCGATGGTTCACCGGCCATGATCACCAGCAATGTCACCAGTGCGACCGTGTAGCCCGCCCCGAATGCAAGCAAATCGCCGTCAAGCGTTTCGATAATCAGCCACGCGAACGCGACGGCGATTCCGAACTTGGCAACATGCAGTGCAACCCAGGGGGCGGGATGGCCCTTCCGCTCCCCCGGCGGCACGACAACCTGGTTCAATACGAGCACGAGGGCACTGAGCATTCCGGCGCCGGTGATGACGCCGCCGACGAACCCCAGTGCCACGCGGGGCCTCCACAGTAAGAGGGCCACAGCCACAATCGCGCACACCACAGTGGCAATCGCCACTACCCGATGGCGGTGGCCGTGCGTGTCACTCGTCATCGGCGCTCAGCAGTTGCAGGATTTGTGCCAACCCCGCTGCCGCCCCTATCAGAAAGCCGACGATCTGCAGCCACGGCGCGGTTTCGAACCGCTGGTCCAGCCACCAGCCTGCACCGTAGCCGATGCCGATGGAGATCGGCACTGACCAGGCGAGGATCCAGTAGCTGGCCCCTTTCATGAGGGGACTGCCGGGACCGCGCATATCGCCGCCTCCAGTCACCTCAATTGTAAGGACTCCGACACGCCGCGTCAAGGACCCGTCCGCCGTTTCAGCCACTCCGGGGGACCATCGGACGCGAAAGGAGACTCTCTTGCGACTGCGTAGCCGACAGCAGCCGCATGAAGCCCGGTGTCTACTCCGCCAGGATCTCCGCCGGCCGCGTCTGCGTGACTCGTTCAAAGGTGCCCCTGCCACCCATCCGCTCCACGGCCCCGCGGCACGGCGTCAGCCGCGGCGGTGACCGGTCCGGGTGGTGTGCGTCCGAGCACAGCGCGGCCACCAGATCGTCCTGAAGCAGCCTCTCAGCAAGGTCCTGGACAGCGCGACTGCGCCGGCCCATCAGGCTCTCACAATTGACCTGGAGCTTGATGTTGCGCTCATCGAGCACACGCGGACTGATGTGCTTGACAGGCGCGTCCGCCATGCGCTCGAAGTGCGCTATCACCGGCTTGTAGCCCTTCAGTTGCAGCTTGAAGAGCACGTCCTCGGCGTAGGGCGCGTACGTGGCGGTTGGCAGTTCAACCAGCACATGGCGTCCACCGCCGATCGTCGGCAGCAGCCCCTCATCGGCCAGGTCCGGAAGCTGCTCGCACATCGCGACCTCGGCGGCCGGTATGATCTCCACTCCGATCTCGCGTTGCTGCAACTCCGCGTTCAAATCCTCCACGGCCGCGTGAATCACCTCGTACATCTCGGCGATACCGTCACCGAGATCCTGGGGGCGAAAGTGTGGCGTTGAGACGATAGTCTCGATACCGTCCTCCAGCGCTATTTCCGCCATCCGCACCGCGGTGTCCATATCGGGTTCGGTAGGATGTACCGGCAACGTCACGACATATCGCAACATGTGATTGTGAAGATCGATCACAACTCTCACCTTCGGCTCCAGTGTGCATATCGGCCCCCGAGGGGTTGGACTGTAGCTTCCCTCACCACTTCGGCCCGGTCGGGACCGGTCATTCTGCGGCTGCGTCAGGCCTCGGGCTGCACGATTATCCCGCCGCCGAGACATCGCTGGTCCTGGTAGAAGACCGCCGACTGCCCCGGCGCGGGAGCGCGATGCGGGCGGCGGAAGTGAACGACCGCCCGGTCGCCGGACAGTCTCACCGTGGCCTGTGTCTCAGTTCCCCGATACCGTGTCATCACACTCGCGTCGAACGTCTCCCCCGGATATGCTCCGATAAGGTGTACCTGCTCGACCTCTGTTGTCTCAACCCACAACTGCTCTTCGTCCCCGACCACCAGCGCATTGTTCGCAGGATCAATCTTGAGAACGAAGTACGGCCCCTCCGGGCCGCCGATGCCGAGGCCACGCCGCTGGCCCACCGTATAATGCGCCAACCCGCGGTGGCTGCCAACCTCCCGCCCATCGGTGTCCACGATCGGCCCCGGCTCCAGCGCCTCAGGTCGATGGCGCCCGATGATCTCCGCCAAGTCCCCTCCCGGTGCGAAGCACACGTCCTGGCTGTCGCTTCTGTCGGCGACCGCCAGCCCCTCTTCGGACGCTATCTGGCGGACCTGGTCCTTCCGGATTTCGCCCAGCGGAAGTGCCAGCCGCCGCAGGATCGACTGCGGCAGTCGGTAGAGCATGTACGACTGATCGCGCGACGAATCGAGGCCGCGGAGCAGATGCCGGTGATCCTCTGAGCGTTGTACGCGCGCGTAATGCCCGGTCACGATTACCGGACGGTCACGTGCGTCGGCTTCGCGCGCGAGCAGATCGAACTTCACTCGCGGGTTGCACACAACACACGGGTTCGGTGTCAGCCCTCGCGCCCAGTCAGCGACGAACTCGCGCATGACACAGCGCTCGAAGCGTTCCTCCGCCTCGACCGCTTGATGTTCGATACCCAGGCCCCGGCAGGCTGCGGCCGCCAGTTGTGGCTTTGCGCCCGGTGTCAACAGGATGATCCCGAGTACATCGAAGCCGGACCGGCGGGTCAGCAGGGCAGCGACGGTGCTGTCAACGCCGCCGGATAGCCCGGCAACGGCTCGCCGATCCTGGGCGGGCAGCTCAGATAGCTGCAGGGGAGAGATCTCCCGAAAACAGGAAGCTGTGTACCAGGGCATCGGACCAGCGACAGATCAGCGCATTGCCGATGCCGCCGCTTCCCCGTATGATATCATGCGCGTGTGAGCGCGGCTCGATGCACTGACGGGTGTCGCTGATCAATTCAATCACGCGATTCTCCCCGTCCCATTGCACGGTTGCGCCGCAGGCGTTCGCGATCAGCCATACCGGGAGCATCGCGGTTCCGTGATAGTAGACCGAGGGGATCTGCACCAGCAGCTCCTCGCCATCGAGTGTCGCATCAAGACTGTTGAGCTTGATCACGAATTCGCCGCGCTTCCCGTCGAAGGAAACCGCGAGTGCCTCCTGATCCCAGACGACGCGCGCCCCCAGCGCGGCCAGAACCGGCCGGGCGTGGACGAGGAACTGGTCGTTGATCTTCACCGGCTGGTCGCCCAACTCCACCGGCGAGCCATCGACCGTCACCGTCACGTCATCATAGTCCGCCACGACCTCATACTGCCGGTCATCGATGGTCAGGTAGAGGCCGTTCTCGCTCGGCGCGGGCTCACTGAGCCCGGCGAGTTCGGAGAGCGTCACCAGTTCGTACCCGCGTGCCTTCAACTCCGGCACCACCTGCCGCATCGCGGCCACCGTGCCTGCGCGATTGCGGCCACCATCGTGCAGGACCACTACCGCGCCGTCACGCGCTTTGCTCAGAATCCGCCGCGCAACGACACTTGAGCCCGGGCTCTGCCAGTCACGTGGATCGACCGACCACATGGCTACATGGTAGCCCGCGTCATTGATCGCCCGGCGGACATGCGCGTTCACCGCTCCGTAGGGCGGTCGGACCCAACGGACGGGTCGATCGATCACCTCAGCCAGCGCGCTGTTGCAGCGGGCGATGTCTCCCTGGATGGCCGCTGTGGACATGCCCGTGTATCTGGCATGTGCCCACGAATGGATCCCGACCTCATGACCCTCGCGCTCGGCGCGCCTCAAAAGCTGCTTATGTCGGCCGATCAGCCCGCCGAGGACGAAGAACGTGCAACGGGCCCGATTCTCGGCGAAGATATCGAGCATCCGGGGCGTATATGTGGCGCTGGGGCCGTCATCGAATGTCAGCGCCATGCGCGGGGGATGGTCGCCATCGACGGAGTGGCTGTGTACGATCCGCGGTTCGGCGACCGCGTACCTGATCTCCACGGGGCGCCCGTTCTCGGAAGCGACGCGCGTTCTCTCCGTATGGTGAATGCCCGGAACGATGATGGACCCCACGCCAGGCCAGGCGGTGCGCACGGGCAGCAATCGTGCTTTCTCCGTGACACCAGGGCCGTCAACCGCCGCTGGACAGGCCACCGCGCACGCCGCCAGGACCAGCAGCGCGAGGGCTGCAAGCAGCCACGTGCCGGGCAGTACACGGTGCCGGTATCTGGACGCCAACTCGCACTCCTCCAGGGACGGATGCTACGAATCTTCGTCGAGGTCCTCCGCGCCGAACGCCTCCGGCATCAACTCGTCCACGATTCGGGTACGCCGCGCATCTCGCCCGGCCATGATGACCTGCGCATCGGGTGCAAGCTCGACCATGACCTGCCGGCACGCGCCACACGGGCTGAGTGGCTCATCTTCCGGGCCTGCGATTGCGATGGCGTCGATCTGGCGGCATCCGGCCGCGACCGCCGCGAACATCGCCACGCGCTCGGCGCACATGGTAAGCCCGTACGAGGCGTTTTCGATATTACACCCTTCAAAAATACGACCGTCGGCGCACATGACGGCTGCGCCGACGGAGAAGTTCGAATACGGTGCGACGGCCCGCCCGCGCGCTCGACGCGCGGCGGCGATCAGCCGCTCAATGCCCTCGCTCTGCAGCATGACAGACCACGATAGCTGGCGGTTACTCCTGGTAGGTGACGTAGGCCCGGTCGTCCTGGAAGTCCCATTCGGTCGCGATGCCGAACAGCTCCGCAAAGGGCCTCACGGGCACATAGGTGCGGTTTTGCTTTCGCAGGGTCGTGCGATCGAGGGTGGTCTTGACGTCATTGACATACACTGTCTTGCTGTGCGGGAACACCTCGACCTCAACATCATTGCGGTAGACCATCATCTGATCGTCATCCGGTCCCCAGATGATGCTGCCGCCGATATGGCGCATCAGGTCCGTCAGCGTGATGTACACGCGCCCACTGCGGACAAATGCGTGCTTTTCGAGGTCGGCCTCGCGGTTGTTGAAGTAGACGATCTCGCGGTATATCTTCGGCTTGTAGAGCTTGACGAAGTCGGGCTTCGCGCCACCGAGGTCCGGCAGCGGAGCGTTGGCCTGCCGCTCTGCGGCCTTCGCGGTGCTGAGCACCGTAAAGGGGACGCTTCCCGTGGAGGCGATAAGCTGCTCGCCCTCAACCGCATCGACGCGAAGGGTGTGCTCGCCCTCGCCGAGATCATCGGCATTGAGGTCGAACTGCCCGCGGGTGTTGCTGGTGAGGCCGGCGACCTGCCCGTCCACGAAGATAACCAGCGGTCTGTCGGCGATCTCCTCGGAGATCGGTGCGATAGAGATCGGCCCGGCCACTTCGGGAGACGTGGCATCAGCGGGCGGGACGTCGCAGGTGGTGTTCACGGAGAGATTGCCCGCTCCCTCCACGGGGAGCGTCCCCGCAACGACGGT
>CAZAHB010000251.1:0-7496 GCA_964484945.1 uncultured Armatimonadia bacterium | reverse complement strand
CGCGCAGTATCCGTCCAACGCGCTTGCGGAAGCGGGAACTGAGCCGACTGGCCTCCTCCACCGAGGAGACGAGACCGTGGAACTGTACGCTGAGCCGATCGTTCGCCCGAAACTCGTCTTCCCCGGCGCCGTAGAAGATCAGTTGCTGATGCTCATCCGACAGGTCCTCAAACGGCGTATCGAGGTCGAAGCCGTTCTCATCGGCGACAGCTTCGAGCATCTGCTCGAGGAGCGATCCCGGCGCAAGAGCCCCCCACGGACTCAGCGCTCCTTCTCTGATCGACAGAGATGGATCGGGCACCAGGGCCCTCGGATCTGCCCCGCGTCGGGTCCCGAGGCCCTCACAGTCCGGACACCAACCCTCGCGATGGTTGAAGGAAAATGCCCGTGGCGTCAGTGGCTCATACGCTGCTCCGCACTGCTGACACGAACTGTGCTGCGAGTGCCGCCGCTCCCGGCCGCTTTCGATCTCCGCAACCGTTAGGCGCCCGTCACTGAGCTGCAGCGCAGTTTCTACGGCCTCGGCGAGCCTGGAACTGTGCCGGTCGGCCAGATCGATCCGGTCGACGACGACCTCAACGGTGTGCTGCCTTCGTCGATGGATCGTCTCATCCATCGGCAGTCGCCGCACGTCACCGTCTACCCGCACCCGGACCCATCCCTGACGATGCAAGCGCTCAAACAGGTCGGACCAGTCTTCGTTGCCGCTCGGCTCGATCGGTGCGAGGATCAGGACGCGCTTGCCATCGTGTTCCGCAAGAATCTCGCTCGCAATCTGATCCTGCGTCCTGGAGCCGACTTCTGCCCCACATTCGGGGCAGTGCGGTGTCGCCAGGCGGGCGTAGAGCACCCGCATGTAGTCATAGATTGTGGTCACGGTGCCCACAGTCGAGCGCGGATTGTGCGATGGCTGGCGCTGATCGATGGCGATCGCCGGCGGCAGCCCGGTGACCCTGTCCACGCTGGGCTTGTCCATCTGCCCGACGAACTGTCGCGCATACGAGGACAGCGACTCCACGTATCGGCGCTGGCCCTCCGCATAGATAGTATCAAGCGCCAGCGAAGTCTTGCCTGAGCCACTCACGCCCGAGATGGCGGTCAGTTTGTGCCGCGGCACCTTCACGTCAATCGCCCGCAGGTTGTGTTCGCGTGCACCACTGACTTCGATGTCACCGGTCTTGACGTTCTTGCGCCTGCGTGCAGACTGGATGTCGGGGCGATCCACCTCACCCTCGCCGAGGACCTCTCGCAGCATCTCGCCGGTGTGAGACTCGTCGCATTCGGCCACGTCCTCGGGGGTGCCCGCCGCGACAATCCGCCCACCTTCCGCGCCGCCCTCGGGCCCCAGATCGATGACCCAGTCGGCGCTCTTGACGATGTCGGGGTGGTGCTCGACGACGATCACGGTGTTGCCCTCGTCAACGAAGCGGTGCAACACGTTCAACAGATGCTGCACATCCGCGAAGTGCAGGCCCGTGGTCGGCTCGTCGAGGATGTAGAGCGTCCGGCCGGTTCGGGGCCGCGCCAGTTCCTCGGCGAGCTTCACGCGCTGGGCCTCCCCACCGGAGAGGGTCGGCGCAGGCTGGCCCAGCTTGATATACCCGAGGCCCACGTCGGCCATGATCTGCAGCATCGACTTGATCTTAGGCTGGTTCTGAAAATGCTCCAGGGCTTCGCGGACCTCCATGCCGAGGACATCAGCGATGTTCTTGCCTTTGTACCTGACGGCCAGCGTCTCCTCATCGTAGCGTCGCCCGCTACAGGCCTCACATTCCACCCAGACGTCAGCGAGAAAGTCCGATTCAAGCTTCACAGAGCCATATCCGTCACACGCCGAACAGCGCCCTTCCTCCACGTTGAAGCTAAAGCGCCCGGGCTTGTAGCCGCGCTGACGCGATTCGGGCAGTTGGGCGTAGAGCTTGCGTATGTGATCAAAAACGCCCACGTACGTTGCAGGGTTGCTTCGCGGGGTGCGACCGATGGGGTCCTGATCGATCATGACGGTTTTGTCGAGCAGATCCATACCGTCCACAGACCCATGCTCCCCCGGTTCAGACTCCGCCCCCTGAAGCTCCCGGGCCAGGGCCGGATGGAGCGTGTCGGTAACAAGAGAACTCTTCCCGGAGCCCGAGACGCCCGTGATCGCAATCAAGCGCCCGAGCGGGAACTCGACGGTCAGGTCTCGCAGATTGTTGTGGCTCGCGCCCTGCAGCACAAGCCGGTCACCACTGCCGTTGCGCCGCTCATCAGGCACCGCAATCTCCTCGCGGTCTGACAGGTAGCGGCCCGTCACGGAGGCTTTCCTGCGAGCAATCTGCTTCGGTGTGCCCATCGCGACGATATCGCCGCCGCACTGGCCCGCGCCGGGCCCGAAGTCGACCACATAATCCGCGGCGCGAATCGTCTGCTCATCATGTTCGACGACCAGAATCGTGTTTCCGCTGTCGCGAAGGTGTTCAAGCGTCTTGAGAAGCTGCTCCTGGTCGCGGTGGTGCAGGCCGATGCTCGGCTCGTCGAGGATGTACAGCACGTCCACAAGGCCGCTGCCGACCTGGCCCGCCAGGCGGATTCGTTGTGCCTCGCCGCCGGAAAGCGTTGGGGCGGTACGATCCAGCGTGAGGTAATCGAGCCCCACGTCGGAAAGGAACTTCAGCCGGGATCGTATCTCCTTCAGCGCATCCTCGGCTATAGTAACCTCCGCCTCGGTCAGTTCCAGGTCGGCGAAGAACTGCCGCGCATCGCCGATGGTCATCTGCATGACTTCGCCGATCGACGTGTCGCCGACAGTTACGGCCAGGCTCTCCGGGCACAGGCGCATGCCGTTGCACGTCGAACACTCGCGGGTGCGCATTGCGTCCTCGAACTTCTTGCGCAGGGAACGGGCCTTGATGCGCTTGTACCGGTTCGACAGATGCTCCATCAACCCGTCCCACGGGTCGGCGTGCTTCCACTCCCAGCCGCGGCGTGGATGCACGAAGGTGTACTCGATCAACTCGCCGTCCGAGCCATACAGCAGATGGTGCGTTTGCTCCTCGGTCAACTCCCGCCAGGGGGTATCCAGCGTGAAGCCATAGTGCTTCGCGACGCCCTCCAGCCAGTGACGCCACTTCGCGTTGGAGGTGGAGCGCATCAGTTCGATGCAGCCCTCGCGAAGCGAAAGATCCGGATCGGTGACGATTAACTCGGGGATAAACTCGCTCCGCTCGCCGAGGCCGTCGCAGTCGGGGCACATGCCCCGGGGGGAGTTGTAGGAGAAGTGCGCGTGTGTCGGCGTCTCGAAGCTGATGCCGCACTCGGCGCAGGCGAACGTGCTCGACAGCAGCAGATCATCCCATTCGTCGTCGGCGTCATCGCTCTCGACAGCCGCGATAACGTTCCCGTCAGACAGTTCCAGCGCCTGCTCCACCGCATCAGCGATGCGTGTGCGATACCGCGTCATGATCGTCACTCGGTCGGTGACGATCTCGATGTTGTGGAAGCGCTGCCGGTCCAGTTGCGGCGGGTCGCGCAGCTGTATGATCTCTCCATCGACCCGCGCCCGCGCCCAGCCGCGGCGCAACATGTCCTCGAACAGGTCCTGAAACTCACCCTTCTGTCGCCGCGCCACGGGCGCGAGGATCATCACCCGCGAACCCTCGGGCAGCCCCATAATCCGGGCGAGTATTGCATCGCGCGACTGACTGCCGATCTCTCTCCCGCACTCGGGGCAGTGAGGCGTACCGATGGCCGCGTACAGCACGCGCATATGGTCCGCGATCTCGGTGATCGTGGCAACTGTGGAGCGGGGATTGTGGCTGCGCGCGGCCTGATCGACCGCGATGGTCGGCGTCAGACCCTCGATCTCGTCCACATCAGGGCGTGGCAGCTCCTGCAAGAACTGCTTGGCGTAGCTGGACAGCGACTCGATGTACCGCCGCTGGCCTTCTGCGAAGATGGTGTCGAAGGCAAGCGAAGATTTCCCGGATCCGCTGACCCCGGTGAAGGCGATCAGCTTCCCCTTGGGCAGATCGAGGTCAAGGTCCCGCAGGTTGTGCTGACGGGCCCCGCGAATGCGTATGGTATCTGACACGACGAACTCCTCCGAACGCAGGCAAAAACTGCGCGGTCGCCGACGCAATTGCGCTCGACATCCACGCAGCAATTATACCAAACATGTGTTCGCCAGGCAATTCTGGACGTGATCCCTGTTCGTTACTGGAAACGGGAGCACTCTTGAGTTATTTGACGCGGCAAAATGACATTCTGTTCAGGTGGCCGATCGGTTGCGACTGACGCAAAAGGCGCGGCCCCGTACGGGCAGGGCCGCGCCATGATCTACGCATCGAGACTGCAGGTCGGTTACTCGCAGACCCACTCCAGGAACTCCTCGTAGGTTTCGGAGAAGCCCGTAAGGGTGCTCTGCGCCGGAATGAAGTCGATGAACTCCTCGGGCATCATCCCGTCGGGCTCATACGCCTGCCGGAAGATGCTGCTCTGCATGAGCTTGTCGAGGTAACCGTCGGGCAGCTCGGTCCAGATACCGTTGGGATCGATCTCCCGCGGCTCAGCGTCGTAGAGTTCGGCCTTATCCGGGAAGATCGTGATGAAGTTCGGAACCGGGCCGTTGTTGGTGCCACGCTCGATGTTCCACGGACCGCGACCGGAAGCTGCCAGCGGGAAGCTCTTGTCGAAGCCCAGACCGCCCTGCTGCGGCGGATGGTTGAGCATGTGATACTCGCGCTGGCGGATAGCCGTGGTCGCCCACTTCTTGACCTCTTCCCAGTCCTCGAGGCCCTGCTCCTTGAGCTGCTCGCCCACCGGATCGTCAAGGCGGCCGTCCATCTGGGTGCGGAAGCTCACCTTGGCGGTGCTGTTCTCCTCAATTGCGCCGGCGAAGGCGATCTGCTGAGGCAGCGCGTAGTTGACCGTGACGTTGACGCCCATGCCCTGCGAGGTGAGGCGCTCGGCGGCCTCGATGCCCGCGGCGGTGCCGGGGACCTTGAAGACCGTGTTGGGCTCGCCGCCGAGTTCGTCCTCGATCTGACCGTAGACCCAGGTGGCCTCATCAACCATCTTGTCGGCGTTCGACGCCTCCTTGGGGTTGAGCTGGAGGCTGACGTAGCCGAGGTCGCCATCGGTGATCTCCCAGATCGGCCGCAGCAGGCGCGCGTTGGTAAGCACGACCTGAATGGTCATCGCATAGGCCAGCGTGACTGGATCGCAGCCCTCGCCGTACTTCTTCTGCAGTTCATCACGGACCGGGGTCCAGACCTCCGGCTGCTCCTGGCGGGCGATGTCCACAAGAACCGGGTTGGTGGTGACCAGGATCGCACCCTTCTGCATTGCCTTGCGGAGCCCGACCGCGTAGTCGTTGCCCCACCAGGTATTCAGATCGCCGGCCAGGGTCATGCGGGTGAGCTTCACGAGGTTGCTCCGCTCGAGGTGAGCGGTCTCATCTTCGACGCGCTTGACTTCATCATTGGCGCCGAGTTCTTTCAGTAGTGCCACATTGGCCTGGTATTCTTCGTCGAGCTGCTCGTCCGTCGCCACGGCGTCGCCATACCTGTCACTGGACTTCAGATTCCAGTCTACAAGGACGGACTTAAGGTCGATCGCTGCTTCGCCGATGGTCTCAACGACATCAGCCTTTCCATCTTTATCGACGGCGCTGTACGCCTGCTTCATGTCCGCCCGGAAATCGCTCATTCGCTCGGCGAGATCACCCGGTACGGTGTGAAAGATCAGGTCCTGAAGAATGGCTGTCTGCTCGTTCGTCATTCCCACTTCGCTCCTCGGATCTTCTGATCGCAAAAACTTGTATACGGAACGGCTCTCCGCGAACGCGGTTATGCCCCTGTTCGTGCCTCCCCTTTCGCCGTGTCGCGGTCGATTCCTCCATTGTCACCGGGGAATCATCGAAGGATCACAACGTACACGCGAAAGCGGGGGCAAACGCAGGCGACTACTACGCTTCTGAGAGTAACATGAGCGGTCACTGAACGCAAGGTATTTCGTGGGCCGGAAGGCCGATGCCGGACCAAACGAGAAGTAGTAGTCCATCACTGTTCGGATTTCCGTCTTCATAACAACGCCGGAGGTATTTCATGAGCCGTAACACGCCGGAGATAGTTGATGGTCATACTGGACCGCGCCGATTACTGATAACCCTTGCTGTCATCGCGATCGCGGCGCAGCTTTGCACTCTCCCGGCTGCGGCGCAGGGCCTTACACCGGACACGGTCGCGCGAATTAAGAACGCTGTCGTGTTGATCGACGTAGTGCTGACAACCCCTGAGGGGCAGATGGAAGCGAGTGGCAGCGGATTCGTCATCTCGCCCAACGGCCAGGTGATAACCAACGCTCATGTCGTCTCACTGGTAACGGAGGACGAGACAGGCGCCACTGTTGTGGCGGACGAAAGAGATGTCGAGGTCATCTTCCATCCCGGTACAGCCCAGGAGGCTGCATTCCCGGCCCAGGTGGTGCGTGAGCATCATGAACATGATCTCGCCCTGCTGAAGCTGGAGGAGGCCACACCCGCCTACCTCGAACTTGCGGATTCGGACGCTGTCGCAGAGACATCCACGATCTACGCCTGCGGACACCCGCTGGGTCTGCGGGAGATATCGATCCGCACCGGTACGGTCACCGCTCACCGCACCTGGGAGGGCAAGCGGTACATTGAGCACGACGCCTCCGCGGAGGAGGGCAACTCCGGCGGACCGGTCGTCCTTCCGGACGCGCGCGTGGTCGGTGTCCACACGCTCACACTGGTCAGCAGCGGTATGTTGACCAAATTCGCCATCCCGTCAAGCGTTGTCGAGGGGTGGCTGAAGACCGACCCTTCCGAGGACCCGCCTCCGCCAATCCCCGGGAAGGCTGTGCGCGATCTGTTGGCGGCCAGCGGTCTCTCCTTCGATGAGCCGCAGGCCGGAAACTTCACGCTGCCCTACGACAACGACGTCACAATCGTGACGCATGAGTACGATGGTTTTCTGCGGCTGTTCTCCAACCTCGGCGAACTCCCAGGGGGCAATCGACTGCTGCAGGGCTACTGCGCACTGGAAGCCTTGCGCTTCAACTACAGTGATCCTGTCGGGCGTCTGAGCCTGCACGAACTGAAGGACGGTACACTGCAGCTCTACTGGGAATGCCAGGTGCCCCTGTCCATGGCCTCCGGTGCCTACCTGAAGACCATTGGCCGGATGGGTGCCAACCAGGTCGAGCGATGGAAGACATTGCTCACCGCACAACAGCCGGGAGATCCGTCTGAGCTTTATCCCGGGGGGACTGACGAAGAGATAGCAACGATGACCCGGCGTCTGGAAAAGCAAATCGATGAGCTTGATCTATCGTACGAGAAGAAGGAAAGTATGTTCCTGCTGCCGTACGGCAACGATGTCGTCGTCAGGAGTACGATTTACCGAGGAATGGTCTGGACATTTGCCTACACCGGGGGCATGCCCGGCCAGACTCCTGCAGACCCGGGGCAGATTGCCATCCCTCTGCTCAAGCGC
>CAZAHB010000250.1:0-7518 GCA_964484945.1 uncultured Armatimonadia bacterium | reverse complement strand
GTGACTTGTGACTTGTGACTTGTGACTTGTGACTTGTGACTTGTGACTTGTGACTTGTGACCTGTGACTTGTGACCTGTGACTTTCCGTTACCCCACCCAGACCGGACTCGACCACGCCATTTCGCCGTCGGTCTGGAAGACGCGCAGGTAGTAGAAGCTCTCGCCCTCGGCGCCGGCGTCCTGCACGCTCAGGGTTTCTGTCATCTCCCGACAGGGCTTCGAGCAGATCACGTCCCCGTCGCGGACCAACTCCAGGCTGTCGAGTGGGGCAGTGCCGGTCACCTCGGCTTCGATGGTGTTCACGCCATCCTCCGGTGCGTCGATCTCACTGCCCATAATCGCCCCGTTGACGCGAAAGTCCACGACGATCCGCGTTCCGGTTGTCGCGTAGCATCGGCGCGCATACATCGCATCCCAGACCGTGCCGCGGGTAAGCCCATCGGCCAGCACAGCGATGTAGCCGCTTCCGAGGCGGTGGTGAATGTGTGGCTGCCGGTTCGACCACTGGGCATTGCCCGGATTGCCGTCATGGCCGTCACTGGAGGCCATCAACCCGAGCCGATGGCCCCGCTTGAGTGCATCCAGGGCGCCGAAGCCGGGCAGACGGTCGGATGCTGTTTCGGGAAAGGGCGCACCGTAGTACTCGGAGTTGCCCCACGTGGAGTAGACCTCGACCAGCCGATCGAACTCGGGGTCCATGTAGGACCAGTCCACGGGGAAGAAGCCCACGGACGGATGGTGGGCGATGGTCAGGGCCTTCGCACCGCACTCGCGCAGCGACTTCCAGAGGTCATCGGGCGATTGGCTGTCGGGCCCGATGGCATTGTGTCCGGGGCCGGGGTTGTTGTCGAAGCAGGGCCAGCCGGTGTCGCGGTAGTAGACGTTGCGGTGGCCGTACCTGGCGGAGGTCCACTCGTAGGTGGGCATGACCACGTAGCGCCCCGGCTCATTCCACTCGTCCATCTGCTCCATGCGGCCATTCCAGTCTTCCTGGTCCTTGATCTGCCAGTCGTGGTCCGCGATCCCGATAAAGTCCAGACCCGCGACATCGCGCCCGTAGGCGTAGTTCTCGTCGAGAGTTCCGGTGCCACAGGTGCGCCCGGAGCCGTGCTCCTCACCGGTGTGAGCATGCAGGTCGCCAAAGTAGACGTTCCAGTCCCCGACGGATGGAGAGGTTCGGCCGGCCATGCACTGATCGACCGCGGGCTCGATCCACGACTTGTAGATCGGCCGCGCGAACATGTCCACATCCATCTTGAACCAGCGCTGTGAGGGCTGGCGGTTGTGTGGGACGATGTCGATGCGCGTGGGCTCTCCGGGCGCGACCATGCTCTTCGGCAGGCGGAGCGTCATGACGCCGAAGGTTGCCGCACTCTCCTCCGTGATGTGCGCATCCAGTTTCATCGGACAGTTGCCCTCTGACCACTCCCGGCGCTTGACATCGTACGCAAGCGTGACATCACCTTTCTGCCATACGCGGTCTTCCTTGGAGACATTGAAGGAAAGCAGATCTGTCTTCACACCGGGCGGGACGTTCAGGCTCACGTCGAAGCGGCCCGAAGGTTGCGGCAGCATCGAGCCCATGCCCGTGCCGACCGAGAAGACGAAGATGACCCACTCTGCGCCTGTGTCCTCGGGCACGGGTCCAGTCCAGACCTGCATGTGGTACTTTCCGTTCTGGTGGACATAGTAGGCCGAGCGGGCATCGGTGTATGACGCGACCCATTCGCGCTCGCGGTGAGCGCGCCCCCATTCGGAGATTTCGCCAAAGCCTTCGACAAGATCCGCGTTATAGACGCGGAGGACCTCCGCGCGGATTTCCTCATCAGTGCGACGACCGTCGCCGTCACCCTTCATGCTGAGCATCAGTTCTCACCCTTTGAGTGCGTACACACGGTACGAGCCGATATTCATTGCGCGATTGATGCCGGAAATACCTCCCGAAACCTCCCCGCGCCTTGCGGTGTTCATGTTAGGCGTCCGCGAAGATGGGGTATACCCATCACTGAGTAAATGTCCGTGGCGGGGAGGCATGAATCCAGCACACCCAGGGGAGGTGCGGGGCATGGCGCATCGCATACTCTATGATCATATCCCGAGCCCTGAGGATCCTTTCCAGACATTCCGGCTTTTGTGGGAGCCCTACACCAACCAGGTAGCACTGCGCTTCCGAAATGTGGAGGAAGCGGCCAATGGCATCGTTGGAAGCGCAGAAGAAATGATAGAGTACCTGGACAAGCGAGCCCGGGGCGGGCCTCCGTGGGACAGAGGAGCGCCCAGAGAAGCTCGCCGCGAACTCGCACGGATCAGCGGCCGTGTCGAGGAAACTGACGACCAGCCGGCAGTCACGTGAGAGGGGTCACAAAGCAGGGGAGACGTTCGGCGGACACGCATCATCCGCATCGCCGGGAAGCGGGCGGGTGATCCGGATGGCAGTTCCCACCAGCCGCATGATCGCCTCGGCCTCATCGAGGGACCCGTCCGTTGTGAGGAATGCTACGAATTCGTCCTGCACTATGCCAACGGCGGATTCGCCGTTGGCGCTGTAGAAGCCCTCTGAGCCCATATTTGGGGCATCCCAGGCACGCGCCCTGTCAAGGGTGCGCTCAAGCATGAGCGTGTACCACCTCTGAGCCTTGCCGCGGTCTGGCGCGCGCATGACGCGAAGTCGCATGTGCGCTGAGCCAACCATCTGTCGCGCCGCGGCGGCCATGGGGTTCGGGTCGCCGCCCAGCAGGTCAGTCGGCTCATAACTGACGGTGAGAGCATCGACCCAGCCGCGCGGAATGATGCGGATGAGGCGCGGTAGCTGCTCGCGTGAGGGCAGACGCACCTCGAGGTGCGCTGCGAGGTACTGATCCGGCGGGAGCGTCTCCTTCGGTGAACCCGTCACCTGGACGCGAAGGTAGTACCAGCCCGAGTAGACGTGGAGCAGGCCCTGATCGCGGTAGGCGGCCGATGTCAGCAGGACACGTTTGGCCTCCTCGGTACGCTGAGCGGCGAAGAAGCCAAGGGAATCGAGGGTGCTCGCGAAGCCGATCATGATGACACGAGCATGGCCTGATGCGGCCGCGTCACGATACTCCACACGCGAGGCGCAGGTGGGGTTGTAGGTCGCGAGTGTCTCACTAAGTTCCGGGCTGAAGTCAAGTATCTGCGCCGGATCGCCGGCCGCGGGAACGCCAGCGCGCTCGTAGGTCCCCAGCTTTTCTGTGAGGACATGCGCCAGGACGTCCTCGGAGCAGGCGCCCTCCGGTGGCGGGCATGTTTCGGAGGCCCGAGAGGGCCCCGGGGCCGCCCTGAGCAAACGCGATGGGCCCGGCCGGGATGGGGAGGCCGAGCGCGGCGGCCGACATGACGCTGTGCAGGCGATGGCAGAACATGGTCAATCCTCGGACAGGACTTCTTCCTCAGCACGTCCCTCTGCGATGTACTGTTCGACAAGGGGGTCGGTCGGCCCTGCGCGCAAAGCGGATCCGTCCCCCATCCAGATCACGCGGTCGCAGAGCATCTGGATCTCCTCCATGTAGTGTGAGACGAACAGCACGATCTTGCCCGCTGCCGCCTCATCACGCAAGCGATCCCGGACCCGGGCGCGAAAGGCCTCATCGCCGGTGGCGAGGATTTCGTCAACGATGAGGATATCCGGTTCCATGTGCGCGGCCACCGAAAACCCCAGGCGCATCAGCATCCCCGATGAGAATGTGCGGACCGGTGTGTCGATCCAGTTTTCGGCGCCCGCCCACTCGACGATGTCGTCGAGCTTGCGGTCGATCTCCGCGCGGCGCATGCCGAGGATCGCACCGGACAGGTACACGTTCTCCAGACCGGTCAAATCTCTGTGGAACCCCGCGCCGGCCTGCAACATCGGGCACACCCGGCCGTGAACGCGGACCTCGCCCTGAGTCGCCCGCAGCACACCGGCGACGATGGAGAGGACTGTGGTCTTGCCGCAACCGTTCGGCCCGATGATCCCCACGACCTCGCCGGGCTCCACGCGCATGGTGAAGTCGCGCACCGCCCACGCCTGCTCGACCTCATGGGTGTGGCCGAACAGGCGCGCGAGGAAGGCGTCCTTGATGCGAGCAGGGCGGTCGTGGTGCCGCCGGTAGGCCTTCCAGACCCCGGACAGATCGACGAGCGGGAATGTTTGCGCGTCGGGCACCTTTACAGCACCTCCGGCAGTTGCGGGCTCATCCGGCGGTAGATCACGATGCCGACGACGAGACAGACGATGCTGACGATGGTGGTTGAGATAAGGTGCTCGGGTTGAGGGAGTTCGTGACGCAACAGCACACCCCTGAAGCCCTCGCAGATGGTGGCCATCGGATTGAACAGGAACCAGTACTGGTAGCTCTCCGGGATCTCGGCAGTCGGATACATGACAGGGGTGACGAAAAAGAACATGCGAACAAGCGCGCCGAGTGCGTACTCGACGTCCTGATAGTAGGTATGGAGCATCGAGAACGCAAGCGAGAGGCCGCTCAGAAGCACGATCTCAAGCAGCAGCAGCGGGATCAGGAAGAAGAAGACAGGATCGAACGCCACCGGAATGATGACAAAGACAGCGAACAGAATGACCATGGAGAGCAGGAAATGAACGAGAGAGCTGGTCACGATCGACAGGGGCAGGGACCAGCGCGGGAAATAGATCTTCTTCACGACATCGCGGAACTTCAGGAAGGTGGGGCATGATCCGAGAACCGTGTCATTGAAGAATGTCCAGGGCAACAGGGCCACAAGGAACTTGATCGTGTAGTTGGGTATATTGTGCTGCAACAGGCCCTGGAAGACGAAGCCGATCACCACGATCTGGAACAGCGGCATGATCAGCGACCACAGAAAGCCGAGGAAGGAACGCCGGTAGCGGGCCTTGAGCTGAGATATGGTGAGGATGCCCAGCAACTCTGTATGCTGGCGCCAGCCGAGACCGTCCGGATAGCGATCGTGCCTGGCGGCCTGCGGGCCGTCACCGGTGTCGGGTGCCACCGTCGCGGGCGCCGGCTGATCGGGTGGCGATTCGCTCACGCGTCATCATCTCCACTGTCGAGGGCCTCGCGAAGGCCGCGGTAGTAGTGGCGCGCGAGGATCTGATGATAGATCAGGCCCGCCGGACCTTCGAGGCCGAGGCGGCCGAGGGCTCCGGCGATAACGCCAAGCAGCGGTTCGGTGACAGCATTGACGGTGACCGCCTTCGCGATCGCGCGGAAGCTGCCCGGTTCGGGCAGCCAGTCCAGCCCGACCACGTCGGTGTGCTCGGGGTGCTTGCGCGCGAAGATGGCCGCGCCCTTTGCGAGCCGCTCCTGGCGACGGCAATAGCCTTTGAGAGTGGGGGAGCGGTAGTGCCAGGCGACTGCATCGGGCGCGTAGAGGATCCGGACACCGCTGCGCGACAGGCGCAGGCCCAGATCGGTGTCCGCAAAGCCGTAGACGAAATCGGTGTCGAAGCCGCCGTGTTTGAGCAGAAGCTCGCGGTCGATGGAAAGGTTGCCGGACATGAAGCCCTCGAAATCGACCTCCTCTTTGCCCTCGAGTTCCTCGATGCGCGACTGGTAGTGCCGGTCTACAAAGCGCATGAACGGCGTCTCTTCGACCTCGGGAGGCCAGGTTACCATGCCGCGCACGCAGTGCGGGAACTCGATGCCCTCGCGGCGCCGGTGGTGTTCGGCCAGCAAGTCGGGGGCCGGAACGGTGTCGTCGTCGAGCATAAGGATGTACTTGCCCTCAGCCGCTTCGAAGCCGGTATTGCGCGATGCCGGGCCGGTGTTGCGACTTTTGTAGAATTCGAACGGGACGTCAAGCTCGAGGCTGTTGAGCGCCTCCCAGGTGCCGTCGGTCGAGCGGTCATCCACGACGATAATCTTGCGCAACAGCTCAGGACTGTCCTGATCGGCCACGGCGTCCAGCACTGTCAGCAGACGCTCGCGGCGGTTGAGCGTCGGGATGACAACGGTGTAGAGACCGGACATGCGACACCTCGGTGGCGAAGATATAGTTTTGGTGTGTGAGCCGTACTGTGCAACACCGACATGCGCCGGCCAGTTCCCTGTGTTCCGCCCGAAAATCGGAGGTCCTCGGGCGCTCACGTTGAAGTAGACCGATGATCGCACCTGAGGAGATGAGAATACAATGTCACGTCTACGCGTGCTCGTGATCGGCATCGACGGCGCCGATTACGGGATAGTCAATAACCTGATGGATCAGGGCATGCTCGAGAATCTGGCCGCGCTGGCGGAGCGGGGCAGTTTCGCGCCCATGTCCTCGACGGTCCCGCCGATGACACCGCCTGCCTGGAGCAGCCTTATGACCGGAAAGAACCCCGGTAAGCACGGGGTCTACGACTTCCTCCAGATGTCCGCGGACGGTACCAGTCGGCCGGTAGCCGCGCGCCGGAAGGCGGTGACGATCTGGGAGGCACTCAGCGAGCAGGGCTACTCAGTTGGGACTTTCAACGTCCCGACGACGTTCCCTCCCGCAAAGCTGAGCGCGTTTCAGTTCTCCGGCTTCGACGCCACGGCCTTCGGGCCGGAGCTGGCGGTGCCGCGCGAGGCCTACGACGTGGTGGTGGACGCGGTGGGGGAGTATGAACTGTCGCCAACGCGCCTGCACAAGCCCGAAATTGAGGCCGAAGCGCTTGCATTTCACAGCGACATGCCACTGAAGGCGACGCGAGCACTGCTGGAGCGCTTCCCGTGCGATCTGTACATGGTGTCATTCCAGGCGGTAGACTGGGCGCAGCACTCTGCGCTCGGGCCGGAGATCATCTCGCGCGATCCACTGGAATTGGACCCGGACGGGCGAGTGGTGGAGACGTATCGGCGTATTGACGGCCACGTGGGCGCCCTTGTGGACGAATATGCCGACGAGGACACGGTCGTGGTGGTGGCATCCGACCATGGGGGCACCGCCGCGGACCGGCTGGTGAACCTCGAGAAACTCTTTCTGGACAACGGCCTGATGGCCTACAGGTCATCGTCAGGGTCCGAAGGGTTTGAAGCTCGGCGAAGTCGCGCGAAAACGGCACTGAACATCTGGCTCGGCCTCAAGCGCGTGGCGCCGTGGATAAAGAGCGTGCTGGGGCCGCTTGCGCGACGACTGCGGAGGAGATTCTCCGGATATCAGGAGGACATGGCGATCGACTGGGAGCGGACACGGGCGGTGCCATGGGCGGCGTACGGACAGATCCGGCTGAACGTGAAGGGGCGCGATCCGGAGGGATCGGTGGAACTGGAAGATATTGCCGATATTCAACAGAAGGTGACAGAATTGTTGCTTTCCCTGGAGGATCCGGAGAGCGGAGAGCCCATATACGAGGAGATTGCAACGGCCGATGAGCTGTACGACGGCGAATGGGCCCACGATGGCGCGGATCTGGTGGCGCTCCCGCGGGATCGGCGCTACTTCGCGGTGAGCGCCCGCCTGCGAAAGGGGGCGATGCCGCTGCTGGACCTGCAGCCGACATCGGTGGCTGTGCTTGGTCCGCCATGGGGCGTGCACGCGCCCCCTGGGATCAGGAT
>CAZAHB010000249.1:0-7582 GCA_964484945.1 uncultured Armatimonadia bacterium | reverse complement strand
CGGCGGGGGTCGGCCGCGGGCCGCAGCGTGTGGGGCGAAGCCGGAATCCTGTTAGTCAGCCGTTGCCTCCGCCTCTGCCGCCTCCGAGACCGCCTCGAACAGCCGTAGCGCGTTGCCGCCGACGATCTTCGCCACCTGCTCTTCGGTGTAGCCGCGCATCAGCAGCCCGATCGTGAAGTATGGCCAGCAGACCCAACTGAGGCTCCCGTCGCGTCCCTCGTCATTGCCGGTCCCGTAGGTGCCGGGCAGCCAGTAGCTCCACCAGTGCCCGCGCCCGCGCGGCATCTCCAGCAACTGTGGCTCGTCCGGTGGCGGTACCCGGTAGCCGTTATCGGTGCCGATCCCGACGTGGTCGATGCCCCCGACATCGATCGCGTGCTCGATGTGGTCGAGCAGGTCCACGATGTTCCCCCCGCCCTCGCGCAAAAAGCCCGAGACGCAGGTAATCCCGATGAATCCACCATCATCGGCAATCGCGCGTATCTGCTCGTCATCCTTGCCGCGCGGGTGGTCGCTCAGCGCCCGACAGATCGTGTGCGAGGCGGCGATCGGCGCTTCGGACGCCTCCACCGCCTGAAGCGTGGTCAGTCGGCCGGTGTGGGGTGTGTCGATCACGATGCCGAGTTCATTCATCCGCGCGACAACGTCGTACCCGAACGCGGACAGCCCACCCTCGTTCTCCTCCATGCACCCGTCGCCGACCCAGTTGCGGCGATTGTAGGTCAGGTGCATCATGCGGAAACCCACGCGCTGGAACCACTCCAGCCACTGCACCTGCTCGAAGCCGTCATCGAAGCCGGCGTCGGCCGGCGGGTTGTTGGCGGAGAACATCATCGCCCGCCGGCCTTCGGCGAACGCGTCGCGGGCGTGCTGCGCTTCGGTGGCCTTCGTCCACCGATCGCGCCGGCTGTCGCAGACCTGCTGAAAGCGCGCGACGCCGCGCAGGGCGTACTCCCGGCCCGGTCCGGGGCCCGCGTTGATGACGGTGCAGTTGACCCCGGACGTCTCGAAGATCACCTCGTGCAGGTGCGCGGCCTCCTCATCGAGCGCACAGTCCGCGGCCATGATGTCGAGGCGAAGCTGCTGGAAATCGGACCACTCCCAGCCGGCCTCGATGGCCGCGTTGAGCCGGGCGATGCCCGCGCTGGAGACGATACTCCACGGCAGCGTGAAACTGTCGCAAACGAGCAGTTCGCGGTGAAGCTCCATTCCGCGCTCGATGTCCGCGTCCGTCGCGCCAAGGTGCTGCTTCGCGCGCTCGTGGCAGCCGTCGATGTGCTCGCGGAGCTTCCGTTCGCGTTCTGTCATCGTATCAGACCCTCTCAGGGCGCTTCACGGCATTCTGCGTAGAATCGGGCGCATCGGTCCGATCGGTCGCAGCGGGCGCACGCCGCGCAGAGAGTACTCCTCGAGCCGCTTCTCATTCGTCCGCACCGCGTTCTTCTCGACCTCCCGGACGATCCCGACGTTCTGCGCGAACCAGACTGTAATCTGGTTCGTTTCCGGCCCCATCGTCATCTCGACATCGACACGCGCCGCGTCCGGGTACATCCCTGCCGGGACGCGTACCCGCTGGAACCTGGAGAACTTGACTTTCATAGTGGTCGGGGTGTCCGGCGAGCCGTCGCTATGCACGCCCAGGGATTCGACGTGCCACTGGTAGCCCATCGGCAGCAGATCGCCTACACGCATGCGCGGATCGAATTTAATCGTGTCGGTACCGTGCTGCTGATCGTACATGAAAAAGCCGTCGGCGTTAGCCGCGCGCGTCTCTTCCCATTCCACAGGGCCGCCGCTCCACTCGCCCCTGATCACTACGGCCGGCTCGCCTGCCACGGTGACTGCCCTGTTTACGGACTCGACCCAGGTTTTTCGCCATGACCCATCGTCGCCACTGTGCCGATATTCATACTGCCACGTGTTCCCGACCGCGAGAGGCCAGTAGAGGTGGAAGAATATCGCATCCACCAGCGCCACATCGACCGAGTGTGTTCCGCGCGGCATCGTGATGTCCTCGATGCCGCCCCTGAGCGTCCCTCCGGCGTCCGTCCAGACGATTACCTTCTGCTTCCCGGCGCGCACACGCCCCGTCCACTTGCCATCAGCATTCGTCGTGCCGGTGGCGCCACAGCCTCGGATCTCCACATTCGCCCCCGCGACCGGTGTCCCGCCGTCGGTCGCCCTCACCGTCAGCATTTGGGCCCATGTTGCACTGCAAAGTGTCAATACTACAACTACCACGGCGAAGCGTCGCACTGCACCCATCGTCGCCACCACCTGTGTTACGACTGATGCGCGCTATGCCCGACAGGGCGACCGCGTGTGAAGACGGTCACACTCGTGTGGTATCTGCAAAATGCTGCGTTGAGGTTACAATTGAGAACGTGCAAACGAGAGCAGGCTGTTGCCCCCGCGGCCACCGGCTTGACGCTCCTCGCTGCCGCTCGGAGGTCCTGGAGTGTCGCTTCGCTACGCTCAGCGAACTCCACCCGCCCGCTGCTACTCTTCGTCCTTGATACCCACCTCGCCCTTCGGGCTCAGCGTCCACATGGGCTTGACGCTCCTCGCTGCCGCTCGGAGGTCCTGGAGTGTCGCTTCGCTACGCTCAGCGAACTCCACACGCCCGCTGCTACTCTTCGTCCTTGATACCCACCTCGCCCTTCGGGCTCAAGGTCCACATGGGCTTTTTGCGGAACTCGTTGTGGAACTTTTTGTCAGGCTCCCCCGCGGGGCCGTTGCTCATCATGCAGGCCCGGATGCACCCGCGCGCGCCACAGACCGCGTAGTAGCCCACGCCCGTGAGCATTGTCCACGCGTAGTCGATCACGTGGCCGCTGGGGAACTCGTCTGTCTTCCGCCAGGTGCCGCGCCCGACCGTGTAGGTGAGCTTGTACGCCTCCTCTTCGGAGCAATCCTGGTCCTCGACAGGCATGTAGAGGCCGGGGCAGTCCTTTGCGAGGAAGGGCGAGGCCTCCTTGTTCAGGCCATGGTGGGTGAGCGTGCACTTGCCCATGTGAACGTCGCCCCAGCGATAGGTCTTATCCTCGATCTGGATCTCGACCGTCTCGCCCTCGCTGATGTGCGGGATGCAGTGACCGGGGCATTCGTCCACACAGGCCATGCACAGGTTGCAGATCGAGTTGGGTTCCACGAGCGGATCGGGCTCAAGCTCGGCGTCGGTGAGGATCATGCAGAGGCGCTGGCGCGGCCCGAACTCGCGCGAGAGGAAGACCTTCGACCAGCCCAGTTCGCCCAGTCCCGCCGCGGTCGCCGCGATGCGGATCTGGGGATAGACGTTCATTCCGGGCTGACCCTCGCGCACCGGCTCGCGCTGCGGCTCCGCCTCGCCCACGCCCGGATAGACCGGCACGGCTTCGAAGGCGTGATCCTCGAGAAAGCACGCGGTCTCATACTGGGCCCTGGGCATGAAGAGGGAGTTCAGGCGGTTGTAGCCGTAGACGGTATAGTTGCTCCAGTGGGTACCTTCCTCGATCCCGCGGTAGACGCCGCGGGGGATGCGCCGGCCGATGACGATCGCCGAGCGCGCCTCGGGGAAGATGTAGCGCGGGTCCATCTGCTCCGGCGCGCCCTCGAAGCGCTCCATGTTCGCGATACCGCACAGGTCCGCGCCGCGGGATTTTGCGAATTCCTTGACTTGTTCGGCGGTGAGAGTGCTCACTTGCGCCCCTCCTCATCCGCCGCGCGGAAGCCCTCCGGGTCGCCGCAGCCGGCTCCGGCGGACGGGCCCAGCTTTACCTGCTCGGGGTCCATGACCTCACCGGTGACGTCCACCGCCCACGGCTCGCGGATGCGGAAGGGCGTGTGGAACTTGGTCGCGAGCTTCTCGTTCTCCTCGAGCATCTGCATGCACGTGCGCATGCACACGGCGCCGAGGCGGTCTGGAGGGCCGGATGGGTGGTAGCGGTTCGGTCGCGCGCCGTTGTCGCACTGGCGGCACTTCGAGTAGTTGACGTTCGCCACGGTGTACTCGCGGCCCGCCACGATCATCGTCTCCTCGTTTTCCGGATCAAGCGCGCCGAGCGGACAGATCTCCGCACAGCGCATGCACATGCCGCACAGGTCCGAATCGAGCAGCGGATCGGCCTCCAGCGGCGCGTCGGTGAGGATAAGCTGGAAGCGCTGGCGATGGCCGAACTGTGGCGTGAGCGCGATGCGCGTCCAGCTCATCTCGGCAAGCCCCGCGCAGACGGCCATCTTCTGCATGTCGGGGTAGACGTTGGGCGCGGGCGCGCCCTCGCGGACGGGGATGCCCTGCGGGTATGCCTCGGGCGGGAAGGCAAACAGCGGCGCTGCCTCCCAGCCCTGGTCCTCCAGCCACTCAACGACCTCGAAGGTGGACATGGCGACGAACTGGGTGTCGAGCCAGGAGTAGCCGAACTGGTCGTAGAGGCCCTGGTTGGTGCCCTCCTCGAGCCCGCGGAGCGTCCCGCGGGTGATGCGCCGGCCGATGACGATGGCGGCGGACATCTCGGGGAAGATGGAGAGCGGGTTCTCGCCCTCGGGCAGCCCTTCGAATCGATCGGGTGTGGCGACTCCGCACAGGTCGGCGGACGCTTCCTGCGCGAACTGCTTCAACTGGTCGGTCAGATCAGACATGAGCACTCGCTCCATAGAGTCAGTATCGTAACTCAGCGGGGGAAGATTCAGCGAGGGAGGGTAAGGGACCTTCATCCTTTCGGCCACAGCCCCGCAACCGGGTCGCAGTGCCTGGAATACGCCACGAAGGTCAGATGCGCCTCAATGAGGAACTGTCACCAGGCACTCATCATCCCGGGTCGAGACGGGCCTGCTGGCCGACAATGCGAGGAATTGTGCCCCGATGGATCGAAAGATTCGTACATTGCGCTACGTCCTGTGGGCGGTGATCTTCAGTGCAGGGGTTTTTACCGTCGCCAGCAGTATCCTGCAGCCGAGGCATCGGCAGGTGGATTTCCTAACCTATTATACCGCGGCACAGGCTTGGGCGCAGGGCGACAGCCCCTACGAACTGGCGAACCTTTCCAGGACGGCTGGCCACGAGATCGGCTTTTCATTCACCTATCCCCCAATCGTCCTGCCCTTTTTCCGCCTCTTCACGCTTATGTCCTTTCCCGTCGCTGCAGGCGTGTGGGTAATGTTGAAGCTCTGCGCTTTAGCGGCGCTCATCTGGGTGTGGCGGCGCTACTTCATCCCCAAGGTGGATCCCCTGCTACTGGGCGTCTTGCTCGCATTCGGCTTCAACCATTCGCTCGCCAATGATTTTCTTGGTGGCAATGTCACCGTCATTGTGCAGCTTCTACTTTGGAGCGGTCTGGCCTTGATGTTGCGGCGAAAACCCGTGCCCGGGGCCTGTCTCGTAGCGTTGGCCTCCGCTTTCAAGTTCACACCATTTGTGTTTGCTGTACTTCCGGTAGTGCTCGACCACCGAGACAGACGAAACTTGTTAGCCGTCACGGTCGGCGTGATAGTATTCGCTGGGCTCATCGCCGGTCCAGTCGCATTCTCGCCGGACAGCCTGGACGCCTATATGCAGCAATTCCAGGCTGAGGCGAGGGTCGATGGGGCAAATAAGTGGCAGCCCTTCGGCCTGCACCTCATCACTCGTGTCATGTCGAAGGCGATGAAAACCGGCGTCCCTGCCTGGGGGCCTGTGGGCGTGTGGCTGGCATATTTGGGGAGCCTGGCTCTTGTCAGCAGCCGGCCTGTGTCTGCAGCTTGGCGGCAGCAGAGAAAAACCGAGTTGCTCATGTACCTGGTTATCGTGTACGCATTGGTGATACTGCCCCCCAAACCTTACATTCTGGTGGTACTCATCGTACCGGTTTTGTGGGTCTTTCCGACCTTCTTCCGGAATGTCGATTCTGGCAATCTATTGACTGTGGTCCTCTTCTCCCTGCAATCCAGCACAGATTGGCCTGCCGGTCTGGGGCTACCGCTGACCAATCACTTCCTGCCATGGACCGTCATGTTATTCGTTTGGATCCTGTACTGCCTGCTGTATGACGAAAGAGGGGCCGAGCAGGGCGCCACTGAGCAGGCAGCGCGGAATGATAAAGGAGAGGGGTTGGGCATCCCACGGTGACGTGGGAGCAGTCGGAAACGACGTGCACACCACCGGACGACAACGACAGACGGCAACGGCTTCTCAGCAGGTCATATCATGCCCGACCGACAGCCCAATCTCCTCTTCGTGTTCCCCGAGCAGGGCGCGGTGTTCGCAAACCCGGTCTCAAACTGTCGTGTTTGAACACAGGCGGCATCTCAACGGGGCGCACCACAGAAGTGCTACGGTCGCTGTGGGGGTTCGTAATCCCACGGCTCCGGCTCGCTGTCGGGAAGGTCGATCTGGTTCCAGAATTCCGTGGTGCTCCGAGGGCCGGTTCGCACGTCCGGAACCGTCATCTGCTGCCCGCCCAGTTCCGCCGAGCGCGCGGCCATGATCCCCGGCAGCGTGTAGTCGCACATGCGGTACATGTCGATCGGGACCGGCCGGTCCTCGATCAGCGCGCGGGTGAAGTAGTAGGCGGTCTTCAGGTCCGCGCCCGCGTGGCCGGTGGAGGTGTCATCGTCCGGTGCGGCAAGGTCGATATCGTAGACCTTCCACCCGTCATGCACGCCCATGTCGCGGTCGCTCAGCCGCGCGAAGCGCTCGTGGCGATACCACTCCGCCGCGCCCTCGGTGCCCATCATCCGGTAGTTGTGCGGGTCCGGGCGCTGGGTGTTGAGGCTGACGGTGATCTTGATCATCCGCCCCGCGGCAGTCTGGAACAGCGCGGTCTGTGCATCCGCGCGCAGTGGCGCCTGCTGCTGCCACCACGAGCCTCCGCGGCAGACCACCGACACCACGCGGTCGTCGAGAATCTCCAGCAGCGGCCCCAGTTCATGGGTGAGGTACTGGATCGGCGGCTGATCGGCGCGCCATGACGGCTGGAGGTCGATCAGACCCTGCTTGCGAGCATCGATCGGGGTGATGCGGTCGTTTTCGCCCGTCACGAGGGTGCTGGGGAGGTAGTGGATGTACTCTCCCTCGCAGTAGCTCACCTCGCCGATCCGCTTCTCCACCACCCACTTGCGGAAATAGCGCACGAAGTCCCAGAACGAGGCGTTCTCGGCAAGCATGTACTGCTTGCCGGAAAGCTGCGCGGCCGCCACGATCTGATGGGCCTCCTCGACCGTGAACGCGCCCGGGACCTCCGAGACCACGTGGCAGCCTGCCTTCAGCGCCCTGACCGCGTGACCGGCCTGGCAGCGGCCGTTGGTGGAGACGACCACCGCATCCGGCTCCATCTCGAGCAGCTCATCGTACTCCTCGACCATCTTCGCGTCCGGTACGACCTCGCGCATATTCTCGCGCAGATGCTCGTATCTGTCCGCGCAGCCGATGACCTCCACGTCATCGAGATACGCGTAGTTCTTCACGTGAATGCGGCCTCGGCGCAGACCGAGGATGCCGACTCTGAGCTTTGACATTGGTGCAATCCTTTCAAAGTCATTAGTCACAAGTCGCAAGTCGCAAGTCACAAGTCGCAAGTCGCAAGTCGCAAGTCGCAAGTCGCAAGTCGCAAGTCGCAAGTCGCAAGTC
>CAZAHB010000248.1:0-7631 GCA_964484945.1 uncultured Armatimonadia bacterium | reverse complement strand
CCTGCAGGGGCGTGAAGCCCGCCAGCCCGCGCAGGAGCACCGCCACCTGCTCGTCGGAGGCCTGTTCGAGATCCACGAAGGTCTGCGGATTGTAGCCCTCCCACCAGACCAGCGTCTTCTGCCCCGCCATCCAGCGCAGCGAATCGCCGTACGTGCGGTTGACCTTCCACGGCTCGCCCTCCAGCATCATGCTGTCCGACCAGATGACGGAGGAGTAGGCGCAACGCGGATTGGGATTGCTGATGACCGCAAGCTCGCGGCCGTCATCTGTCCTGAGCGAGTGCACGAACTGCATCAGCCGCGCGACCGCGATGTTGTTGCGGCAGTAGACCCCGTCCTCGTCCCAGGAGCGGCCCTCAAGTTCAGATAGCGCCGGATCGCGATACTTCCCGCGCCCGCCGGCCGTGTCGAAGGCGAAGGCGCGCAGGTCAAGCTCCTCGGCCACCGCGCGCATATCTTTTCGCGACTGTTCGCCGAAGCTGGTCTTGTACGGGAACATGAGGCGCTCGTTGTCGTGCCCGGTCACCCAGGGGGTTGTGAAGAGCGTCCGCGTGTTCGGGTCTTCGATGAGCGCGTCCGAGTAATGCTCTCGCGCAAGCTGCTCCTCACACCAGACCTGCGAGGGCACGTAGAAGCCCATCGCGACGTTGGATCTGCGCCCGCGCTCGAACTTATCGCGCCGCAACTGGTGGAACCGCTCGCGGTCATACGCCCGGGAGCCCTGCGGCTCGCGGGCAGGCTCATAGTCCCAGAATCGTTCGCGCCCGACGATGTCCCCTGTGCGCCTGAACGGAGCGTAGCACCACTCCCACCCCGCATACAGCCGCCGGCAGATCTCGGGCGCCCATTGCGCGCCATGCCAGGCCCGATATTGCGCCCCGCCCAGATCCACACGCGGATCCACCTCCGGATCCCGGTCGAACATGGCCGGGTAGGTCTCGTAGTATGCATCGAGCGTCTCATAAAAGCCCCACTCGCCGGGGCGCGAGGCGGCCCAGAAGGCCACACTGTCCTCCTGCCCGGGATCGAGCACGATCCGCGTGGCCGTGGAGAGGATGGCAGGGCGCTCCTCGTCAGGAGGCAGGTAGAAATGATCGAACCATGAGCGCAGTTCCGTCGGCGCGAGTCCCATCCCGAAGCTCGCGTCTTCGTTCCAGACAGAGCAGACCTGAAGCCGCCCCATGAACCTGTCCTCACCGAACTGCTCCTGTGGCTCGTCCTCCACGTTCCGGCCATCGAAGACAGTGATGCCCTCCGGGTCCGCGATCTCCGCATCCAGCGCAAGTTCCAGCCACTCCTGCTCGTCCCCGACGTTCAACGCGCTTACGTTTACGACCAGCCCCTCGCGGTGGGCAGCGTACATCGCCATGAACTGCACCTGGCGCTCACACGAGTAGCGGATGGTGAGCATCCGTCCATCGGATGACGCCTCCTCGACCGTCAGCGGCAGGGCCTCGTCCCGGTGGCCCTCGTGCACGTGGAGGTCCAGGGCAGCGACCAGGTCAGCATCCAGGGCGGACTCAGCCAACACTCTCTCCGCATCTGCGTCCCAGCGAACTGTCAAATTGGACGCATTAACAGTCTCCCGGCCAAACGCCGCAGATGTGGCGGCGATCACAAGTATCAGGGCGGCGGCAAGTTTTGCGATGCGCGGCGTCTTCATTGCTGTGCCTCCTCGGGGAAGTGGACGCGGTGCAGATTACCGCCGCCCGTCTTCGCGACGATCAGGTAGCTTCCTCCGGTCGCCACGCCCGGGACGGTCGCCTCGAACGGATCGCGCAGGGGATGGTCGGGCCCTGCCGCGGGATCGTCTCCGGAGTCGTAAAGCGGCTCCTCAACACCGTCCTGGAAGACCGTCACCTGCGCGATCTGCTCCCCCTCGCCGTCCACGCGCAGCTTGAGATCGACTGCCGCCGGGCCGAACCAGACGTCATCGAACCACGCCTCGCCCGGCGTGAAGTAGATGCCCATGCTCAGCGCAATCTCCCCGAGGCGCTCGGGCACCTCGACCTGAACCGAGAAGGGGTAGTACGTGTCCGGGTCAGGCCCGGTCAGGGCCTCGTACGGAACGAAGACAGGCACGAGGAAGCTCGCGATAGAGCTGCCGTGATAGGTTCGCGCATCGACGCCGACCGGTGGCTCCACCTCAGGGTTTCTTCCGTGAGCGTACATCAACAGCCGACCGCCGGTAGTCCGATACCAGCCCCGAAACAGGTACGTGCCGGGTGTGACCGGCACCTTCTGAGCCCAGTAGCCCGACATCACCCTCTCGTGCGCAACCACATGGAGCGCGCCGGAGCCGTCGCGACCGGTATCCGCTTCCCACCCGATATCGAAGTTCTCGGGGACCGCGGTGCTGAAGCTCCAGTGCTCCGGTTCACCATCGGTCGCCTGCTCGACGTGCGGATTCTCAAGCAGGTTCGCCGCCTCAAGCGACGGATCGGTCGATACCTCTATGTCAACGGCGCCCGCGATGGTGCTGAAAACCGCGATGGCCGCCCAGATCGCCAGAAGCCTGCGCATCGTCGCCCTCCAGACTGAGATTCGTTTCGACGGATGTGTTCCTTCCGCATGGGACAGACCATCACCTGTCCGAGTATGAAGCGTCAATGGTACCACGAGGACTGACGACGTCCTCTGGCGAAGTATGTACTGTATGAGGTGCTACGAAAGGACGTGAGCGCATGTCAAAACGGTCCGGCTTTACACTCATCGAACTTCTCGTCGTGATTGCCATCATCGCGATACTTGCGGCAATGATGTTCCCTGTCTTCGCGAGAGCGCGGGAGAAGGCTCGGCAGGTCGCGTGCCTGAACAACATGCGGCAGATCGGCCTGGCGTTCGGGATGTATAACGAGGATCACCACCGTCTTCCATGGGATGACCTGACAATGGGCGGTGCGCCGGAGGGTTCGGCGCCCACCTGGACCTGGCGGTTGATGCTGCAGCCGTACATCCACAACACGCAGATCTTCGTGTGCCCCACGGCGCCGGATCTCAACGAGTTCGACGGGACCTTCCCGGATTACGGGCAGGATGGTGGCTACGCGATGAATCACGTGCACTGGGACGACGATCTCGGCACCGACGCGGAACCGCCGCCCGGGCATACAATGGATGAGATCAGGCGCCCATCGCAGACGATCCTCATCACGGACTTCACAGGCGAACACGCGATCAGCGGCTACGGGACACAGGAGCACGGCTTCGTGCGCGATGACGATGCGGCAGGCCGCCACAACGACGGGGCCAACTACATGTTCTGCGACGGGCACGTGAAGAAGATGATGCCCGGCGCGGTCCCGTGCTCGGACCAGAACTGCTACTGGTCGATCGCGCCGTAGTGGCAGTTATGAGTTATCAGGTGTGAGTGGTGAGTGACGGCTCGGCAATGGCGCCGTTCGCCGTCCCCGGTCCCCCATTCCCGGTTCCCGACCGTCCTCACCGCCCTTCATACCACTCGTCGAAGTACGCCTTCCCCCGCTCGACAGACGCGCGCATCCACTCCAGGTGCTCGGCGAACCACCGCACGGTCGCGCGGATGCCCTGCTCCCACTCCACCTCCGGCTCCCAGCCCAGCGCGCGGATCTTCGAGGCGTCCATGGCATAGCGCACATCGTGGCCGGGGCGATCTTCCACGTGCCGGATCAGGCTCTCAGGCTTGCTTAACTCCTCCAGGATCAGCCCGATAGTCTCCATGTTTGGCCGCTCGTTGTCGCCGTGGATGTTATAGGCCTCACCGGGCGCACCCTCGTCGAGCAGCAGCATCAGGGCCCGGCAGTGGTCCTGCACGTGGAGCCAGTCGCGAATCTGCATCCCGTCACCGTACACGGGGAGGTGCTCGTCATTCAGCGCCCGCCAGGTGAAGAACGGGATCAACTTCTCCGGGTACTGCCACGGGCCGTAGTTATTTGACGGCCGCGCGATGATGATCGGAAGCTCGTAGGTCACCCAGTATGAGTGGGCCATGCGGTCGGCGCCGGCCTTGGTCGCGGCGTAGGGGTTGCGGGGCGTGAGCGGGTCGTCCTCGGTAAAGGGCTCCCCGAGGCATGCGCCGTAGACCTCGTCGGTCGAGACGTGGATCACCCGCTCGATCTCGGCCGCGCGGGCAGCTTCGAACACGCGGAAGCTGCCGGTGAAGTTCGTCTCTACGGCGGCCTCGGCGGAGATAATGGAACGATCCACGTGGCTCTCGGCCGCGAGATGCGCCACGGCATCGACGCCCTCCATCGCTGCCTCGACAGCCTCCTGGTTGCAGATATCGCCCTGCACGAACTCCAGGCGATCATCGTCGAGTAGGCCCTTGAGGTTGTCGAGGTTACCCGCGTAGGTGAGCTTATCCAGCACACGCACGCGCCAGTGTGCGCGCTCATCGAGCACATGCCGCACGAAGTTGCTCCCGATGAACCCCGCGCCACCTGTTACGAGAATGTGCATGGCGGACCCCTTTCAGATTGCCCCTCAAGTAGTGAGAGCGCCCGTTGATTGCGTGGTGCCGGCGCCGCTTGACATGGGTGACAGGCAGGAAGTGGAAAGCCTGTCCTGCGCAAACGACACATGATGCGTGCTGGTGGCCCTACGTGAAGCTCCTGAAGCTCTCCTCGACTTCCGTAACGCGGAGCCTGTCCGTGACCGTTCCCTCATCAACCGCCTCGGCGATGACCGCCAGGGACTCGTCGAGGGCCGACAGCGTCTCCTCGACCTCTTCGTCTCCGTGCGAATATGTCACGAAGAGCAGTCCGCCGCGTCGCAGCAGTACCCCCCGCTGCGCCATTTCCTGCAAAAGCAGCGTCCACACATCGCGCGAAAGCTCCGCATCCTCGTAGTCGATCGTCTGACTCGTCATCGGCTCGTAGCCGTGGCAGTGCAGCGGCACGCCATGCTTTTCGCCGAGGTCCTCGAAGCCCTGCACCAACTGGCCCCCGGTCTCCCAGATCGTATCGATGACAGGCTCATCGCGCAGCAGCTTCATCACGGCGCGGCCGGCCGCCAGAGAGAGCGCCTCACCGCCGTACGTGACACTGATGACCGTGTCGTCGATCGCATGCTGCATGACCTCCGCCCGGCCGCAGACGATCCCCAGTGGCATGCCGTTCGCCGCGCCCTTGGCGAAGCATGCCAGGTCGGGTGTGACGCCGAAGTACTCCTGGCCGCCTCCCGGGGCCATGCGGAAGCCTGTGACGATCTCGTCGTACATCATCAGCGCGCCATACTCGTCACAGAGCCGGCGCACGCCCTCGTGGTAGCCGTCGGGGACGCGGTTCCCGCCCGTGGCAGGGTCCAGCGATACCATGGCGACGTTCCCCTCGTATTGCTGGAGCTTCGCCTCCAGCGAATCGAGGTCGAAGCGCTCCCAGCCGTCGATGAGGTCGCCGATCGGCTCGGGCACGCCCCCCTCCAGCCCGGCTCCCTGCGCGCGCCAGGTGTCGGCCCAGCCGCGGTAGCCGCTGTTGAGCAGGATCTCGCGCCCCGTGTGCGTGCGGGCGATGCGCGCGGCGGCCTGCGTGACTTCCGCACCGCCCTTGAGGAAGCGCACCATCTCCGCGCACGGTACCATCTCACACACCAACTCAGCCACCTCGACCTCAAGCGGGCTCAGAAGGCCGTAGATCATGCCCCTGTCGAGTTGCTCGCGGACTGCGGCATCGACTTCGGGGTAGCAATACCCGATTGTAATCGGTCCGAGGCCGAGCACGTAGTCGATGTACCAGTTGCCATCCACATCCTGAATACGCGCGCCCTCGGCGTTCTGTGCGTAGATAGGATACGCTCCCAGCGCGTAGGCTGTCCCGCGCTTGCTGTTTGTCTGTGAACCACCGGGAATAACCTCGATGGCGCGCTTGTAAAGCTCCAGTGACCTGTCGTACGAGCGCTGCTCGGACATCAATCTGCCTCCCTGGAATGTGTGTCACAAGGTTTCGTTGCAAATGCGTGATCAGCGTGTCGATTCAACTCGCCTCCCCCGCCGGCCGTCCCACCACGTTTGACATTCACCCGGCAGCGGGGTACATTGCCGTAACGACGCGCGAAGGACCGCTCTCAGGGGCGCTTTTGTTCACATGGAACTCTTCCTCAGATTGCTCAAGTTTGCCGCCCGCTACCGTATGGGCATTGTGCTGGCCATCCTGCTGGTGTTCGTCGCCACCGGTCTGGGAATGGTCCCTCCCTACCTTACACGCCTGCTGGTGGACAGCCAGCTGTCCAGCTACCACACCATGGACCCGGCGGTGCAGATCACCGTACAGGACCAACTGTGGGCCCTGGTTCTGGGTGTCTGCGGAGCGCTGCTTGGCATTCGACTGGCAATCGCCATCGTCAGCTACGTGCGCCGGATGATGATGGTCGTTATCGGCAACCGTGTCGTCTTCGACGTTCGTCAACAGCTCTTCCGACACCTGCAGCGGCTTTCGATGCGATACTTCGAGAGCCGCTCCACCGGTCGTATCATGACCCGCATTCTCCGCGACGTGGACGCCGTTCAGCGCACACTCACCGGGAACCTCGTCAACATCATCACGAACTCCACCACCATCCTTTTCGTGATGGTGCTGATATTCACCATCAACTGGCGCCTCGCGCTGATAACCGTTGCGGTCCTGCCCCTGTACGCGATTAACTTTTTGACGTGGCGGCCGAAGATCCGGCATACATCCCGCGAGGCACGCGAGCAGTTCTCAGCCATCTCCGGACAGCTCAATGACATAATCTCCGGTATCAGCGTCATCAAAGCATTCACCCGCGAACGGTCCGAGGCCCGGCGCTTTGTGCATGAGATCCGCGAGGTCATCGAGTTGTATGTCGAACGTGGCCGGGCCCGCGCCTTCCTGGGCGTGATCTCCACCTTCCTGACCGGCATGGCCACGATCATTGTCATCTACGTCGGCGGCCGCGAGATCCTCTTCGCCAACCGGATGTCATACGGGCAGCTCATCCAGTTCAACGCCTACATGGGCATGCTCTATCGGCCGATCATCCAGCTTATCACCATCAACGACCAGATCCAGGTTGCAATGGCGGCCATCGAGCGCATCTTCGAGCTTTTCGACACCGCGCCGGATATCCAGGAGCGCCGCAACCCGATCATCCTCAAAGACTGTGAGGGCGAAGTGGAGTTCGACCACGTCCACTTCTCCTACGACCCCAGCGAAGAAGTCCTCACCGACGTGAACTTCGTCGCCGACCCCGGGACGGTGACCGCGCTGGTTGGCAGGTCGGGAAGCGGGAAGTCCACACTGGTGAACCTCATCCCGCGCTTCTACGACCCGACCCGGGGGCGCATTCTGCTTGACGGACATGACCTGCGCGACCTGCAGATCACCAGCCTGCGCAAGCAGATCGGCATGGTGATGCAGAACACGTTCCTGTTCTCCGGATCGCTGCGCGACAACATCAAGTACGGTCGGCCGGATGCGCCGGACAACGAGGTCGTCCAGGCTGCCATCGCGGCGAACGCCCACGACTTCATCACCGAGTTCCCGGACGCCTACGAGACGCGCGTGGGTGAGCGTGGCACGCGCCTGTCTGGCGGGCAGCGCCAGCGCATCTCCATTGCCCGGGCGATCCTGCGCAATCCGCGCATCCTGATCCTCCACGAGGCCACCTCGGGGCTGGGCTCCGAGGCCGAGGAGGCG
>CAZAHB010000247.1:0-7644 GCA_964484945.1 uncultured Armatimonadia bacterium | reverse complement strand
CGAGCTACGAGCTACGAGCTACGAGCTACGAGCTACGAGCTACGAGCTACGAGCTACGAGCTGCGAGCTACGAGCTACGAGCTACGAGCTACCAGCTACCAGCTACCAGCTACCAGCTACCAGCTACCAGCTACCAGCTACCAGCTAACGGCTAACGGCTAACGGCTAACGGCTAACGGCTAACGGCTAACGGCTACCAGCTAACGGCTAACGGCTAACGGCTGGCGACTGGCGACTGGCGACTGGCGACTGGCGACTGGCGACTGGCGACTGGCGACTACACACGGCACAGGTCGGCGCGGGGGCCGACCTCTCCAACGGCAGGAGGCTCGGCCATGACGGGCAAGGAACGCTTCGAACGCGCGTTGAGGCACGAGGAGGTCGATCGGCTCCCGTTCTGGGTGAAAGTCTTCGGCCGCTCATACCAGATGCTGCAGCCGAAGAAGTGGCGGGAGATGGATGAGCTTGATCTCGTGGACTACCTCGATCTCGACCACTACGCCGGCTGCCCCGCCCCCGCGGTGTGCGAGAACGAGCGCGTCACGCACTCGGTTGACCGCGGCGAGACGCGCATGGTAGAGCGCTGGGAGACGCCCGACGGCACGCTGGAGCTTGCGCGCGGATGGGACGCGAACTCCGCCTCCTGGCACCCCACCGAGTTCCCGATCAGGTCCGTGGCGGACATCCCCGCCGCGCTGCAGGTCTTCGAGGGCAATCAGTGGAGCCATGATGAGTCCCTCGCCGAGAAGGCCCGCGCGCGGATCCGACAGGTCGGCGACCGGGGCCTCGTGCATACGGGCATCGGCATCTCGCCGCTGATGCAGCTTATCCAGCACTGGATCGGCCCGCAGCAGACCTGGTTTTTCCTGCAGGACCACCCGGGTGAGACGGAGGAACTGATCGGGGCCATGCACGCCGAGCGGCTGCGCTTCCTCGACGCGGTGCTGGAGGACTGCCCGGCCGAGTGGCTCACATCCGTGGAGAACACCTCCACCACGCTGCTGTCCCCGGAGATCTTCGAGCGCTACTGCTTCGAGCATTTGCGCGATTACGGCATGAAGATCCGCGAGGCCGGAAAGCACCACATGCTGCATCAGTGCGGACAGCTCTACGACCTCCTCCCGAAGATCGACGAACTCCCCGCCGAGTGCATCGAGGCTTATACCGCCCCGACGCTGGGCGACACGACCATCGCCGACCGCAACGAGCGCGCGCCGTCGATGGCGGTGATCGGCGGCACGCAGGCGCCCACGTGGCTGCTGCCCGTGGACGAGATCTGCGAGATCATCGAGCGCGATCTGAGGGAAGCGGGATCGATCCGAGGCGTGGTCCTCACCAGCGCGGGCGTGATGCCGCCGTACTGCGGTATCGAGAAGATCAAGCAGATTCGCGAGCGGATGTACGACATCACGTGGGCCTCCATGGCGTGAATGACACGGACCGCCGTCACCCCCATCGTGAGTTCGACCCCGCGCTGACAGCCGAATTCCTCAACGGGCGCGAGGTGCTGTCGGCCAATCTCCTCCGGGGCGGCAAGACCAACAGCAACTATCACGTGCGGCTGTCGGATGGTACGGAGTGTGTGGTCAGGCTTCTCGCTCGGGGCGATGCGCGGCGCGAGGCGCACGCCCTCTCCCTGGCTGCCAAATTCGCGCCCGTGCCGGACGTGCTGGCTGTCGGCGATGACTGGCTGGCGCTTGAGTTCGTCAAAGGCCGCCATCTGAGGCAGACCCACGAGGAACTGCGGCTGGCTGGCGAGGCCCTTGCGCGGATTCAGTCTCTCCGCTTCGACGCCGCCGGATGGCTTGAGCCCGGCGGAACAATCACCAAGTTCGACTTCCCCGACGGCGACTTCACCACCACGATCCTCGCGCGCGCGGACGTTCGCGGCTGGCTGGGCGAGGTGCTCGCAGACGACGTCACGCGGCTGATGGCGGGGACCCGTCATCTCCGCGACGGGTTGAGCGACCCGCGGTTGGTCCACGGTGACTTCAACGCCGCGAATATCCTCGTGCGCGATGGCTGCATCGCCGCGATTCTCGACTGGGAGTTCGCCCACGCCGGGACACGCTGGATGGATGTGGGGAATCTCCTCCGCAACGTTCCGGCACATCTGCACGTTCATGTCCGCGCGGGCCTAAAGGCGGGCGGGGCGTCGATCCCTGATGACTGGCGGGTGCGGGCGGAACTGGTGGACCTTTCCAGCGCACTCGAGTTCCTGACCACCGGCCGGTCCGACGCTTTCAAACGAGAATGCGTGGAACGAGTCCGGTGCATCGTGCAGCAACTGGGTGACTTGTGACCATCGGACGCGAACAGGAGTGACGGCGTGCACCGGGAATCTCTAATTGACGCTCGCACCGGCGCATGGAGAGGTTGAGGAGGCAGATGGATATGCGTTCACCGATCACCGGGCTTACAGCAGTTGCCATCGCATTCTGCATCTGTTCGGGCGCCGTCGCCGCGGAAGCGAAGCCGCTCGATGGTACGTCAGTTGGAGTCCTTGTCGCACAGGACTTCGAGGACAGCGAGCTTGAAAGCCCCGCCGGGGCGCTCCGCGGGGCGGGGGCCGAGGTCGTCTTCGTGGCTGAGGACGCAGGCGTGGAGTACACCGGCAAGAACGGCGACGTGACCGTCACCGCCGACCTTGCAGCAGCCGACGTGTGCCCCGAACAGTTCGACGGACTGGTCATTCCCGGTGGCCACGCACCTGCGACGCTTCGCCAGGATCCGCATATGGTCGGGCTGGCGCGGAAGATGGCGCTTGCGGGCAAGCCGGTCGCGGCCATCTGCCACGGGCCGCAGGTTCTCGTGACCGCCCGCGTGCTCGACCGTCGCACAGCCACCTGTTACTCGGGCGTGGCCGAAGAGCTTCAACAGGCGGGTGCTGAGTACGTCGATCGGCCGGTGGTAGTAGACGGCAACATCATTACATCGCGCACGCCACGTGATCTGCCCCGGTTCAACGCGGCGATCATCCGCGCTCTGAAGCAGTGACCGCCGTCTCCATAAGAAGATGTTCGCCGCACAGGAGGTGCTCATGCCATGTCCGCGTCCGGTAATCTGACCATCGTTCAACTCAACGACACGCACGCCTATCTGGACCAGCACCTGGAGATGTTCTGGCACGGCCGGGAGGCCACCTGGGCCCCGGCCGGCGGCTTCCCTCGGATCAAGCGCATCGTGGACGGGATTCGCGATGAGACCGACGGGGCGACCCTTTTCTTCGACTGTGGCGACACCATCCATGGCACCCACGCCGCCGTTCAGAGCCGGGGAGAGGCGGTCGTCCCCATCGTCAACGAGATGGGCCTCGATGCATGGACCGCACACTGGGAGTTCGCCTGGGGCCCCGAGCACCTCAAGCAGATCGCGGCCGACGTCGAGCACCCCCTGCTGGCCATCAATTGCTATGACGAGCAGACCGACGAGCACGTCTTCGACACCACCCGGATCATCGAGCGCGGCGGCTTCCGCATCGGTGTGATCGGGATCGCCGCCACCATCGTGGACAGGACCATGCCCGCGCACTTCGGCGAGGGCATCTACATGACGATCGGCGATGAGGAATTGCGTCTGGAGATCGAGCACCTCCGCGGTGATGAGGACTGCGATCTGATCGTGGTCATCTCGCACCTCGGGTTCGCGCAGGAGGCGAAGCTCGCGCGCGAGGTTGAGGGCATTGATGTGCTGCTGTCGGGCCACACCCACAACCGCATGTATCGCGCGGAGGTCATCGACGACGTCATCATCTTCCAGTCCGGCTGCCACGGCTCGTTTATCGGGAGGTTGGACTGCCATATCAAGGACGGGCAGATCGCGGCCTTCGACCACGAGTTGGTGGTTATCGGCGACGACATCGAGCCCGACTGGGAGCTTCAGGGGATGGTCCGCGAGACAACCCGGCCGGAAGCGGAGAAGCTCGCGGAGGTGATCGGCGAAACGCAAACCGGCCTGTTCCGGGCGAAGACCCTCGAGTCGACGATGGACAACCTCCTGCTGCAGGCGCTGCTGGACGAGACCGGCGCGCAGATGGCCTTCAGCAACGGCTGGCGCTACGGCGCTCCGGTGGCGCCCGGTCAGATCACGCTGGGCGATCTGTGGAACATCATCCCGGTGAACCCGCCGGTCTCGACCTGCACTCTGACGGGCGCTGAACTTCGCGACATGCTGGAGGAAAACCTCGAGCGCACATTCGCGAGGGATCCGTGGAACCAGATGGGCGGCTACGTAAAGCGTTCACTGGGATTCACCTGCTACTTCAAGGTCGAGAACCCGCCCGGCGCGCGCATTGAAGAGCTTTTCGTCGAGGACCGGCACGTGCGCGATGATGAAGAGTTCGATGTGGCATTCGTAACCACTCAGGGCGTGCCGGAGACGTACGGTTCAGACCGGGAGCACTCCGACGTGAAGGCGATCGATGCTCTGCGGACGTACATTGCCACGAACACTCCCGTCGCCGCGCCCGAGCGTGGAACATTCGTGGCTGTCTGAGCTGAGCCGGGGAGGTTCCGGCCATGTGCAGGGTGACGGTGGCGGCAGCCGTGCTGGCGATGGTTACGACCGCGGCTCCTGACCCCGCGGCGCTGACCTTTGACCGGCACTGGGTCTGGCAGGTGGGGGAGAGCGTCTTCCTCTCGGGAGACGGTGGGCAAACGTGGCGGGAAGCACGCGAGGGCCTCCCCGTGGGCTTCGCCAGCGGACGAATCGTTGCCCTTTCGGGCGTTGAGCCGAGGGCGGTGATGGTAACCGCAGACGGGCTTTTCCGCTACGAAGACGACCGGTGGCTGCGATCAGAGGCGCCCTTTGAGGCCGCCGATGTGACGGACCTGCTGCGCATCCGGGAGACCCTTCCGCGCGCAGCGCCCGACGGCCTCTCATATCGGGGGGCGGTGCGGGCGATCTATGCAAAGACAGACGAACATCTGTGGCGAAGCGGTGACGGAGGGCGCACCTGGGCCACCCGGGCACGGCCTCCACTCGAGCATTACCGCCTTTCGGGCGGCTGCGATGGGGCGCGGGAGGTCCTCTACGCGGCATTCGGTCGGACGGTCTACGTCAGCGCGGATGTGGGCGGGGCGTGGGCGCGGCGCGACGAGAACCTGCCGGACGACAGTCCCGCCGAAGCGATGGTGACACCGGTGGTGGACAATCCGGTGCATGCCCGCTGCTTTCTGGGGGAGCGGGTCTACACGACTCACTCAGGGGGAGTGTCCTGGACGCTCTCGGCGTCTGATGAGCAACTCCGGGGGTGGAGCATCTCCCCGCTTATGACAATCGGTCCGCTTCCGTCGGTCACGTGGCTGATTATGGACCCGATGTCACCGCGGGCGGACGCCCTCCTGGGTCTCTCGCGCGGTGGCGAGGCGCCGATTGCCCGCGGAAAGGCGCCCGCTACAGTGGACCTGTGCCCCTTCCACTTGGAGGCTTTCTTCTACGCGAGGCGCGATTGGACGGTGGTCGAACCGACCGCCCCGGGGCTGAGGCTGTTCAGAAGGGACGCGGCCGGCGAGGGCGATCCGGTGAAGATGGGGGCGCTGCCGATGGCCGATGGCGAGATCTCGGTGGCCTGCAGGTTCCCCGGGACCGAGTAGGCGTGCCTCTTAGAACGAAAAGGCCCCCGGGGATGTCCCCGGGGGCCACGAACAGGTCAGTCAACGTCCACCTCGCCAGATCACTTCTCGTTCAGCGGGAGCCTAATGCCGCCGGCACGGCTGACAGTTTCTCCCGCTGCCTCATCAGTCTCCTCCTCGCCACCACTTGTGCTGACCTGTTCCGAGGCATTAGACGGGAGGAGCTGCCGGTTGTTCATGCTGTCGATTAAGGTTACCTCAAGAACTCCACAAGGCGCAGTGGAGTGATTTTCGAAGACGGAACGACGCTACTCTTCCTTCAGCGCCGCCTTTGAGCGAGTGTACTGCAACTCCACCTCCGTGCGCTGGCGCTCAAATATCTGGCGCACGATCTCCAGGTCCTCCTCCGCCTCTTCGCGGCTGAGCAGGCCGATACAGACCATGTCGATCGGCTTGATGTTACTGAAGGCGAAGCTCAGGCCGGTGGGCGGGTTGACTCTCCCCGCGGCCAGGGGCTTGATGCAGATGACGGGGATGTCCGTGCGGTTGATGACACCTGCCATCCAGTCGGTCTCGACCGCGCAGAGAAAGCCGATGGGATTGAGTGGCTGAATGCAGGTCGCCACATCGTACCCGGCCGCGTCGCTGACCACGATCGCCTCGGGCCTGTGGGTGGAGAGTCCGGGGATCATGCCCTTCTCGCGGATGTATTCGGCCACGCGCGGATAGTCCTCGATCTCCTGGCGGGCGGTCGAGATGCGCGCATCGGTCCATGAGGTGTGCGGGAGGCAGAACTCCGCGCCGAGGTCGGCTGCCTCGTCGATCCCCTCCATAAGCTCCTCGGTGGTGCCTCCGCCCGGTGTGAGGATCTGGATCAGCTTTCGGCCGGTTCGGTCCTCGTGCAGGCGTACCGCTTCGGTCATCAACTCGCTGACCGGACCCACGAAGGCGTTCATTCCGCCTGCCGAGCAGACCTCCAGCACCTCCGCGATCTTCTCCGCGTCCTGATAGCGCTTGATCCACTTGCTCTTCGCCGCGCTCTGGTGCGAGTAGCCCAGAAACCAGTTGGTGCCGATGACGAACCGGGCGATATGATGGCCCTCGATCGTGGTTGTGGGGAGCGTCTGCACTGACATCTGCATCGTCCTCCGTGCCCCGTGGCAATGGTCCTTCGGCCGATCTGCATATAGACTGTTGTTCGCGATCTGCGCCCCAAATCCTCCGCTATTGGTTCATTGGTATGTGGCCGGCTGCCCGACATACTTTTCGTCTATACGAGAGTCATGGAAGGTCTCAGGATAGCCGACGGCTAATTTGAGGCTCACTTGACGGTTTCAGACATAGTTGGGAACCGGCTTAGCTGTATCGCACGCCACCTGACGGAGGAGGGACCGCCAGTGACGTATGAACAGATGCAGCGGCGGCAGCTCAAGTTGAGCGGGTTGCTCGCCGTCATATTCCTTCTCACGGTGTTCAGCGTCCCATTTCTGAACGCCGCCATGCCGGAGGCGATGCTCACTCCTGTCTTCGGCATCCCCTTCGCATGGCTCCTCGTGGGGATCCTTTTCCACGTGGAGTTCTGGATCATCGCTCTCGTCTACGTGACGTACTCCAATCGGTGGGAAGCGGAGGTGGTCAGTGATGGGAGCTGACATCGCACTGTGGCCACTGATCGCCGCCATCGCGGTGTTGATCCTGACGATGTATCTGGGTCTCAGCGCCGCGCGCCGCACTGCCACGCTGGACGACTACTGGGTCGCGGGCCGGGGTGTGGACGTATTTACGAACGCCTCCGCGATCTCATCGAACTACCTCTCCGCCGCCTCGTTCCTCGGGGTGACCGCGTTCGTCTGGGAATGGGGCTTTGACGGGGTCTGGTACGCGACTGGTTTCGCGGCAGGCTACATCCTGCTGCTGCTGTTCATCGCCAGTCCCCTGCGCCGCTTCGGGGAGTACACCATTCCCGATTTCTGTGCCGGCAGGTTCGACTCAGTCCGCCTGCGTCGCGCGGGAATAGCGTGGACCTGTGTGATCTCGGCCCTGTACATCATCGCCCAGATGGTGGGCGTGG
>CAZAHB010000246.1:0-7676 GCA_964484945.1 uncultured Armatimonadia bacterium | reverse complement strand
CCTTCCGCTCCGGCCTCCGCGTAACTCCCGTATTGCTGCCGTTGCCTTTCTCCCCCTCTCCCGCCCATCCCGCCGCCAGGCGGGACAAGGGGGAGGGGGATGGCGGGCGAAGCGAGCCAGGGGGAGGGGCGCCGCTACTCCCGCCCCCTCCACTCCTCATCCAGCAGAAACCCGATATCCTCTTCCATGTACTCGCGCGTGATGTCAAAGATGTCCCGGATCCGCGCGTTGGTCACGAGCGCATCGCCGATCTGCGTTGTCCGCAGGATCCCGTGCTTTTCGAACACCCCGCGCATCTTGCCGAAATCATTGCGGTACCCCTCCTCGCGCAGGAACTCGATCGAGTGCGAGGGTATCTCGGTCCCGTCCTCGAGGATCACCGTCGAGTTCGAGAAGTCCCGGTGGGTCCGGTAGGGCACGTCCATGTACTCCTCGACCGCGTGAAGCTCCGTGCACGAGGTGAACTCCACTCCCAGCAGCAGGCACCACGCGTCATGGTCGTAGAGCGCGTGAAAGGTGCTGCCCGCGCCGAAACTGGACACGCCATGGCCCATGACGTCGCGCGTGCGGGGGCCGATCGCCGCCACCGAGTGGCAGATGTGCGTGGAGCGGCGCGCCTCATCGCGGAGGCGGAAGGTCTCGGGGATGATCCCGACCTCGTCCCTGCACGAGGTGTTCCGCAGGTCCAGTGTCACGCCCTCGGCATCGTGGAAGTCGCCCCAGGTGAAGGTGGGCACCACGACCGTTCCGCTCTCCCCCACCGCCTCCAGCAGCGCATCGATTACAGTATCCGCCCCGCCTTCGACATAGCCGAACGCGCTCAGCGAGGAATGCACAAGGACCAGATCGTCCTCGGACAGGCCGACCTCGCGCAGGCCGGAGAGAATGTCGCTGCGACTGACGCGTGATTTCGCGGACATGGTATGTCAACTCCTCGACAGGCGGTCGGGCCTATTCCTCCACGGTCAGCGTGACGGGCACGTCCTGCGGCCGGCCGCCCTCGACCGGGTCCAGCGGCAGCACGGTCAGCGTGCCCGTGTACGTGCCGGGCGCGAGGCCCTCTGCCCGAAGGGTAAGCCGCACCTGTCGCGGCTCATCCGCCGGCGCCCACACCGCGAGGTCCTCACCGGGGTCCGCGGCCACCACATCCCCTCCGTGGGCGATCAGTTCCGCGACATCGATCTGCCCGCCCGCCAGCGCAACCGGCGGCGGCTCCTCGCTGTCTTCGCTTCCGGCCTCATGCAGCGCTCCGGGCACGATACGCACGGCCACTGAATGCTGCCCGAATGCGTTGAGCAGCCCCAGCGTCACCGTCGCCTGCCGGCCACGCAGCACGTTCAGGTCGATGCTCGCGATTGCCAGCGGCGCCGCCTCGCCTCCATCCGGGGCGTGCTCCCCGGCCACCCACGTGACCAGCTGGTTGCGCGTGGCCGAGTACTCTCTGAGGGCCGCGATCAGGTCCTCAAAGCCCGCGTCATCCCGCGCGGTCTGGTGGTACTGCCCAATGAGTTCGGCTCCGCGCCTGATGCGCTCGCGCATCCCCTCGCGCACCCAGTCGGGCAGGTCCTCGCGGTCGGCCACCCCGGCAAGCTCGTTCGCCCACACAGCGGCCTCCTCGGCCACCACGTCGGTCTCGCGCGCGAGGCGGACGTCATCGACGAGCACTACTGAGCCCGCGGAGCGGTAGTCGAACCCGATCGCCAGGGAGACGGGAAGCTGCTCGATCGTCAGTTCCACGCGCAGCCTCTCCCACTGCCCCGAACCGCTGTGGTGGCTGCGCACGTACTGATGCCCCGACGGGCTGCCGCCCCACAGGAAGCCACCGGTCAGCACCATCTTCGCCCGGGCGCTGGAGGACCTCACCCACGCCGTCGCGACGAGCGTCTCCCCCACCGAGACATCGAAGTCCTGCTGGCGCAACACGCTCCACGCCCGGTCGGTCGGCGCTTCGATGCGCGCGGCGAACTCGCCGCCGCGGGCCTCCTCGACCACGCTCACCTCACCCGCTCTGTCCCCGGCCAGCACGGTCGTCCAGCCCTCCCTGTCACCGGTCTCGAAGCCGGGGTTCGCCAGCAGGTTCTCGACCTCCGGCGGCTTTATCGTCTGTGCATGGCACGAGACCGCCAGCGCGAGTACTGCCACAAGCGCCATCCAGTGGTGCAAACGGTGCCCGGTCATTGCTGCTCCCTCCCCAGATCGACGATCGCGGCGGCGATGCGACGGCGCCAGTGCTGCAACTCGGAGGTCGCCGGATCGTCCAGCACATGCTCGGGCGCCGATCCGAGCAGTCGTCTGGCGCGGGCGGTGTTCGTCCCCGCGGGGGCGTCCTCCACGCGCTGCTGGAGGATCGCCAGGTAGCAGTAGTCCTCCAGCCCCTCGCGGAACGCCTCCCAGCGGCGGCTCGGCACAGGCTCGTCGCCCGGGGCCGTGTAAACACTGCCCGCGTCGGGGTGCTGGCCGTCGAAGTCATTCCACGCACTGCCCCTGGCCCCGAAGATGTTCCAGTACGTGCAGCCCTCCAGCCCCCGCGCGAAGCTCTTCCAGCCCATCAACCGGTAGCGCTCCAGCGGCGGCATGGCCTTCTGGTGGCGCCCGCAGAAGTAGAACCACACGGGCTTGCCGCTTTCCATGATGATCTCAAGCGCGTCCGCGTGCTTCTCGGTGAAATGCCCGTCGTAGGGGCACCAGATGTCCGCGCAGGGTTCGGCGGCCGATACTTCCTCAACGGTGGAGACCCTGTCGGTGAAGATCAGTATCTTTGGGTCGATCCGCCTGATCTCCTGCCCCAGCGCGACGAACTTCGGACCGATATACTCATCGAAGGGGTAGAACGCCCAGTCCTCGTACGCGAGACCCTGTCTCTTTGTGTACTCCACGAACCGAGTGAGCCAGCTTTCAAACGCCCGCTTCCAGGGCTCGGAGAGGTACTCGATCTCCTCACCCTCGGGCGTCTCGAAGGACCGGCCGCGGAACTGCCAGGTCTCGAACAGGAACATGCGCGCGTGGGACTTTTCGGCCGCGATCAGATAGTCCCACTCGGAGAAGTCGGGCTCTTCGAGCAACTCTCCCTCGGCGGTGCAGCGCACCCCGGGCCCGCCGGTGAGATGGAAGACGTTGACCCCATGCTCCACCATCGCCCGCAGATACCTCTCCAGCGCCTCGCCCTTCCGCCCGCGGACCTCGTAATCCCAGTTGAAGACCGCCAGCGGCATCTCGTCAGGCAGCGAGAAGTCCCAGACGTGCAACCGCGCGCGCACCCTGGCGGCCTGCGGACCGCCGACCTCGGTGAGCCGGACCGTGAATGCGTGGTATCCCGCCGGCAGGTCCCCGGTGTGAATCTCCAGCCAGATCTGGCGCTGCTCCCCGGCGGGGATCGTCAGCACCTCGCCCGCGCCCAGCCTCGGCAGCGCATCGGCGACCAGCGCCCCGCTGCGATTGCGGATATGCACGGCCTCGCGCAGCACGATCTGCTCGCGCGTAAGCTCCCCATCGCCGGGGCTGACGCTCGCCTCAAGGTAGACCGTATCGTCGGCATCGTTGTAGACGCTCAGCGCCACGCTCTCGTACTCGTTGCGCGCCGCGTGAACGTCGATCACATTGACGTTCGGCGCGGCAGGCGCCGCCGTCGGCGCGATTACGTTGTCCCATGGGTCAACTTCGTTCACGATCAGCGCTCCGTGCGCGGCCACGCACAGCGCCAGTGCTGCCGCGACTGTAAGCAGTACGGTCCTGAGGCCATTCATCGGGCGCCACCTCCCGGCCGGGCAACTGCAACTGGTGCCGTCTGTTTGGCCGCGCGAGCAATCGGTTCCTCCCTACCGGGCGATTCGAGGCAGGGTCCGTATCAAGAGTTGAGGATAGCGATAATTCCCTGTTGCAGGGACGCAGTTGTCGTTCCTCCCCCCTCGTCCCGCCAGTCCCGCCTGCCGTTTCGGCGGGACAAGGGAGAGGGGGGAAAGCGATGTCGTTTATCGCAGGGGGGTGAGGCCCGGCAGCCGCAGCACGGCGGGAGCCAATCATTAGACTTTGATACAGAGCCTTCGAGGCAGGTCCCCCGCGTGCGGGGGCGAAGCAAGGGACCAGCCGCGGGAGGAAGGACCGCGCGGCGCGATGCCGAACAGTTGCACACTGAGACACTCGTCCGACAGTGAGAGGAGCCTGTCAGATGCCTGCTGAGCGACCAAATATAATCGTGATCTACACGGATGACCTCGGCTACGGCGACCTGTCGTGCATGGGTGACACGCACGTGGAGACCCCACACCTCGACGAACTCGCCGAATCCGGAATCCGGTTCACCGACTGGTACTCCAACTGCGCGGTATGCTCCGGCTCGCGCGCATCGCTGATGACCGGCCAGTACCCCGACCACGCCGGCGTCAACGGCGTGCTGCCCAGCCACCGCGAGTCCGAGGGCCTGCCCGACTCCAAGCGCGAGAACACGATCGCCCACGCGCTCGGCGAGGAGGGCTACCGCACCGCGCTGTTCGGCAAGTGGCACCTGGGTGTGACGGAGCGCTCGATGCCACACAACTTCGGCTTCCAGGAGTGGTTCGGGCACCTGTCAGGCTGCATCGACTACTACTCGCACCTGTTTGTCTACATGCAGAATCGCGGGATCGACCCCCTGCACGACCTGTGGGAGAACGGTGAGGAGATCTGGCGCAACGGGGAATACATGACCGACATGATCTCCGATCGGTCCGTTGACTACATCCACGAGTGTGCCCGCGACAGCGACCCGTTTTTCCTCTATACTTCCTACAATGCGCCGCACTACCCGATGCACGCCGAGGAGAAGTACGTCTCGCGCTTCGACCACCTCCCGTGGGATAAGCAGATCATGGCCGCGATGATCGCGGGCGTGGATGACGGCGTCGGGCGGATCATCCAGGCGCTGGAGGCCGAGGGCATCCGCGAGGACACGTTCATCTTCTTCAGCTCCGACAACGGCCCCTCGCGCGAGACCCGCAACTGGCTCGACGGCACGAAGGACCCCTACTACGGCGGCACCACGGGCGGCCTGAAGGGCCACAAGGGGACGCTGTGGGATGGCGGTATCCGCATGCCCGCGATCATGAGCTGGCCGGAAACAATCGAGGGCGGTCAGGTGTCGGATGAAGTGGGTATCATGATGGACGTGTTCCCCACGATGCTCGATGCGGTCGGCGGCGACCCGAGCACGTATGATCTCGACGGCGAGTCGCTGCTGGACATGGTCGCCAACGGTGGCGAGAACCCGCATGACTGGATCGCGTGGAACCTCCGCGGCCAGCGCGCCATCCGCCGCGGCGACTGGAAGCTGGTGCTCAACGGCCAGTTCCGCGACGGCCGGGAGAATCCGGATCCGATCTGGCTCTCGCAGATCACCGACGACTTCGGCGAGCAGACCAACCTCGCCGAGGAGGCGCCCGAAGAGGTCTGGTATCTCCGCGAGATCCTCGACCCGTGGGCGGAGGAGCAGAACGAACTGATATCCCGCCAGCGCGCGGAGTTCGACGCGCGGGGCGGGTGAACGGAAGTCATCAGTCGCAAGTCACAGGTCGCAAGCTCACGGCGGACGGCGGCGGGTGTTGTCAGTTATGTCGTTTGTAGGACGGGCATCCTGCCCGTCGCCGTTTGACGTTAGCGCTGGTTCTATCGTGCGACGAACGACGGTGACGCGTCATGTTCGGAGGATCGTAATGGCAACAACCAAAGACCGCAAACCTGAAGCACTTCCACAACCCGTCGGCCCTGACGGGCTCTCGGAGTGGTCCCGCTCGCTGCGCGAGGACGTGCTCGCGGACGGGACCTTCTTCGCCGAGCGCTGCGTGATCATGGCCGAGAGCTTTCGCCAGACCGAGGGCGAGACGAAGCGTCAGATCCGCGTCGCGAAGGCCGTCGCGCACCTCTTCGAGCAGATGCCCGTGCGCATCCGCAAAGGCGAGCGGCTCGTCGGCTGGCACCCCAACACCCACGCGGACGAGGCTCTCGAGGAGGAGATCGCCGAGGCGCGCGAATACCTCGGCCGCCAGAACTGGCGCGGCTTCGTCTCCGAGGGCCACATGGCCCCGGACTACCCGACCGCCTGCAAGCAGGGCCTCGATGGCATCCTCCAGCGCATCGACGACGCGCAGCACGCCCTGCGCCCGGATGACACCGAGACTCCCGCAAAGCAACAGTTCTACGACGCCGCGCGGATCGCGCTTGAGGCCTTCCAGGGCCTCATCGAACGCTACGGCGACCTCGCACAGCAGATGGCCGCGGACGCCGAGGACCCCGCGTGGGCCGATGACCTGCGCGAGACCGCGGCCACCTGCCGCCACATCGCCCACAGGCCCCCGCGCACCGTCCGCGAGGCGATCCAGCTTGGCTGGTTCATGTTCCTCGGGTGCGCGCTGGAGAATTCACACCATCACCACTGCTTCGGCCCGGGGCGGATAGATCAGTGGCTCTGGCGCTTCTGGGAGAGCGAGCGCGACGCCGGCACACTCGACGAGGAGCTTGCCGAGGACCTCCTGGCCCAGCTTCTCATCAAGTGCAACGAGTTCCAGGGCCCGCAGATGAGCGCGGTGATCCTCGTGCTCGGCGGCCGCAAGCCCGATGGCTCCGACGCCACAAATGAGCTTTCCTTCCGCATCCTCGAGTTGGCCGACCGGGTGCAGATGTACTTCCCCGGCATCGACCTTTCGTGGCACGCCGACATCGACCGCGAGTTCATGCGCCGCGCGATGGCCCTGCTGCGCAACGGCTCCGGCCAGCCATCGATCTTCAACTCGGATGTGATCACCGAGGGCCTCGTGCGCCACGGCGTGCCCTTCGAACACGCTGTGGACCACCTGCCCAGCACCTGCACCGAGACCTCGATCATGGGCCGATCCAACCCGCATGTCGCCTGGCCCTACGTGAACTTCGCGATGTGCCTCGACTACGCGCTTTTCGGCGGCGTGCACCCGGAGAAGGGCCACGCGGAGGACTTCGCGACGGACGTGGGGTTGCGGTTGACAGATCCCCCGGCGAGTTGGCAGGACGCATGCAGCAGCATGGCCGGTCCGAAGCCCCAAACCTGCACCGAACTGCACGACGCCTTCATGCGCGTACTTCGCCACGCTGTCGATGGCGCGATCATCCAGTGCAACCGCGACCTGTGGCTGCAGTCGATCCACCGGCCCTTCCCGCTGCTTTCGTGCCTCATCGAGGGCTGCATCGAAAGCGGCCGCAACATGTCCGATGGCGGCGCGCTCTACAACTTCATCCAGCCCGAGGCGGTGGCGCCATCGAACGTGGTGGACGGCCTCGCGGCGGTGAAGACGCTCGTCGAGGAGCGCGGTGAGTACACGCTCGATGACTTCCGCGAGGCTATCCGCGATGACTTCGACGGCCACGACGACCTGCGCCGCGCGATCAAGCGCGAGTGCCCCAAGCACGGGACCGACCATCCGCTGGCCAACCGCCTCTTCGGCGAGGTCGCGGGCACGTGGTGCGACTTCATCGAGGGCAACGAGAACTACCTCGGCGGCCCGTTCTTCCCCGGCTTCCTCGGCTGGACCGTCTGGATCCGCTACGGTGACGTCACCCCCGCAACCCCCGACGGCCGCCTCGCCGGCGAGCCGCTCGCGGACTCGATCATGAACTGCACCGGCGTGCAGGCGCCCGGCTTCCCCGCGCCGGTGCGCTCGGTCCCCGGGCACTTT